>JBDNIL010000029.1:0-7426 GCA_041688355.1 Verrucomicrobiales bacterium | reverse complement strand
TGGACGCGGCAGACCCAGGTCATCCGCGACGGGAGCGATGCCGCGATGGTCACCGCTCCGGAGCTCAGCGTAGCTCGTCGCCTCTACGTCGAGTTGCCTGACGAAGCGGGACTCTTCTCCTTCTGGTACAAAACCGAGGCTGACCCCGGGATCGGCTACCTCCGCATGATTGTCGATGGAGAGATTATCGAGGAAGTAAACGGGGTGAATGACTGGACAAAGATCGAGCTCAATCTCGCGCCCGGATTCGATCGGGTCTTCGAGGCTTTCTTTTACCGTATTTCAAACCCGAATGGGAACTCCCCAAACACGAAAGCCTATCTCGACGAAGTCACCTTCATCCCGGGGGCGACGAACTTCCAACCCGATCTCTCGATCGGCCCCTTGAAAAAGGGTCTCAAGGGAGTCGGCGTCTACAATGCCTCGGGAGCCGGCCAGATCGCGACGATCCGGGCGCCCCTGACCCGCCCGGTCGGTGAATATGCGATCCGGGCCCAGAACGGATCGATCTCTGATCAGGACACGATCCTGCTGCGCGGCGTCGGCAGTAGACGACACTTTCAAATCTTTTACGTAGTCGAGGAGGGCGGACAAAAGCTGAATTTCTCCGCCGCCTTTGCCGCCGGCATTTTTGAGACCACCCAGCTCGGTCCGAAAGCCTCGGAGGCGCACGAGGTCTGGATCGTCAGGAAGCGGCGGGCCGTGAAAAAGCGCTCGTATGTACTGCAAGTCATCGGCACCTCTGACGGGGACTCCCACAAGATCGACGTCGTGCGAACAAAGCTAGTCGTGAAAAGACGCTGAGTTCACTCACTCGCCCGTTTCGGAAAAGGATTCACGAGCTCGAGTCCGCTCGGCACCGAAGCGGGGATGACATGGTCGAGCGCACTTGCCGAGGGCGCCGTCAGGGATCCGAGAAAGGCGAGGAGGTCCTCCATCTCGCTGTCGGTGAGCTTCGGGAGCGGCTTCAGCAGCGGCGAGAGGGTGCGCTTGACCTCGCGCAGGGTGCGCACGTCGTCGTGCACCGCGCCGCGGAACTCGGGCTCGAGCTGGCTGCGGTCGTAGCGGTCGAGCGACTTCACCGGATCGAGGTGATGCCTCACCGCCGCCTCGAGCGAGGTGTAGGTGCCGTTGTGCATGTAGGGGCCGGTCAGCTCGACATTACGCAGCGGCGGGGTGCGGAAGGCGTATTTCTGATCGAGACCGGCATTGCTGCGGTGGGCGATCCCGAAGTCGGTGGTCTCGACCGGATCAGGCCCGGGGCCGATCGGGATGATGCCGATGTTGTGGGCCAACTGATCGGTGAAGAGTTTTCCGGAATGGCACTCCGCGCAGCGCGCTTTCGTGTAAAAGAGATGAGCCCCGGCGAGCTGCCGTGCATCGAGTGCTCCCTCCTCCCCCGCGAGGAAGCGGTCAAAAGGACTGTCGAGCAGGGTGAAGGCATCGACCTCGAAGGCGGCGATGGCATTGGCGGCATCGGCAAAATGAAGCGTCTCTGGTGTTTTGTCAGGGTAAGCGGCGGCGAAGAGGCTGCGATATCCCTCGAAGGCAAAGAGCCGCTTCATGAGGATCTCCCAGATCTGCTCCTCGTTCTGACCCGGGACGTGGCCGATCTCGTTGGGCTGGCCCGTCGCCGCCGTCTGTCCCTTCGTCCCGCGCATCTCGTCATTCGAGAGCACCGGCATCATCGCCTGGGCCGCGAGGACGTGTTTGATGGAGTCGGGCATCACCACCTGGTAGTGCCCCGGCGTCTTCTGGATGCGCATCGCATTGATTGCAAAACCGCCATCCTCCTTGCGATGGGCGCGGCTGTCCCAGAACATCGTCGTCCAGGCCGCATCGCCACGATTGAAGATCTCAGGCGAATTGCGCGGGGTGAAGGAATGCGCCGCACCGGACCGCTTGAACCCCGTCAGCACCTTTTCCCCGCCGGGCGCCTCGACGAGGCTGAAGCCCTGCGGGAGACGCCGATCACCCGCATTGTAGGCGAGCGTCCCGACCGCGCGCGCGCGCCCATCGGCTGTCGCGGTCGAGGGATGGTGGCAGGTCGCGCACGAGACGTCGCGATTTCCCCCCAGCACCGGATCAAAGAAGAGCGCCTGCCCCAGAGTCACCAGGGACTCATCCCGGGGCGGAGCCGGATCGAGCGGCGTGACCAGATGCGCCGCGAGGATCTCGCGCAGGCCCGGAACCTCGGCGGTCTCGACCTCGCTGGCCCGGACTGGGGCAGAGCACAGCACCGCCATGGCGACGAGAGGGAAAAGCGGGAGAGGAGAGCTGTGCATTCGCATATCTTATTTTTGCTCCACGGTGAGGTTACGATCCGCCGGGGGCGCTTCGAGAGACTCGATCGCGCCGTCGGGCCAGCGAATCGTGATCGAGGCGGGCTTCCCTGACACTGCCGCAAATTGGAGGAGACTGTCCGACTGGGTGAGGTAACTGCCGCCCCCGGTAATCTCCGCCGTCTGTAGCGGCAAACCTTCGACCCGCACCTCGACCCGTGCCCCGACCGCGAGAGCATTCCCCATTTTCCCGACGAGCCGCAGGGAGAGCGGCGAGCGATCCGCCGCCAACGCCGAACGATTGAGAAAGAGCGCCGCAGGGCCGTTGTTCACCCCGACGAGGAAGTCGACGAGACCGTCCCCGTTGAAGTCGCCCGCGCCGAGACTCTTGGCATCGCCGGGGACCTCCAGTCCGCTCAGGGCCGACCCCTCAACCCGGAAGGGAGACTCCGGGTCACCCGTATTGAGGAGCAACTGGCTGAGTCCCGAGGCCATCTCCCCGATCTCTTCGGTGGGGGTGAAATGATTCTGCACCAGATAGCAATCGGGGCGTCCGTCGAGATCGACATCGCGCAGCACGATCCCGAAGCCGGGCGAGATCTGGGCGAGGCGCGGCAGCGCCGTGCGAGTGAAGCGGCCGGTGCCGTCGTTGAGAAAGAGAGAGCTGTCCATGCAGTTCGTCTGCAGGCGCAGGGCGGACTCGAGTTTTTCAAAGGGATACATATCCGTCAGCAGAGTACTCGCGTAGGTGTGGTAGTTCTGCATCAGGTCCGCGATCGAGGGCATCGCAAAAGTGGTGTCGTGGAACATCGCCCGGGGATAGAGCCGCTTTTCCCCGTCCTCTTCGACAAAATGCGCCTCGACGATGCTCGCCCTGCCCGAGTTGTCGAAGTCTTCGTAAAAGAGCAGCTCGGGGAAGAGCAGCGATGGCTGATACTGCGTGTTGCGCCCCAGATTCGAGGCTACGAAGTCGACATGCCCGTCGCCATTGACGTCCCGGGCATCGAGGCCCGTCCACCAGCCCGACATTTCGAGACCGGAACCAATGAGCCCGGCAGACTCCGTGACCTCCTCGAGCCTGCCATCGCGATTTTGAAAAAGACGGATCGGACCCCAGTTGGTCGCCACGAGCAGATCGATCCAGCCGTCGTTGTTGACATCGGACCAGACCGCACCGGTGACGAGCCCGCACGCTCCGAGGCCGGGAGCCAGCTCTCCTGTCGCCTCGACGTATCTGTCACCCTCGCGGCGCAGCAGCACACTTTGCGGCGTCGCCGGGTACTCACCGGGGATGGAGCGGGACCCGACGAAGATCTCCAGCTGCCCGTCCCGATCCACATCCGCCGCCGCGACCACGCCGGAACTCTCGCGCCGGTCGGGCAGCATCCCGGCGGGCGCGGGCTCAAAGCGGCCGTCACCCTGATTGAGATAAAGCCTGTCCCTGAGAACCTCATCCCCTGGATCACACTCGACACCGCCGCTCGCGACATAGAGATCGAGGTCGCCGTCGCCGTCCGCATCGAGGAAGACCGCCCCCATGTCCTCGCAGTCCGCGTCGGTCTCGAGGGCGGGACTCGCGAGAGGCTCGAAGCGTGCCTCCACCTCGCCCCGCGGCGTGCGATTGAGAAAGAGTCGCCCCGGCTGACCCGCTCCACCCCCGAGAAAGAGGTCGGCGATACCATCCCCGTCGAGGTCACCCCATGCCTGTCCGGGACCGAGCTGCGAGAGCTTGAAGGTCAGCAGCGGCTGCCGCGCGAAGTCATCGTAGTCATCCTCGAGGTGGGGATACCCGTCCAGCGCCGGGGAGGAAACGAAGCGCGTCTTTTCCGACACCATCGTCGTGACCGGAACCGACTTCTCCACTTCGCCCCCGGGCTCGGTGATGCGGTGCCGGTGATTCACGGCGAGGTCGGTGAGCTCCTGCACCGCCCCGCCCGGCCACGTGACGCGGAGGCGGGAGATCACCTTGTTTTCACCCAGACCGATCACGACGATGGGCTCGTCCGAGTCGAGGTAGCCGCCCGAGGGGTAGAACTGGCGACTCCGCGTCACCCCGTCGGGCGTCTCCACCGTCACGAGCGAACCGACCCCGTAGTGATTACTCTGCGTCCCGCGCAGCTCCACGACGACGCGATTCCCCCCCGTCCCCGTATTGCGATAGACGCTGAGCGGATCATCGAGATTACTCACGAGCAGATCGACCGCCCCGTCTCCATCGAGGTCACCGAGCGAGGCCCCGTAGGACATCCCGAAATGATCGAGGCCCCAGTCTTTGGAGATCTCCTCGAAGCGGAACTCCCCCCGATTGCGGAAAGCCAGGTTCTTCTCGCGGCGCTGCGGTGTTGTGAGAAAGTGATCAAAGTGATTCCGCCCGACCAGTTCGTGGTGATTGAGCGGCGGCAGATCCGAGTGATTGAACTGACCGGGCACCCCGTTGGCGAAAAAGAGATCGACCCACCCGTCGCTGTCGAAGTCCGCCGCACGGATCGCCCAGGTCCAGTCCGTGTGGGCGACGTCCGCCATCCAGGCACCTTCGAGGAATCGGTCGGTGCCGGTGTGAATGTGGAAGCAGTTCCGCATGATCTGGTTCACGCCCTTCACATTCTCCAGCTCGAGGCGGCGCTGGGCCATCGATCCGAAGGAGGCCTTCTGCATGTAGTGATTTCGCGGCAGCATGTCGGCGACGATTAAGTCGAAGAGCCCCCTGTTGTTGAAATCGGCCTGCGCCGCCCCCATCGAGTTCCACGCCGTGTGGCGGAAGAGTCCCTGCGAGACCTCGGTGAAAGTCCCGTCGCCGTTGTTGCGGTAAAAGAGATCGGGGCTCTTGAAATCGTTCCCCACATAGAGATCGGGCCAGCCGTCGTTGTTGTAGTCCCACCAGGTCGCCGAATTCCCCCAGTGCGGCTCGGCAGTGATCCCCGCCTCTGCCGTGACCTCGACGAAGGTGCCGTCGCCGCGGTTGCGGAAAAGGTAATCAGAGCGCGGCGCCTCAGTGTAGAGGTATTCGCCCTCGTCCCCTCTCTTGCCGTCCTCGACCCGATACCAGCGCCGCCATTTTTCCTCGACCTCGATCCTGCCGTCCTCCTCGACGAGCTTGATCACCTCGACCGGCCGCCCCTCTGCCCGGTAGATCTGGTGGGTCAGCAAATAACAGTCGAGATACCCGTCGCGATCATAATCGGCAAATGCCGCCACGACCGAGCCATCGACGATGTCGAGCCCGTGCGCCGCCGCCCGCTCCTCGAAGCGCAGCGTCTCCCCCCGCACCCCGCCGTCGATGAGCAGATTCACATAGAGCTGATTCGGGCTGTCAAAGTTGCAGACATAGAGATCGAGATCGCCATCATTCTCGAGATCCACGAAAACCGCATGCCCCCCCCACTGCCCGCCCCCCGTGAGCCCTAACGAAGCCCCGATCTCCTCAAAACGCCACGGCCCCGTCTGGCGATAGAGCCTGTTCTCCCCCGCCCCGCTCGTCGCATAGACATCGGGACGCCCGTCGAGATCAACATCGCCGATCGCGACACTGCCGCAGGCCATGCTCGAATAATAGGCCCGCCGCATCGGGTGGTCTTTCGCCACCGGCACGACCATCGCTATTCCCGTTTTCTCCGGAGCGAGCTTTTCAAAAAGCGTCGTACTCTCCGCCCCCGCCTCGCTCAGCGGAAAAGACTCGACCCCGCCCGTCCCCTGCGCTACCACCGTTCCGCAGAGGAGCACGAGCAAGAGCGCGCCGACAGCCCGGCACAGGCGGCGGGAAGGGGCACGAACGGCATTTCCCGGGGGCGGATTTTCAGAAAGGATCGTCATGGCACGGCGCAGACCCTCAGACCCTCAGGCCCGGGGTGCAGGGAGACGCCGATTGCGACTCCCCCGTTTTCAAGCCCAGCATAGCCTTTTTGGCAAAAGCGGGTCAACCTTTCCCTACCCTTTTTTCCGCCAAGTCACTCTCACCACTCCGTAATCTCTGCCGGATGCACCAGCCGGACCGACTCGGGCCACTCTGCTCCCTCGCGTATCCACTTTCGCAGGATCTCCAGTCGCACGCCCCAGATCTTGTCCGGTGCCGGCGGCATCGCCGTCTGGTGCAGCGGATCGAGCGAGAGCACCGTGATGAGAAGACTGCTGTCAGGATCCCCCGGCACGACCACCGGAGGATGACTCCCCGTCGTCATCGCAAGTTCCCGCGTCTCGAGACTGAGTCCCCCTCCCCGTGTCGGCGAGTCGGTGCCGTTGTGGCACTCCATGCAGTTGATCACGAGAAGCGGCCGCACATGGGTCTTAAAATCGATCTTGCCCGCCGGCACCTCCGTCGGCCACGTCGGACTCGCGATGTCCTCCGCCATCGGCAAAATCTCGTCCGGGAGCTCGTTTTTCCCGCATCCGCTCAGGAAAAGGGCGGCTCCGAGATAAAGCGCGCCCGGGCGGACGCAGGCGAAGAGACGGGAAAGCGTAGGGCTGGAGCTGGGGCTGGGGATTTTCATGCGCTCTTCCAGAATAGACCGCCCGAGCATGGATTGCTCCGCATTTTCTGAGCATCTCTGAGTCGGGCGGGAAAAGTGGCATTCGTTTCCTTCGATCGATAACGCCTCACGCTCCTCGCCGTGCCCACTTGAATCGAGCGGGACGTGATCAAAGTCCAGGAAATCGAGCAGGCTTCGGTAAAAACTTCCCATTCCCCGTCCCGTTTGGCATCCATCAATTCCAAAATCAGGTAATCGTTGTCTGCAATCTTCAAAATCGCGCGATTCGTCATCTTGAGTTCGAAAGCGCTGACCCTGCCACCATCGGGCTCGTTCGCTGTCTGAAACTCGATCGCATCACCGCCGGGAACCGGGGCCGCAAGCGCGAGAAGCGCGAGAAGCGCGAGAAGTGCGATCGTGAGCATGACTTTCATTTTAGTTAAAAGGCATGGCGACCCGATACAGACGGCGCACGCTCGGTAGCAGAGTAACGAATCAAGCCACGGAAGTCAACCAACTCAGAGCGTGTATCGGATTGCCACCGCCGCTTTGTCGGTCCGGGTTTCGATCTTCGATGTTGAGAGAATGAGAGGTCATTCAAGACGTGCGAGAATTTTGCTCGTGGTGAACCAAGGAACGGAAGCGGCAATGTGAGCCACAAGGGCATAGCTAAGATAGATT
>JBDNIL010000272.1:0-4870 GCA_041688355.1 Verrucomicrobiales bacterium | reverse complement strand
GAGAATGTCTTTGCGCGCCACCGCGAGCGCTTCGGTCTGAAGCGCAAGACCGGGGCGCGGCGAATGCGGGAGGCCGATTGGGAAGACCTATGCGTCTTACGAGATCTGAAGAACGACCTGATCGGAGAGCCTGCGGCGCGTCAGGAGCGTCAGGAGTGAAGCGTGGCGAGGAGAAGACGTGAGCCTCCCCTGAAAGTCCCGGCCAGTTCGGCGGGATCCGGGAGGAATTGTGATGGCAAAAGGCGTTCGTGTGCATGCGGCGCGCCTGATGTGCGGTTTTTCGGCGTGAGACGCTCGGGGGCTGCGAAATCCGTGGGCCGAAATGGCGGACGAGAGGTGGTGTGGGAAGGCGAGAGCATCCTGATGCGGGAAAATGGGGGATTGACGTGCGGCCTCGTTATTATTAGCCTGGTCCCGTGAATTGGTATTAGAAAATAAATAGCGATTTCCTACCAACAGCTAACGTCAACTCCAGCTTACGCCTGTCCGCAATCGGAAATTCGTCATGCCGCCGGAACTCCTACCATATCTCCCGCTCATCATTGCGGCCATCATCTCACTTTTCGTGGGATGGCTGCTCACGTACCTCGCCGCCGGGGGTAAAAAATCCGCCCTCACCGAGCGCTTGAAATCCGAGGAGCGTCGCTCCGCCGAAGCCGAAGCCCGGCTCGCCAATGCGGAAGCGGAAAGCGAACGCAACGAATCCTCCGCCCAAAATTTTCGCAACCAGCTCTCGGAAATGACCAGCCGCATGGAAGCCGAGAGGAGAGCCGCCGAGGAAAAACACGCCCTCCTCGACCGCGCCGAAACCAAACTTGCCGATACTTTTAAAGCCCTCTCCGCCGACGCGCTTAAAGGTGCCTCCGAACAATTCCTCCACCTTGCAAAATCCACCCTAGCCTCTCAGACTGAGGAAGCCAAAGGCGAGATCGAGAAACGTAAGACCGCCATCGAAACCCTTGTGAAACCCGTCGCCGATTCCCTCGGAAAATTCGAACTTCGCATCGGCGAGATCGAGAGAATCCGCGAAGGTGCCTACTCCGAGCTGAAAGAACAAGTCCGCGCCCTCGGCGAAGGACAGCTCGGTCTCCAGCGCGAGACCGCATCCCTCGTAAAAGCCCTCCGCCAACCCACCGGCCGTGGCCAATGGGGCGAGATGCAACTCCGCCGCGTCGTTGAACTCGCAGGTATGCAGGAGCACTGCGATTTCACCCTCCAGACCAACACGACCAACGACGAAGGAAAGCGTCTCCGCCCCGATCTCATTGTGAAACTCCCCGGAGGGAAAACCATCGTCGTCGATTCCAAGACGCCCATGGACGCCTACCTCAACGCCCTCGAAGCCACCGAAGATGCTGAGCGCGAGCGTTTTCTAACCCAGCACTCGCTCCAGATTCGCAAGCACATCAGCGATCTATCCTCAAAGGAATACACCAAACAATTCGAAGATACCCCGGAATTTACCGTACTCTTCCTCCCCAGCGAATCGTTCTTCTCCGCCGCCCTTACGACCGACCCTACTCTCATTGAGCGAGGCGTAAAGGAAGGCATCATACTAGCCACCCCCACCACCCTCATCGCTTTGTTGAAAGCCGTCGCCTACGGCTGGAGGCAGGAAGCCCTCGCCCTCAACGCTAAGGAAATCTCCGCCCTCGGCCGCACCATGCATGAGCGCCTAGCGAAGCTCGCCGATCACTTCACCGCGTTAGGAAAGTCCCTCAACAGCGCCGTTGACCACTACAACAAAGCCATAGGCTCCTACGAAACCCGCGTACTCACCACCGCCCGCAAATTCGAGGAACTCAAAGCCGCCCCCGAGAACACTACCCTCTCCAATATCTCCGGCATCGACAAAACCACCCGCGCCCTCCTAGTCACCGATCCCGAGATCGCCATCGAAGCCAAAGACAACTTCTCCTTCGTCCCGGACCAAGACACCGTCTGATTTTACAGGATCCCATTCGGCTGTGGCAGCTTCAGGCAGCCCTGGAACTTACGGCTTCTTTAAACGCCAGCCTATGCCCCTCTCCCGCAGCAACCTGGCCCCGCTACCCCTTTTTTGCCCCTCTTCCGCAGCAATTTGGCCCCGCTACCCCTTTCCTGCACCCGCTTGCTCGATTTTTTCGGGGAGAGAAGAATTCACAGGGACAGCCAAATAATCGAAAAGCACCCACTTTCCGCAACGGGACAGACAAATCGTCAAAAGACACCCCCTTTGCCCAATTCTGTCGAATCCCTCCATGATGAGGCATAATTGAATCGGAAACCGCGGCTTGTTCCTCTAGCACTGCGGTCCCGCACCAGTCGCGAGACCGCTCGATCGTGTGCCCGCCCGCGGCTGGGAACTTGAGTGCGCCTGAACCGCGGCGGGGAGTCTAATCGAATCTGATCGGGTGGATCCGGGCGAGAGAAGGGAGCTCCCACCTGCAATCGGCTCACCCGCCAGCGGGACCGGCCACCTACCCTGCGGCGCCTCTTTGACTCCTTCGGCGTGATGACCGGACTCTCCGGGCTTGCCTCGGCGACCCATCGCACCTCCCGGAACTTACACAAACGCGCTGGAAGAAGGACGGGCAATGATGTAAGGTGGCCCCATGACCATCACGCACCAGATCCTTACCGATGCCGACGGGAAACCTGTCGCCGCTCAGATACCTTGGAACGAGTTCCGTGTCATCCAAGCCGAACTGGAGCGGTCTGGTGACGCTTCACTCACTCCCGAGTGGAAAGCCGAATTGGACCGGCGCATGGAGAACTACCGCAACGGCACCTCCGTTCTGACTCCCCACAACAAGGTTATGGAAGAGGTGCGCGAGTTGTGCCGGAACCTGCCGCCGTCCATAAAAAGCGCATGAGGCATGATTGGTTCGACGAAGCGAAGCACGAGTTCGCCGAAGCCGCCCGGTTCTATCATTGGGAACAGCCGGGGCTGGAAGAGGACTTTATCGAGGAAGTGGGGCGGGCCGTCACACGTATAATCGAAACCCCGGACTTACACCGCGAGTTCGAGCCGCCTTTCCGCAAGGCGAAGACGGACCGGTTCCCTTACCAGATCGTCTTCGTCATCGATGGGGAAAAAGTCCTAGTCGTCGCGGTGATGCATCAGAGTCGCAGACCCGGCTACTGGAAAGAGCGGCTTTGACCGCCCTTCATTTTTAGCTGCCGCAAAGCCGCTTACCTGCTACGCTCAAGCCGTGCAGCACGCCCGCACCGCTCTTTTTTTGGCTCTGAGACGGGGACAGGGAACGAAATTCACAGGGGCAGTAGTATCAGACAAATAGTCAAAAGACACCCCTTTTGCCCAATTCTGCTGAACCCCTCCATGATGAGGCACAATTGAATGAGAAACCGCGGCTTGTTCTTCTAGCACTGCGGTCCCGCACCAATCGCGGTTCCGCACCAATCGCGAGACCGCTCGATCGCGTGCCCGCCCACGGCTGGGAACTTGAGTGCGCCTGAACCGCGGCGGGGAGTCTAATCGAATCTGATCGGGTGGTTCCGGGCGAGAGAAGGGGGGGCCCACCTGCGACGAGGGATCGTCGCGCTCCAAGCGGGTTCAGGGAACCAATTCCACACCGACTTCCGGGCGCATCCTGCCAGTCGGCGGAGACCGGTGATTTCAACCGTCACCCCTCCATCCGCATCAACGCCAGGGCATTCATGACTGCCTTGGGCACGAAGGATCCCGGTTCGACAAACTCGGGCAGTTTGCTGCCGTCGTCGGTGCGTTCGGAGCAGTGGGCGTTGCCGCCGTAAGGGCCGAGTCCGTCGAGGGTGGGGCCGAGGTGGGAGAGATGGTTTGCATCGCTCAGTCCGCCGCGGGGGACGGAGAGGGTGGTGAGTCCGATTGCGGCGGCGGCTTTTTCCCAATGGTGGTAGAGAGTCTCCGCCCCCTCGCCGCCGGGCCAGGGCGTGGTGAATCCGGTACGGGTGGCGGTGAGGATGGCTCCGGTTGGGGTGGTGCCGGAGAGGCCCGTAAAAAATTCGTCGGCACGGCGGAGGGCGTCGGGGGAGGTGGCACGGCATTCCCATTCGGCAAAGGCCTCGTGCGGGACGCGATTGACGACGGTGCCGCCGTGGATATGGCCGATGTTGACGGTGCGGTCCTCGCTCGCGCTCGTCTGCGCGGCGATGCCAGGGAGGACGAGGGCGAGGGCGTCGATCGCGTTGATGCCCGCGTGATGCTTGCTCCCGGCATGGGCGGCGCGCCCTGCGACGGTGAGTCGCCAGGTGCTGCGGCCTTTTCGCGAGGTGACGATGTGCCAGCCCTGCTCATCGACGGGACCGCCTTCGAAGACGAGCACGGCGCGGGCGGCTCCGCCGCAGAGGGTGGTGGCGGCACGGGCGAAGTCGTCTCCGGTGACTTCCTCGGCGGCATTCGAGGCGACAATCCACGAAGTCTTTTCAAAGAATTCGGGGACCGTCTCGTGCAGGATCGAGAGGATCATCCAGATCAGGGCGGTGCCGCCTTTGTTGTCTACGGTGCCGGGCCCGTAGATGCGGCCCTCGTCGGCCCGCTCGTCCCAGCGGAAATCGTTTTGGCTTTCCTCCTCCGCCGGGAAGACGGTGTCGGAGTGGGTCACGAGGACGATGGGAGAATCGGATCCGGTGCCGGAGCGGCTGAGGAAAAGGTGATGCCCGGCGCCGCTCGTCTCGCAGGGGACCCGCGTGGCCTCGAAACCGAGTGGAGCAAAGGCCTCGGCCGTGAGGTCCGCGACGGCATCGACGCCGGCGGCGTTCGTCGTGAAGCTGTTCACCGCGACGAGGCGGCGCAGCAACTTGAGAGCCCCGGGTAAGCAGGCTTCGGCGGAGCGGAGGAGGATGTCAGGATTCATCGCGGCATGGCCCCGATACCGGGCCGGTCAGGCAG
>JBDNIL010000271.1:0-12425 GCA_041688355.1 Verrucomicrobiales bacterium | reverse complement strand
GAGAAGAAGGCCAAACTCGGCGACGCCGAATCGAAGCGCGAGATCGAGCTGATCGACAAGCTCATGCCCCACCTCGACGAGGGCAAGCCCGCCCTCACGATGACGCTCTCGGACGAAGAGAAAAAGACCCTGCGCGAGTTTTTCCTGCTCTCTTCAAAGCGCACCATCTTCGCCTGCAATGTCTCGGAGGAGGAGCTGGGCGAGGCCGTCTCCAACCCCGACGGCCACGCCATGGTCAAGCAGGTGCGCGACTACGCCGCCGCCACCTTTGGTGCCGAATCCGTCGTCATTTCTGCCCGCATCGAGGAGGAATTGATCGATCTTTCGCCCGAAGACACCGCCGAGTTCCTCGGCGAAATGGGCGTGACCGACTCGGGCGTGTCTGCGCTGATCCGCGCCGTCTACCATCTCCTCGGGCTGCGCACCTATCTCACCACCGGGGAAAAAGAGACCCGCGCCTGGACCATCACTGAAGGCACCAAGGCCCCCGGAGCCGCCGGCGTCATCCATGGTGATTTCGAGCGCGGTTTCATCGCGGCGGAGATCGTCCACTACGACGACCTCACCAGCCTGGGTTCCTACGCCAAAGCCCGTGAAGCCGGCAAGCTCCGCATCGAGGGCAAAGAGTATGTGATGAAGGACGGCGACGTCGTCGAGTTCCGCTTCAACGTGTAAAATCGGGGTGATCCGGACGATCCGAATCGAGAACCTCCCGCTCGAAGCGCTTGCGGTGCTTCGTGATGCGGCCCGTGACCCTTTTTCGCCAGAGCCGGAAACTGCCCGGCTTCAGGTGGGTCCGCATCACCTTGATGACCTCGCCCTCTGAGAGGCCGGTCTTCTCTTTGATCTCTTCAAAGGTCGTTCGATCCTCCCAGGCGAGCCGGATGATCTGATCGGTATTGCTCTTCGTTTCCCTCATGCGGGAAAGGCTACGTTCCGCCGGGCCCGCCGGGTCGACTCGGCTCGCGCACCGCCGGCAGGCACCAGTTCCACTTCACCGCCGCGAGGCGGAAGAGCACGATCACGAGAATCCCGGCGATGAGGGCATAGCGTTCCGGCAGGGCGAAGTGCAGCGCCCCGAGATAGATCCAGGCCCCGGTGAAGGCGCAGGTCGCATTGAGCGGACTCGGGATAAAGAGAGAGGGAACCTCGTTGCAGAGCAGGTCGCCGAGGACCCCGCCGAAGGTTCCCGTGATCACCCCCAGCATCACCGCGACGAAAGGGTTCGTCCCGGCCTCCATCGCATAGGCCGTGCCCGTGAGGGTAAATAGCGCCATGCCGAGAGCATCGGGAAAAACGAGGAGCGGTCGTATCCTTTTCACATGTCGGAGGATGAGTCCGGAAAAGAGCGCGATGCCGAAGACGATCATCGGGTAGTGCGGATTCCCGATCCAGAAGAGCGGGGTGCGGTCGAGAAAGAGATCGCGCAGCGTTCCGCCCCCGAAAGCGACCGCAAAAGCCACCGCAAAGACGCCCATCACGTCCATCCCCTTTCGCGACGCGAGGAGCACCCCGTAGATCGCCGCAACGATCACGGCCATGAATTCGATGATGACTAGGTAGGGCATTTTTTGGAGAAACCGCGTCAGGGCGGCGGCGGCAGCGTAGCATCCGGAGACCTTTCGGGAAACGTTTCCTTCTGTCATACGGCATCGACCAGAGAGGGTCGGGTCGATCACTACACCCTCTCGCATAAGCGCCACGGCCCCGCGCCATGATCGCAGTCCCCGAATGAGGATGCCGACGACATTGACTTTCCCTCTCAAAACTTTACACTTTCGACCTCCCCGCCACTTCGTAGCCCAGAGCGCGAGTGGCGGGCGACTTTTTTCATGAAATCTCCACGTCTCCCCCTCCCCCGGATGCTCCCGGTGCTCGGACTTTGTCTCTCCTTTCTCGCAGGAAACCTCCTCGCTCAACAGGGCCCCCGGGTCGGCCCCGTCCTCACAGCACCGGCTCAGGCCGCCAAACCGACTGAGACCGTGATCGACATCCCGCCGCCGGAGTCCGTCCAGACCGACCTTTCCGAGATCGAGTTCGATGCCATCGTCCGCGTCGAGGTCGATACGAAGCAGCCCAACTACCGCGTGCCGTGGAACGTCGGTGGCATGGGCAGCGGCAACGGCACCGGCTTCCTCGTCGGCCCGAACCGGTTCGTGACCAATGCGCACGTCGTGAGCGACAGTCGGCTCATTTACATCAAAAAAGTGAATGATCCCAAGCCCTACCAGGCCCGCGTCCTCTTCGTCGCCCACGATTGTGATCTCGCGATGCTGGAGCTAGAGTCAGAGATCGACTTCGAGACAGGGTTCAAAGGCGTGCAGCCGCTCTTCATTGGCGGCACCCCCAAGCTCAATACCACGGTCATCGCAGTCGGCTACCCCATCGGGGGCGACCGTATCTCGGTGACCCGCGGGATCGTTTCACGGATCGACTTCCGCGCCTACAGCCACTCCGGGGTGGACAATCACCTCGCCATCCAGATCGATGCGGCGATCAACCCGGGGAACTCGGGCGGACCCGTCCTGCAAAACAATCAGGTCGTCGGCGTCGCCTTTCAGGGCTACAGCGGCGACGTCGCGCAGAACACCGGCTACATGATCCCCGTACCGGTGATCGAACGATTCCTCAAAGACGTCGAGGACGGGCAGTACGATCACTACGTCGATATGGCGACGAGCGTGCTCAACATCCTCAATCCCGCCCAGCGGCGCGCCCTCGGACTCCCCAATGACGGGATCGGCGTGATGGTCGCCGATGCGGACGCGGCGGGATCGGCCGGCGGGGTCCTGAAGACAAAAGATGTCCTCCTCTCCATCGACGGGCACCCCATCGCGTCGGACGGTTTTATCGAGATCGACGACGAGCGAGTCGATCTCAACGAGATCATCGAGCGCAAGTTTGCCGGCGACACCGTCGATCTCGAGATCTGGCGCGACGGCGCCCGCGAGGAGATCACGATCACGCTGAAGCGCTTCATCCCCTACCTCATCCAGGCGGTGCAGTATGACAAGCAGCCGAACTTTGTTCTCTTTGCCGGACTTCAGTTCCAGCCGCTCGACCGCAACATGATGGCCGCGCACAACATCACGGACCTCAACACACGGTATTTCTACAGCTTTTTCGCTCAGGACGAGATCTACCGCGAGCGGCCCCAGGTCATCGTGCTCACCGAGGTACTGCCCGACTCGACCAACACGCACCTGCAGAACTTCGTCCACCGGGTCATCGACTCGATCAACGGGAAAAAGATCACCCTGCTCCAGGACGTCCACGATGCTCTCCATGGCGATTTCCACGAAGAGGGGCACGAGGAGTTCCACGTCATCCGTCTCGAAGGCGAGAAGCGCCCTCTCGTGCTGAAGCGCAAGGACGCCCTCCTCGCCCACGAGCGCATCATGGCCCAGTATAATGTGAGTTCCGACCATTTCATCGAACGCCCCGAGATCCTCAAGCTCGAAGGTCTCATCGAAGCAGAGGAGGCGACCGAATCGGCTGAGCCGGGAAAACCCAATCCGGCGAAATCGGATGAGGCGCCGGAAGAATCCACCAAACCCTCCGCGCCCGTGAAGAAAGCCGCCTGAACCCGGCCATTTCATCGCCACTCTTACCTTTCCCCTCACCGATTTTATTCCGATGTCACACCTCAGCCTGCCCCACACCGCCCTCGCCCTGGCGATGCTTCTCACCCTCCTCGCCGACAGTGCCACGGCGCAGAAGTCCAGCCCGGAGAAATCTATCGTGCGGGTCAATGCCACCCTGCAGGACTACTCCTTCCTCCGTCCCTGGGAAAAAGGTGCCCCCACCCCACGACGTGGTCTCGGGGCCGTCCTCGAGGGCAATCGCGTCCTCGTCACCGCCGAGATGTGTGTGAACTCCACTTTTCTCGAGCTCGAGCATCCTTCGAGCGGGGCTCGCGTCCCCGCGAAGATCGCCGGGATAGACTACGAAGCGAATCTCGCGGTCCTCGAGCCCGCCGACAGCAACTCGCGCGTCTTTGAAGGACTCCAGCCCCTCGAGATCGAAGACTCCGTGAGAGCGGGAGACACTCTCAATGTGTGGCAGGTCGAAGACAACGGCGACGGAGTCTCCACCGACGTCGATGTCTTGCGGGTCGATGTGGGGCGCTATTTCATCCCCGGTTCTGTCTTTCTCCTCTATCAAGTGAAGGGTTCCCTCCAGGCACGGGTCAACAGCTTCACCCTCCCTGTCGTGAAGAATGGGAAGCTCGTCGGGATGCTCCTGAGCTACTCTTCCAAAGAGCAGACCGCCGGCGTCCTCCCCGCGCCAATCATCAGGGCCTTCCTCGCTGACCTCGATGACGGGAAATACGAAGGATTTCCCAATCTCGGGATCGGATTCGCCCAGACCCTCGACGAGACCTTCCGCGAGTTCACCGGCATCGAGGATAACGACGGCGGTATCTTCGTTCGCGAGATGGCCAAAGGAGGCTCAGCCGACAAGGCGGGAATCAAAGAGGGCGACGTGATCCTCTCCATCGCCGGCCAGCCGATCGACTCGCGCGGCAACTACACCCATCCCGACTACGGGAAACTCAGCTTTTCCCACCTCGTCCGCGGCGGAGCCACGGTCGGCGAAAAGATCAAACTGGATATCATCCGGGACAAAGAACCCATGACCGTCGAGGTCGAGCTCACCCGGAAACTCGCGACTGACTTCCTCATCGACCCCTACATGTTCGACCGGGGACCGAAGTATTTCATCTTCGGGGGCCTTATTTTTCAGGAGCTCACTTTGCCCTACCTCGAGAGCTGGGGTGATGACTGGACGACGCGGGCTCCCTTCAAGCTTGTCCACTCGAATGCCAATCCCCACCCCCTCGAAGAAGAGGGCCGCGAAAAGCTCGTCTTCCTCAGCAATGTGCTGAAAACCCCCAGCACCCTTGGCTACGAGGGGATCAACTCGGTCATCGTGACGCAGGTGAACGGGACGTTTATCAAAAACATCAAAGATCTCGCCGCCGCCTTCAACGCCGTGCCGGCCGACGGGCTCCATACGGTAGAGTTCGATGACTACCCGAAAGTCATCTACGTGGACGACCGCGCTTCCCGCCTCATCAACCAGGAGCTCATCCAGTACGGCATCGGCCAGCTCGAGCGGCTCGAGTGAGAGCAAATCAGCTCGCCGCAGATGTCCCGTTGACATTTCCGGCGGCGAACTTATCGTTGCGGCCCTTCAGGCTGTTTTTTGGCTTGAGAGACCGGCGACGGGTTCTTTCGGGGGATTTTTGACGCGCACGGCGAAGCGATTCGGGTGCCGCGTTTTTGGAAAGAGAGACATTTTTTTAATCGGAACAGATGAAACGGACCTATCAACCATCGAAGCGTACCCGCAAAAGCCAGCACGGCTTCCGTGCCCGTATGGCCACCAAAGCCGGTCGTGACCTGATCAAGCGCCGCCGCCAGAAGGGTCGTAAGCGCCTCATCCCCAAGGGTGCAGAGATCCACTACAAGCGTCACACCGTCCAGCACGGCAGGTAATCCGGTCTTGCACGGGACCTTCTCTGTCGTCTCCCCGGCTTACTCCCCGGCACCCGGGTCATGAAACTCCCGCGCTCCAGGAGGATCACCAGCCGGACCGATTTCCAACGAGTGCGGGCCCGGGGTCAGTCCATCCAGGGCCGATTTCTGGTGTTGGGTTACCTCGCCGACGAAAAATCGGCGGAGCCTTTTCGTCTCGGACTCATCACCACCAAACGACTCGGCAATGCTGTCGTCAGGAATCGGGTGCGGAGAAAGCTGCGGGCCATCATCCAGCGCACCGGGGAACGCATCCTGAATCCGCACTGGATCGTCCTCATCGCGAGGGGAGCCGCCGCCGATGCGACCTCCGAACAACTCGAAAAGGAATGGAAATGGATGCTCCACCGCGCACCACTGACCGGGGGGAAAAGCGAATGAGCGATGAAGAGAGTCCTCATACTATTCGTCCGGTTCTATCAGGTGGTCATTTCCCCTCCCCTCCACTTTATAGCCGGTCCACTGGGGGGATGCCGTTATTTCCCAAGTTGCTCGCAGTATTTTATCGACGCCGTGACCGTGAACGGCCCGGCCAAGGGAGCCTGGCAGGGCTTTTTACGCATCCTGAGATGCAATCCCTTCGGCGGTCAGGGTTATGACCCGCCTCCCGGATGGGAAGAATATGTGGCGAAACACCCCGGGACTGCTTATGTAGGCCGCCGCGGGTGTGACATCGACCACGCGAAAATTTCGGACTCAAAAGAATCAATAGAAGACTCCCGCTCGTGAAAAACATGGATCGTACCTCGTGGATTGGCGTTCTCGTCTGCCTGACCCTGCTCTTCGGCTGGGGATGGTGGAACGCCAAAGAAGCCGCCCGCATCGCGGCAGAGCGCCCCCCTGCCGTCGCCGACACGGCCGACGCGTCTACTCCCGCCGCTGCTGCCGCTGCTTCTGCCGCCGCCGCCGCCGCCACGCCGCTCGAGAGCGCTCCCGCTCCCCAGGCGGCCGATGCCCCGACTCTGGAAAAGTCGGTTCTTGAGAACGACTACATCCGTCTCCATCTCACAAACCAGGGCGCCTCGATCCAGACGGCGGAGATGAAAAAGCATCCCCGTCATCTCGGTGACGAGTCCGAGGTCATCACGATCAATGAGAACGGGGTTCACGGCGTCGGCGCCCTCTCCCCGGCCCCGAAGGAGTTCGATACCGTCAACTGGGCCGTCGTTTCCAAAACCGCCGCCGCCGTCGCCTACGAAAAGACCAGTCCCGAGGGTTTCACCCTGCGCAAGACCATCAGCCTCCCCGGCGAAGGTGCCGACCCCTACGAGGTCCGAGTGGAACTCGCCACCACGAACCCCACCGCCGCCCCCCTCAGCCCCGGCACCCGCTACCTCTACGCCGGGTCCGCCGCCCCGCTCCACCTCAACGAATGGTCCATCCAGATCGGCAGCTACTGGATGGACAAGGACGGCGACTTCGAATACAAGACCGTCGATCACTTCGGCGGCAAAAAGGTGATGGGGATCTTCGGGAAAGACGAGATTCCCTTTGACCGCTTCCCGCTGAAAGAACTCCACTGGGCCGGAGTCAACGACCAGTTCTTCACCACCATCGTGAAACCGGGCACCCTCCACGAAGGGGAAGTCTGGACGAGCCGCTTCCCCGTCGTCGTCGAGGGTGACAAAGCAGTCTCGCAAAAGAAGCGCATGTTCGCCTCGGAAGCCGCCGTCGGACTCCCCGGCGGCACAATCGCCCCTGGCGCGACCGAGACGCTCACCTACGACATCTACCTCGGGCCCAAAGAATTTTCTCGACTCAAAGGCCTCGGCGACCGTCGCCAGCGGGTCATGCACTATGACGAGGTGCCGATCTTCGGGTGGCTCTTCGGGTGGGCGATCAAGCCTATCGCCTCGCTCCTCATCACCGGTCTGGTCGCGATCAAAGGCTGGGTGGGCGGCTTCGGCCTCGCCATCATCCTCATCACCATCCTGATCCGCCTCATCATCTGGCCGGTCTACGCAAAGTCGGCCCGTAGCATGAAGCGCATGTCAAAGCTGACGCCCCTGATGAAAGACCTCAAGGAGAAGCACAGCGACAATCCTCAGAAGATGAATGAGGAGACGATGAAGCTCTATCGCACCTACGGTATCAACCCGCTCGGCGGCTGTCTGCCCATGTTCATCCAGTTGCCCGTCTTCCTCGCCTTCTACCGCATGCTCTGGAGCGCGGTCGAGCTGAGACACGAGTCCTTCCTCTGGGTCACCGACCTGGCCATGCCCGACACCCTTTTCACGCTTCCGATCATGGGCGGGATCGACATCAACCCGCTCCCCATCCTCATGGGGATCACCAGCTTCATCCAGATCGCGATCACTCCCAAGACCGGTGACAAAACGCAGCAAATGATCTTCATGATGATGCCGCTCATCTTCATCGTGATCTGTTACAACTTCGCCGCCGCCCTCTCGCTCTACTGGACAACCTCGAACGCCTTCTCCATCCTCCAGACCTGGCTGATGAACAAGATGCCCGAGCCCGAACTCGTCAAAAAAGCCCCCTCGGGCAAAAAAGGCTTCATGCAGCGTATGCAGGATCAGGCCGCCGCTGCAAAGGAGGCGAAGGCCAACGGCGGCATGCCATCGGGTCCCGGCAGCCGCACGAAGATGCCCGGAGAAAAAGGCGACCGCCATACCAAGCGGAAACGTCGCTGATTTTCCGCCAGTCGCCGCTAATCACCTCTGAGAACGCGCTTGCCCCGCATTTCTACAATGGACTCGCTCGACCACGCCCGGGAAACTCTCGACACCATGCTCGGGTATCTCGGTTTTGCGGCGACCGTCTCGGCGGACCGGGCGACCTCGACCCTGCACGTGACCGCGAGCCCCCCTGACGACGCGCGGATCAAGTGTATCTCCCTTTCTCCCCGCTGAGACGGACCTTTTTGTGAAGCTTGTTCAACAAATTTGTTGAATTTTTTAGAATTTGCGCTATGCCAGCAGTGGCTGGCATTGGCTTTATTCCCGATCCCGGCCGTGTTTCCCCCTGATTGACCCGACTCGAAGCCATGTCAAAAGACGCATCGAACATCGTGGCGTTCCCCGAAAGTGGTAACGCATCGAAACCCTCGTCATCAGGAAAACGCCCCATCAATATGAGAAGTGACCTAGTCGTAGCGGCATCTAAAGTGATCCCTGAACCCCCCGTCCTCATCAATCTGGTCTCCACCAGAGTGAAGCAGTTGAACATGGGCCGTTCTCCTCTCGTCAAAGTTGACCACCGCATGGGTGCCGCCGATATCGCTCTCACCGAGATCATCGAGGGGAAGATCAGTGTGGAACACAGAGACCCCGAGGCCTGAGCCCCCGTCCGTTGCCCTTCCCCCGGTCCGCGCCGAGACGGCATTTTGCACGCCCGGGGGGCGCTACCTGATTCCCTTTTCCGGGGCGTTTCTTTTCGCCTGAGGAGGAAGTGTGTCGTATAAACAGGGACGCGTATGTCTTTGTTCCGAGTCAGTTCAGAATTCAAGCCCCAGGGCGATCAGGAGCAGGCTATTGCCAAGCTCACGAAGTCGCTCCTCGCGGGCAACCGGCACCAGACCCTCCTCGGAGTGACCGGGTCGGGCAAGACCTTCACCGTGGCCAATGTCATCGCCGCCCTCGGGAAACCGACTCTGGTGATGTCGCACAACAAAACTCTCGCGGCGCAGCTTTACAGCGAGCTCAAGAGCTTTTTTCCCGACAACGCGGTCGAGTATTTTGTCTCCTACTTCGACTACTACCAGCCCGAGGCCTACATCCCGCGGACCGACACCTATATCGAGAAAGATTCCTCGATCAATGACGAGATCGAGCGGCTCCGTCTCTCGACGATGAGTTCGCTCCTGATGCGGCAGGATGTCATCGTCGTCGCCAGCGTCTCCTGCATCTACGGCCTCGGATCGCCCGACGACTACAAGGGCATGATGATCCCGGTGCGGGTCGGGCAGAACCTCGATCGGGACGAATTTCTAAAAAATCTCGTCGGGATCCTCTACGAGCGGAACGACATCGAGTTCATCCGCGGCCGATTCCGGGTGCGCGGCGACGTCGTCGAGGTCTATCCCGCCTACCTCGACGAAGAGGCCATCCGCGTCGAGTTCTTCGGCGACGAGATCGACCGCATCACCGCCTTCACCCCGCTCACCGGCACCGCGAAGTCGCAGCTCAACGACTTCACCTTTTACCCGGCGAAGCAGTTCGTCACCCCGAAGGAGAAAATGGGCGTCGCGATCCGCGAGATCCGCAAGGAGATGAAGGATCGCATCGAGTTCTTTGAGAACAATCAGCAGTATCTCGAGGCCCAGCGCATCAAGCAGCGGACCGAGTATGACATCGAGATGATGCAGGAGATGGGATTCTGTCAGGGGATCGAGAACTACTCGCGCCACCTCACCTCGCGCCCGCCGGGGAGCAAGCCGGGAACCCTCATCGACTTCTTTCCCGAAGGTTTCCTCACCGTGATCGACGAGTCCCACGTCAGCATCCCCCAGATCGGCGGCATGTACGAGGGCGACCGCTCGCGCAAACAGACCCTCGTCGATTTCGGCTTCCGCCTCCCCAGCGCCCTCGACAACCGTCCGCTCAAGTTCGACGAGTACATGGCCGCGACGGGGCAGCGCCTCTATGTCAGCGCGACCCCGGCCCGATTCGAGATCGAGAACTCGGTCGCGGGCAACACCGGCTACATCCCCCACAAGCGGAAACGCATCGGCGAGGAGGAACTCGTGCCCGCCCGCCTCCCCCGCATCTCCGGGAGCAAGCAGTCGGTCAGTGCCTTCGATCCCGGGAAAAAGGGCGTCGATCTCATCGTCGAGCAGATCATCCGTCCCACCGGGCTGATCGATCCCGTCATCACCCTGCGCCCGCTCAAAGGCCAGATCGATGAAACGATCGAGCTCTGCCGCCAGCGGATCGAGAAGAACGAACGCATTCTCATCACCACCCTGACAAAACGCACCGCCGAGGATCTCTCCGACTACCTGCGCAATGTCGGGCTCAAGGTCCGCTACATCCACTCCGACGTCGATGCGATCGAGCGCGTCGAGATCCTCCGCAGCCTCCGCGCCGCCGAGTTCGACATTCTCATCGGGATCAACCTGCTCCGCGAAGGTCTCGACCTGCCCGAGGTCAGCCTCGTCTGCATCCTCGACGCGGACAAAGAAGGCTTCCTCCGCAGCCAAACCGCTCTCATCCAGACCGTCGGCCGCGCCGCCCGCCACATCAATGGCGAAGCCGTCCTCTTCGCCGACGTCGTGACCGACTCCATCCAGAGCCTGCTCTCCATCACCGAATACCGCCGTCGCGTGCAGACGGAGCACAATGAGAAACACGGCATCGTCCCCCACACCGTGACCCGCAGCGACCAGGGCAGCCTGCGCATTTATCAAAAGGGCAAAGCCGTCGAGGACGCCCTCGTCGCCGAAGCCGGATCCGACGTCGATACCCTCGCCGTCATCCGCGAACTCGAGGGGGAAATGCAGGAGGCCGCCACCAAGCTCGAGTTCGAGCGCGCCGCCCTCATCCGCGACCAGATCAACAAACTGAAAAAAGATGCCGGAGAAACGCCCCTTACCGTGAAGCGGAAAAAGGTGAAGTATTGAGCCTTATGAAACCAATACGATGGGGCATCATCGGCGTGGGCAGGTTCGGCTCGGTCCACGCCCGCGCGATCCGGTCGCTGCCCGGCAGTGAACTCGTCGCCCTCGCGAACCGCAATCCCGATAGGCTCGCCGCCGCCCGGGAGGAATTCGGCGTGACCGATTGCACCACCGACTACCGCGAACTCCTCGCGAATCCCGCCGTCGATATCGTCAGCATTACGACACATTGGAAAGATCACCACGAGATCGCCCTCGCCGCCCTCGCCGCCGGCAAACATGTCTTCCTCGAAAAGCCGATGGCCGCCACCGCCGCCGAGTGTCTCGATCTCGTGCAAGCAGCGGAGACCTCCGCCGGACACCTCATGGTCGGTCATATCTGCCGATTCGATCCCCGTGTCACCCTCGCCAAAGACGCCCTCGACGCGGGACGCATCGGGCGCATCGTCTCGATGCACGCACGTCGCAATTTGCCGAAGGCTCCCGGTCACATCCGCCTCGACAAGATCTCTCCGCTCATCGGGGACGGCATTCACGACATCGACCTCATGCTCTGGTTTATGGGAAAATCACCGACCGAAGTCTACGGGCGAAATGTGAAAGTGTCAGACCACGCCTACCCCGACCTCGGCTGGGCCATGTTGCACTTCGGCGAAGACGCCATCGGAGTCGTCGAGACGGTCTGGTGCCTGCCCGAAAACGTGCCCACGACGATAGACGCCCGTTTCGAGATCATCGGGACCGAAGGCACCCTCTCGATCGACGCGGCCCACACCGGCCTCTCCATCCTCGACGGGAACGGAGCCAAAATGCCCGACACCGTCTACTGGCCGACCCAGCACGGCCGCCAGATCGGCGCTCTCTCTGTTGAGCTGGATTATTTTGCGACCTGTGTCAGGACCGGCACGCCGCCCACCGTCATCACCCCGCACGAGGCCGCCCGCGCCTTCGCCGTGGCGGAGACGGCTGAGAGATCGGCCCTGGCAAAAAGGCCGCTGCCGTTTGAGTTTGGGTGAGAGCATTATACTCGTCTACTCACCCCGGTTCCACATCAAAGTGGTGGGCGCGAGCTTCCGCAACACCAGCCAGATCCTCGAACTGGCCGGCTGCGACCTGCTCACGATCGGGACCAGTCTGCTCGAGGAACTCAAGACCACCAAAGGCCCCGTCGACCGCAAACTCAGCCCCGACCTCGCCGACGAGGCGAAAATCGAGCGTCTCGCCCTCGATGAAAATAGTTTCCGTTTTCTCCTGAACGAAGACGCCATGGCCACCGAAAAGACCGCCGAAGGGATCCGCGCGTTCTC
>JBDNIL010000270.1:0-3096 GCA_041688355.1 Verrucomicrobiales bacterium | reverse complement strand
CTCTGCGTGCTCGGCCTCAGTTCCATCGTCGGTCCGGCCGGGATCGAAGTCTCCGCTTCCGCACTGCGCTTTGACATCCCCGTCATGATCGCCGTCGCGGTAGCCTGTCTTCCCGTCTTTTTTGCCGGCTACCTCATCAGCCGCTGGAACGGGATCGCCTTCCTCGGTTTCTATATCGCCTACATCGTTTACCTGATCCTCACGGCCACAAATCACGAAGCCCTCGGAACGCTGCGTTCAGCGATGGTCTATTTCATCCTTCCCATCACTGCGCTGACCCTGATCGTAATTACGGCCCGTTCTCTGAAAGGACGTTCACTGAAGGCCTGACAAAGCCAGTTTGCCACCATCGCGCCACGAAAAAAAGAGTAGGCATGGCGGAGCTATCCTGCTTTCCTAGCGATCCATGAAGCCCGCCGCTCCGCTCTCCGTCAAGTCGCCCTCGAACAGAGGTCGCAACATGGCTCTGCTCGCCGCCTTTCTCGGCTGGATGTTCGACGGCTACGAGATGGGACTTTTCCCCCTCATCGGAAAGCCCGCGCTGCAGGATCTCCTCGCCGGGACTGCGTCGCCCGAGGCGCTCACCGCCTCTCTCGACCGCTGGTTCAGCGTCATCATCGCGACCTTCCTCGTCGGTGCCGCTACTGGCGGAGTCCTCTTCGGCTGGCTCGGCGACCGCATCGGGAGGGTCAAGGCCATGGCGATCAGCATTTTCACCTATGCGATTTTTACCGGCCTCTGCGGATTCGCGACCGAGGTTTGGCACATCGCAGTGCTGCGATTCATCGCCTCCCTCGGCATGGGCGGCGAGTGGGCCCTCGGGGTCGCCCTCGTCAACGAACTCTGGACGAAAGGGAACCGAGCCCTCGTTGCCGGGGCAATCGGGGCGGCGGCGAACTTCGGTTTCCTCCTCGTCGCTTGTCTCAGCCTCGGGATGAATACCTTCATCGACACGATGCACACCTGGATCCTCGCTCTTGGTGGCAGCGAAGCCCTTTCGGGATGGCTCCTCGATCATCAGGCCTGGCGATTCCTCATGCTCTCGGGCGCCCTCCCCGCTCTCGTCATCTTCCTGATCCGGATGTATGTCCCCGAATCCGACAAGTGGGAGGAGGAAAAAGCGTCCGGAGGAACCTCGCACTGGAGCACGCCCGACCTCAAAGGGGTCTTCATCGGGGCGGTCGTCGCGATGGGGATCATCTGGTGCTGGTCTCCCATGGGCATCGCGGCCGGGCTCACGACTCCCGTCTCGGCGGTGATCACAGCAGTCGGATTCCTCGTCGTCGTCTGGGGGTTCCTCCTCCCGGTGCGACGCTACCTCGTGCGCGCCGGGATCGCCGGTTCGATGAGCGAGCTCAGCCAGTCTCACATTCGCCGGAATCTCCTTCTCGGGGCCAGTCTCGCCGGCATCGCCCTGCTCGGGACATGGGGGGCCGCCCAGCAGTCCGCGAAGTGGTCCACCTCGGCCGATCTCGATCAGAACGGCTACACCAACGTCACGCAGTGGACCCAGATCGCGACCTCGATCGGGGCGATCCTCTTTTCTTTCTCGACCCCCTTCCTCGCGGATTTTCTGAATCGCCGTATCACCTACCTCATCATGTGCATCGCCGCGCTCGGGGCGGCCCTGCTCTTTTACCAGACCAATACGGTGATCAACACCTGGTTCTTCGCCACGGCCTTTCTCATGGGTGGCATCACCTCGAGCTTCTACGGATTCTTCCCGCTCTATCTGCCCGAACTCTTCCCTACCGCGGTGCGAGCTACCGGGCAGGGATTTTGCTTTAATGTGGGCCGCATCGTCGCCGCGATCGGCGGACTCCAGATCGCGAACCTCGTGCACGCCTTCGGTACTTCGGCGAATGCGTATTCCGCTCTCTGCGGGATTTATTTTGTCGGCATGGTTCTGATCTGGTTCGCGCCGGAGACGAAGGGTCGGGCGCTGGAGTAGATCGGGCTTGCTGATTTCGGGGGCCGAAAAACTCACGGGAGTGTTGCAAAACTCGCGAAAATCTTCAGCGCCCGGCAATTTCGCCCTGTAGCCGGTCTCTGTGAGGCCGCTCGTGCGTTCAATCTACAACGTTCCGGCCTCACAGAGGCCAGCTACAGAAGATCCCGGCGAAACTCATGCGGTCACGAGTGAGTTTTGCAACAGAGGTAGGGGGGCAAAGCTCCCGGGAAACGATTCACGGGACGGTGGCTTCCCCCAGTCCCCGCGCGCTCCGGTCGTCGCCCTCGATATTCGCAAACTCGACCACCGCTCGCGCTTGATCCGATTGCCCCACCCGGAGCACTTCGGTATCATCGACCTTGTGCAGCTTCGTGTAGCCGGGGTGATGTGACTCTTTGTAGGGATCATTCGCGGCCGAGTTGTAGCAGCAGATCATCGCCCAGCGGGGATGCTCGGAGTGATTCGGACCCGAGCAATGCAGGGTATTGGCGTGGAAAAAGATGGCGTCGCCCGCCCCCATCTCGCAGGGGACCTTTTCGAGCCGCTTCTCCGCCTCGGCGACACGCTCGAGGTCGGCCCCTGCCTGCTCGCCGGAGAGGATGTGATTGATGCGTCCCATTTTGTGCGAGCCCTTTAGCACTTCGAGGCACCCGTTCTCCCTCGTCGCCGGATCGACGGCGATCATGACGCTGCAAAGATCGGGAAAGAGGAGACCGTTCTGGTACCAGTAGCCGTAGTCCTGGTGCCAGGCCCAGGCGCCGCCGATGAGGGCGTCTTTGAGGATCATCTTCGAATGATAGTGATAGACCTCGCCGCCAATGAGCTGCTCGACCGAGTCCACGACCCGCCGGCTCCGGGCGACCATACCGTAGATGCCGTCGCCGGGATGATTCCACAGGGAAAGCCGCACCTTGTTCCCCGCCCCGTCATCGAGAGCCGTCGAGGCCCGGTCCATGGCGTGATCGTTCCTGGCGGTTGCGCCGAGCAAGGCGATCTCCCCGGTCGAGAACAGGCCGCGCTTTATCACATACCCGTCCTCGCGATACGCTGCGAGCTCCCCTGAATCAAATTCTCCAAGCATGGCAGGAGGATGCCCAATGGAATGGATTTTGTAAATCTCGGAATTTTTTCTAAAAAACCATTTT
>JBDNIL010000269.1:0-10237 GCA_041688355.1 Verrucomicrobiales bacterium | reverse complement strand
GACGATGACGTCTTCATCTTCGTAGAGTACGGAGAGGGCGATGTCTTCGGGGAGTAGTTCGGCGGAGACGGCGGCGGGGAATATGACCGCGATGTCATCCCCGGCGGCGACCGCATGTCTCGGCTTCACGGTGCGTCCGTTCACCGTGACGAGGCCGTCCTTCACGAGATCCTGCAAGACGGAGCGGGAGACTTCGTAGCCCCCGCGCTGGAGCGCCCGGAAAAGGAACTGATCGAGCCGCGACCCGACGTCCCCGGCGAGGACCGAGGCTGAGAAACTTCCGGGTGCGGGCTGGGTCGACATGCGGGAATGGAGAACGGCGCACCGTAGCGCAGAATCGCGCGGACTCCACTCCTCCCTCTCGCCCCGGGGCGGGAAGCCGTCACCGCGATCCGACAAAATCCACGGGAATACCTGACCTTCAGACCCCGGTAGCGCGAGAAAAGGAAAAGAATCGCGCCACCCGTGTTGCGAGCGCATATCTCGAGGCGCCGAAGCAAGCTGCGCTCGAATGGATGCGGCACGACAAGCCCTCGTGGTCGAACAAATTCGGTCCAGCCCTCGGGCAGGATCCGCTCTCCCAGCCAGACGCCGTCCTGGAGGTAGCGCAGCCCGAAGCGAATCCAGTCGCGGGCGGAAAGGTAGTCGTAGCCCGAGAGGATGAAGTTGCCCCGGGCGTCTGTTTCCAGTACTGGACTTCGCGCACCGATCTTGTCGAAGAGGGCTCGCTGCGGAAAAGTGAGATAGTCCTCCCCGTCCGCCTCGACGATGTCGCGAATGATCTTTCCGAGGCTCAGAGGGTCGCTGTTGCGATACGCATTGCGGGTTCCGGGCGGAGCTTCTGCCGGCGCGGCGATGGCGTGCTCGAAGACATTGAGGGAATCGAAGTAGACCCGCATGTGCTCGTTTTCTGCGGGGTGGAGCGCCGGGCGCCGTCACCGTGACGATCTTGCGCTCTTCGTCGATCTCGTATGTAAAGTCAGCTTGCCAGCCGAAATAGGGGAACGGCGCGATGTCCTGCGCAATGACCTCGTCTGCCGTCCGCTGGTAATCCCGTCCCACGACCCACAGCCCGGAACTGATATGGTGGGCGCAGATTGCCGACCGAAATTCCATGTTTTCCTGCTGCTTGGCTGCGTCGGGCTCCGCTTTCACCGCCGGGTCTTTGGCTGACAAGAGATTCGCTTGGGTGAAGAGCGCAACGGCGGCAAGCAGAGGGACCGCCAACAGCGGGTGGTTTCGAAATGGTTTCATCTATATTCCCTTTGAGTCTCATGAAGGTCGGGGAAGGATCTCCGATTGCAAGGAGGCGACTGAGTCGCGGCGCCACGGCCTTGTGTCCTCAAAGACGTAGACCGCGCCGCCGACCGGGAGATCGAATGGGGCAAGGAAAAGAATATCCGCCGGCGAGTCGATCTTCCTGAAGCGGGAGCCCCTGACAAAATCAACAGCGGCAATGTGGACATACCGTCCCGACAGCCCCGATTTGAGACCTACCGCCCTTTCCACATTCCTTCGATCGCTTTCACGGATTCATCGACGAGCACCTGGCCGCCATCGGGGCCGATCAGGCAGCTGTTGACGATCGCACTGTAGCTGCCCCCGGCCTCTGCGTCGGCGGTGGCGAGATAGCTTCCCGGACCACAAAGCTGAATCACGAAGGTCTGGAGAGCCGGACTGCGCCCCTTGATACGCATCCCGTATTCCGTAAATAGCTCGAAGCGGTTCGTGCAGATCGCGATGTCGCCGATACGGATGGCATGCATTTCCATCGGCAAAACGGGATCGTCAATCTGTTCGGCATGACGGTCGACGGTCTGCTGCTGCCAGAGCCAGCGTTTCATGTTTTTCTGGATTTCTTCCGGTGTTCCGGAGCGGAGTTTTTCAATTTCCGATTTCGCCGATGCCACCTCCTCATCGGTCACCATTCGCTTCGGCAGAGTGAGTTCGGCGACGCGGTGCTCAAAGGGCGGATCGGCGTGACGGTCTTCCTTTGCCACGGACCAGGCATCCTCGACCGCGCGCACGATGCGTCGTGAGACTTCCTCGAGCTGCGAGAGCCCGCGCGCTTCGATCATTCGATTTTCCGCTTTCTTCCGAAACATCGGCCGAGGCGCTTGATCTCCAGCGGCGCCGACCCAACCCAACACCACCACTTCGTCTCCGAATTTTTCCGCGAGCCCCGCTCGCACATAATGCCAGTAGTCGGCGTTCACATTCTCACGCCCTTCCACGACCTGGGCGGGGCAGGCAACGTTCACCGCAACGGCGACGGGATTCTCCTCCCCACCCTGCCAGAAGAACAATACTTCAACGCCGTGATCCTCGTAACCTTCGATCCCCTTGAAGTTCGCACTCGACGTCGTCCCATACATTTCGGCGCTACCGTCGAGGTAGGTAGCACGGCGATTGTGGGCGACCACGGCGTGGCCGAGCCCCCACCCTGCGGCTCCTGCTTTTCGGGAATTCCACGCGGACTCGATGGCGGTGGCGACTTTGTCGGAGAGCAGGGCGACGAACTCGGATGGCTGGGTGACGCCTTCTTTCGGAATAGGATAGGCATTCTCCCGCATCACCGGAGCGGTATGAGTGTGAGTGGCGCTGAGAAAAATCTTCGCAGGATCGAGTCCCTCCAGGTTACGGGACGCGACCGCTTCGCGCACGAGGTCGATGATTCCCTCGCGGATCGCGACGAGGTCGCAAGCGACCATGATGGCCTGGTCGATCGATTTTCCGGTTTCGTCGGTTTTTTCCAGGACCACGACGGAAGCGGTCACGGGCGTTTCGATTTTCTGAGCAAGACGAAGGTGGAATTGTCCCGAAAGCGCAACCGGCAAAGGCGGCGTTATATCTACTTCGACGGCACCAATCCGCAGTTCGGCGTGGAGTGAACTCCCACCCGTTAGAAGGCAAACAAAGAGGACGAGACGAAACGGAGCAATCCTCGAAAGTTGAAAGCGGCAAACGTCTCGGGGACAGAGTCGGGAAAAAATCGGTGACCACATTTCAAGAGGCTAACGATCTCGTCTCCCCTTGGCAAGAGCGCAAAAAAGTCAGGCAACAGGCGGGTCTTCCTGCGGGTCAGTGGTGACCGGCCACCGCCGAGGCATACCCGAACCAGCGATAGTCCTTAGTCCTCGACGCGGGCAACCACTTCGGCGCGGTAGATGTTTATCACTACAGGTGGCCACGGTCATCAGGGCATCTTCTCTCACCCCTCTCGCTCTCAGGCGGGAAGCAGCACGTAGTTCACCCGGACGTCGCCGTCCCGCAACGGGGTGACCCGGCCCTCTTCGAAGGTGTTGATACGGTAGCCGATCCCGTCGATGAACTCTTTTACAGCGCTGCCGTGACCGGGCTTGTGGAGGGGTTCGTTCACCTCGAGGAGAATGGTGGGCCGGTCGCGGGCGATGAGGAAGAGGGCGCCGCGGAGGACGGCGAACTCGTGTCCCTCGACGTCGCATTTGATGAAATCGACGTGATCGATGCCCGCCGAATCAATGAATCCGTCGAGAGTGACGACCTCGGTAGTGAATGATTCCACTTCGCCGGACTGGTCGGCGACACCCGGCTCGAGCGAGGCCTCGTAGTGATTGCGTGAGCCGTCAGTGCGGATGGGAATGGACATGGTCGCCCGTCCGGGCTTATCGGAAAGGGCCAGATTATGACAGCTGACATTGGCAAAACCAAGGCTGCGGGTGCTGTGGCAAAGCACGTCAAACATATCGGCGGTCGGCTCGAAGGAAAAGACCCGGCCGCTACTCCCGACTGCCTCGGAGAGAAAGCGGGTGAAAAGGCCGAAGTTGGCTCCGATGTCGAACACAACATCGCCTTCCCCGACGAGGACGGGCACGACGCCGAGCTCGGGTTCATCACTGATCGAGGCATCCTGCAGTTTTTTCAGGTAGTGCCTCTTCCGGAGACGGCGCTGGAGCGGCGCAGGGAGGCGGGCGACGAGTGACTTGGCCGAAATACTCATGTGTCAGGCCAATAACGCTCATATTAAAGCCTTCACAATTAATATAATAACGAGAAGACCTTTCCCTCAGTCGAGCTTAGGTGTGTAAAGCGGCATCTCGAAGTTCGGTCGCAGTTGGTCAATGATCTGCCAGGTCGAGAGGGAGCTGCAGGTGGATAGCGGGACAAGGACGAGATCCCGTTCTGAGCCGATTTCAGCCTTGGCTGCGCCGGTGAGTTTGCGACCGAAGACGACGCCCTGGGCGATGCGGATGCGGTCGTAGGGATAGTTGCCCCGGGCATCGCTCACGACCTGATACTCGTAGACGCCGAGAGCATTGGCGTAGTCGAGTTCGGCGACGTTGGCGATCTCGGACTTCTCGAGGAGCCGGATGCGCAACTCGACCTCGTCGGGTAGCTCGGCGGAGGGTTCGCCCGTGCTGATGACAAGCGGGTTCATCGGCTTCTGCGGTCCGCCGCTCTGGAGAGGGACGGCACGTACGACCGCGGTCGCCCTCGCGGCGGGGGCGACCTTCATGAACTCGTTAAAATGTTCGGTTACTTTTGCGGCCCAGTCGCGCGCCTCTTCGGGGCCGTAGTGGATCCCGTCGGTGGCGGGATAGGGGTCGAGGAAGCGGGTCACCTTCTGACTGTCGAAGACGACGCCCTCGTATTTTTCCACGGTGCTGCGCATGAGATTGCCGAGCTCAGCCTGCAGCTCCCGGGAGTAGCGCTCCTCGTGCGATTGCGGCGGCAGGACCCAGTAGGAGATCGCTCCGCCACTGGCGATAGAGCCGCACATCTGTTCGATGAGGGATCTCACCTCGCCGACATTTTCTTCTTTTGAACGACGCTTCGAGCGGAGCGTGGCGTAGAGATTGATCCCGGTCTGGACGACGACCACTTTGGGCTTCGACGCCTCCATGAGGTCCTCCAGCTTCGGCACGGCACGGACGTAACCGACACGGCGCTCGGTCGCGGAGGATTTTTCCCAGAATCCGATCGTGCAAGGCAGTGCCTGGTAATTTTTGAGCCAGTAGTAGGGACTGGCCCCGCCTGCGACGACGGTGTAGACATCAAACCCGGCCGCACGAAGAGAGGTGTCAAAGGTCTGCCCGAAGGCTCCGATGCTCATGGAATCGCCCAGATAGAGGACCCGCGGCTTCTCCGTGGCCACTGCCGCCGCCCCGTCGCAGGTGCAGGCGATCAAAAAAATGCCGAGGGCCGAAGAGGCAATGTTCCTGTGCATCGAACATGGAATACTCTTTTTTTAAAAATTCATCAAGAGTTAGATGCAAATTTAATAAATTTCGCAATCTTGACACGTCAACTCCGGCCGGGTGAGGAGCGCTGGAAAAGAGGACTCCCCTCAGAGGTCGAGACCGGCGGCACAGAGCTTTTGGAAGTCTTCCCACTCCAGCTTGAGGCTGCTGTCCGCTTCGCGGATACGCTGCATCGTCACGGTGGCGACCTGCTCGCGCGCGGCGGTTAGGGCGCGGCTCACGCGGGTCTGGTCACACTGCCACATGCGGGCAATGTTGGCCTGGCTGACGCCGTGCAGGTAGGAGAGCTTCATCATCAGGAGGACGTCGGGACCGAGCGAGGCGAAGGCCTCGCGGATCGCCCGCCCCATCAGCTCGGACAGGTCGCTGTCGAGGAGATGGTCGTCCGGGTTGTCGCCAGCGACGCGGTCGAACTGATCACCAGAACGACCGTCTTCGTCGTCATACGAAGGCAGCTCACCGCGGAACTTATCGCGCCGTTTGAGGTCGAGCCAGCGGTTCCAGGTGATGCGGATCATCCAGGTGGAAAGCGAGGACCGGCCCTCGAATTTCTCAATGAGGGGCCGGGTTTGACCGTTTTTGCCGGCACCGAAGCACTCGGTGATGATATCGGCGACGAGATCCTCGGCCTGGAGCCGATCAACCCCGCGGGACATGAGGACTCGCTCGAGCATGGGGCGATAGGTCTCTTGAAAATCCTGTGCCGCCGCGACATCACCATTCACGGCCCGATCAACCAGGTCGAGGTCTTCCGCGTATCGCAGCGGTTTCACTTCATGTATGGGGCCGCTCATCATTCTTGATTATCTAACAACAAGGGGACAAATGATCAACTCTAAGTACTGATTTGTCTTCGTCCCATTCCCCCTGCGAAAAGATCAGCTCCGCACATCCTCGATAACTTCTCCATCCTGCAGGTGAATGCGGCGGTCGACCCGATCGAGGAGACGGTCGTCATGGGTCGAGAAAACAAAGGCGGCACCTCGATCCTGATTGATCCTGCGCATCAGGTCGATGATGAGATTGGCGTTCCGCGTGTCGAGATTGGCGGTCGGTTCGTCGGCGATGACGAGAGCCGGATCGGTCACGAGGGCGCGGGCGATGGCGACACGCTGCTGCTGCCCGCCGCTCATCTTCTGGGGCCGGTGCTGCATGCGGTCGCCCAGCTCGACCTCTTCGAGAAGAGACTCGGCGCGGAGGGAGGCTTCTTTTTTGGAAACCCCGCTGATCTGGAGCGGCAGCATCACATTTTCAAGGGCGGTGAGCACGGGGATGAGATTGAAGTTCTGAAAGACGAATCCGATCGAGGAGTTCCGCAATTCACTGCGACCGGCGTCGGAGAGGCCCGAGGCGTCCCGCCCGCCAACGAAGACTTCGCCTGAGGTAGGGACATCGAGCAGGCCGATCAGGTTGCAGAGGGTCGATTTACCCGAGCCCGACGGTCCCCAGACGGCGATGAACTCGCGCTCTCCTATCTCGAGGCTCACCTCGCGGAGGGCGTGGACCTCGGTATCGCCGAAATGATAGGTTTTCCTGAGATTCTGGGTTTGGGCAACTTTCATGACGGACGACTGCCGATATTACTTGCAGTCTATTCACCTACGCTCAATTTGCACGGGTTAAATGATGGAGCGCATACTGTTGATATCCTGGGGCGTCTGGCTGCTGCTGATTCTGATCGCGGCCTTTCGTGTATTCGGGTTTACGATCGCAAGTCGCGCTCAGGACCGGCGTTGGCGGAGAGGGGCCGGGCAGCGCCAGTCAGTGGCGCTGATCGTCCCGGTCAGGGGCTTTGATCTCCAGTCCACCCCGCGCTTTTTCGACTCGATTTTCGGCCAGAGCTACCCCGACTACCGAGTCATCGTGTGTTTCGAGTCGTGGGATGATCCTGTCGCGGTCTGGCTGGGAGAGCACCTCGAGGTGGGGCCGCGCAACCCGGTGTGGACCCATCCCGAAGTGGACGACGGTCTCCGCAGCGTCACCCTTGTCTGCGCCGGCCTCGCAGAGAACGAAGGGCAAAAGGTCCACAATCAACTCGCCGCCTTTGCCGATCTCACCGGTGACGATGCCATCATCGCCTTTGCCGATGCCGACATCGCCTGCGGATCGGACTGGCTCACCAGACTGGTCGCACCGATCAATCAGGGCACCCATCCGCTCTCGACGACGTATCGCTGGCTCGTGCCGAAACGCCCCACCCTCCCGAACCGGCTCGCGAGCGTGATCAATGCCTCGATCACTACGCAAGGCGGCAGCGAGCTCACCAACGTGCTGTGGGGCGGCTCGATGGCGATCTCCCGGCGGGTCTTTGACTCGCTCAATGTGCCCGCCCTCTTCGCGGGTTCGCTGAACGACGACCTGCGCCTCTCCAAAGCGGCGCGAAAGGCGGGACACAAGATCGCTTTTGTGCGGTCCCTCATTATTCCCACGATGGTGGACTTCACCTGGGGCGGCTTTTTCGAGTTCGTGAAGCGCCAGTATACGCAGGTGAAGTTCTTCAGCCCGATCCTCTACGCCGGGATCAATCTGGTGCTCGGCGTCTATGTCCTCGGCGCTCTCAGCATCGTGGCGGCTCTGTTTTATGGCTACTTTTACGCCTGGGTCCCGGTGGCGGCGGCCTATGTCATCGATCAGTTCCGCGCCCTCGCGCGACAGCAGGTCTATCTCTCGCTTTTTCCCGAGAATGAGATTCGGCAGAAGCTCTTTGCGGCGGGATGGCTGGAGCACATGCTGACGCCTTTCTGGATCGGTCTGCACTGGCTGCTCCTCGCGAGCACCTGGACGCAGAACAAGCTGACCTGGGCGGGGATTCGGTATCGGATCCGCGCGGTGAACAAGACCCAGATCCTCAGCCGCCCCGTCGGAGAGGGCAAACTCCCCGCCGGCGCGCCCGGTCTCGCGATGCTCGGGGCCCTCCACGACCGCAGGCGCGGCACCTACACCCAGCCCGGCTCCCCGGTCGAGTCTGTCGAACCCACTTCGGCCGAAATCGAAGAGCCGATCACCTTCACCGTGGTGGACGAAGAGGCGGCAGAAGTCGCGAGCACCGCAGTCACGACGATGCAGCCCGGGATCACCGCAAAGGCACTTTCCCCCGCATCGACCGAGCCTCTCGTCACGCTGGAAGCTCGCGTCGCCGTCGCCCACCCCGGCGGCCCCAGCGCGGTGATACCGCTCACGACGACAATCTACGACCGGTCCCGCCGATACCGCGAGGTGGCGAGAGCGTCCGACCGTGGTGCCTCCTCGGCCATCGAAGTGGCTCTCACGAAGACGCGGGTCCAGACTTCCCCGCGTTTCCCGGTCCGCGCTGCGGCCGAAAAAGCGACACCATGCCCTGCGGGGACGGTTGCCCGACATCCCAACACCGCGGGAGGGCCGTCCACTGCGCTGTCCTCGGTCGAGATCATGCTCACCAGGACGCGTCTCGAGGGTGCCATCCCGCCTCCAAAGCACCGGCCCGCGCACTCTCCTGACGGAGTCATCCGGACCCGCGCCCGGGCAGCCCTGGAAAAGACAAGGGTGCGACCGGCAGCCTCTTTCCCCGTCCCCGCGATCCCGCCGTCGTATTCCGCCGCCTCTACTGCCCCGACCACCGTCTCGGGTGCCGCTCCGGCAGTGTCGCCGGGCTCCGTCACCCCTCGGGTGCCCGCTGCGGAAAAGTCCCGCTCCCTTGCCGCCCGGCGTGCCAATGCCGGAGGTTCCGGAACGCTCTGGACCGGCCCGGGAACCCCGGCCCGGTCAGCCCGCGCCGCCCAGGCGAGCAGAGCGGCCGACAACCGCCCGGCCGCACGCCCCGGAACCCGGCGGGCATCCGGCCGCCCCCGATAGCCGCACCACGTGATCACGAACCCCGCGTTTTACCAACCGCCATGCCTGAAGAAGACTTTTGCTTTATCGACCGCTGCGCCCTCGTCGTTCGCCCGACCTGGAAGTTTGTCGAATGGATAACCAAGCTCGATCCCGAGCCTCTCGAAGACGAAACCACGATCCTCATCAACACGGTCTACCTCGTCGAAGTCGTCGATAGTATGGACGCCCTCGGGACGACCGCCCTGCTCGAAGCCCATTTTCCCAGCATCGCCGCAAATGAGTTCGAGGCCTGGTGGACCGACCCGAAGGACTGGCCGGCCATCCGGAGTGTGAACGACTTCTTCCAATACTTCGAGGTGATCGCCTCTGACACGGTCGTCGATCTCCTCAACGATGAGAACTACGACAACTGATCCGCCCCCATTTTTGCGATAGACTTGATCGCTTCGACGCGCGGCAAAATGCTGTTCTTTGTATCCTTGCCAGGACAAGGCATCCACTGTCATACTTTGCCGGTGAATGATCTCTCCGCCCGCCGACCTCTGAAAACCCGCAGCGCCCGCTGGGCCGGCGCGCTTCTTCGAGCAATGCTCAAGGTGGGGATACGGCCGAATCAGGTCTCGGTGATGAGTGTGATCTTCGCCATCGGCAGCGCCGCGTGCCTGCTGGCCATTCCCTGTAGCGGCCTTTCCCCTGCTCTGCTCTGGGCACTCGCCGCAGTCGGCATTCAACTGCGCCTCATCTGCAATCTCATGGACGGGATGCTGGCGGTGGAGGGCTCCCTGAAATCCCCGAACGGGGATCTCTACAATGAATTCCCTGATCGCCTGTCTGACACCGTCATCCTCGCGGCACTTGGCTATGCTTCCGGCGGCGAACTCAGCATCACGCTCGGCTGGCTCTGCGCTTCGGGAGCGCTCATGACGGCGGCTGTCCGCATGCACGGGGCGAGTCTCACCGGTATTCACGATTTCAGTGGCCCCATGGCCAAACCCCACCGCATGGCGCTGGCGACGACCGGCTGTCTCGTCATGGCCGGCCTCGCCGTGATGGACTCCCAGCGGAACGTGCTTCCGTGGATGCTCGGCATCCTGCTGGCGGGCGTTGTCGTGACACTCTTCCGCCGACTCCGGAGCCTCTCGCGAAGCCTTCACGAAAGCACTCCGTCGGACCCGTCGGACCCG
>JBDNIL010000006.1:0-19230 GCA_041688355.1 Verrucomicrobiales bacterium | reverse complement strand
GGCCTCAAAACCCAGGTCGAGCGGATCGGCTGGCCAGATCAGTTCGTCGAGCACGGTCGTCCCGACATTCTCCGCGAGAAGCACGGCCTCACCGTGGAGAATGCCGTCGCGAAGGCGCTCAAGTATCTCCCGGCGAGAAAGCCCCGGGCGCTGGCGGGGTAGATGGGGCAGCGGTCAGCGGGTAGACAATCGAGGGAACCAAGATAGGTGCTCGAAGAGCAAGCGGAGCGGCCAAAGTGAGAGGAAGTCAATCACGGGTCACGGGTTGCCTGAGTCAGTTCAGGGTGAAACGCTGTTTCAGAACAGATGAAGCGTTTCCATTAGCGTCAAAGGTCTGTATCTCAAGGAGGTTTTTACCGCGCTTAAATCCTTTCAAGGTTCGGGAAAATTTCCCGGTAGCACCCGAAAGTCTCCCTCCATTTTTCCATTTCCCCCTGTTAATCCGGTATTTCCAGGAAGCGAGAGACTGATTATCAGCTGCCACTCCTTTCACGAGAACTCCACTCGCACCCCTGCCTTTGAGACTGGATAATCCTACCCTCGGAGATTCGATGTCATCGATTCGGACCGGCATTACAAAATCAACGGTGTTGCCATCGAAATTGGTGGCCCGAAGATGCAAATTGGTCTCGCCTACGGAACCGAGCGACTCTAGAAAGATGTCCATTCCGGAAACAGATGCATTTAAAACGGAGGGATTACTATTAGACACGAGTTGAACCAGGAGGGGTGGCACGTCTTCAATCGCTTCTATTAGAACCAGGCTATTTGGTCCGGGAGTCACCGGAGCAATCGAGTCAAATACGGGGACATTGGCCAAATCAACACCTGCACCGCTGATGATGCCCGCATAATTCCTTCGCTGGAGCGAATTTATGCCATCAACGACTGCCATCCCGGCACTCCCGATGACTTCGCCAAAAGCGGCGAACCCTCCATTCTGGAAGTCAAGGTTGAAGTGTTCGTCTTCCCCGGTAGTGAGGAACCACTCCGAAGTGGCGCTGTCAATCGGGACTGATCTCGCCATCGCAATCGTCCCCCGCCGGTTCGATATTCCGGACTCGTTCTGGATAACGGGCTGCCCGGGAATGCCTGACCACTGCGTCGGAGATGCCGTCGGTGAAGCAGGTCTCGCCCCTCCGCTCTGAATCATGAAACCGGGAATAGAACGATGGACGTAAGAGTTGTTATAGTCTCCGCGTCTCACGTAGCCCAAAAAGTTATTCACGGTCTTTGGTGTCGCCTGATCAAACAAGGCAACGGTGAAATTTCCGAGTGGTGTCCGGAACAACGCACCGGACGGCCTCTTCGGGTCGGCAAAAAGAAAGGCAATATCCAGAAAACCTCTCACTCCCACGTTCTGTGTCGGCAGAACAAAGTCCGGGCGCGCCACGATCGGCGTCGATGCTGAGGGGATTACCCGCAGGTAACGGACCTGTTCAAAAATTTTATCTTCCTCGAAGACCACTCCCGTGAACATCCGATAGACTCCGAGAGTATTTATTGTGCCGCTGATTTCTCCCGTCGACTCACTGAAACTCAGTCCAGCCGGAAGATCGGCTATCGAATAGCTATCCGGAACCCCGCCACTTACCGGGATCCCCAGAGAAAAAGGAACCCCAACTCTTGCCTCACTTCCTTCGAGATTTGCCGCCAGGTTTAACGAGCCTTCCGGTTTTTCCACCGTCGCCTCTACCCATTCAGGCTCCACTCCGTTGACGACCGCCGCGACGCGGTATCGTATCGATTGAGCCAGCGTCGAGAGTTGAGCGGTATTCAGCCGAACGAGTTCGAAATCCGCCGGCAGCGTTGCTGCCACGACCCACGCACCATTTTCAAATCGATCGACCCAGTATGCCGTCTCATTGGTCGCATTGTCAATCCAACTAAGATGTGCCCTGCTCTGGCTCGGAGCAAAGGCCACCACCCCGGTCGGTGCCGCCGGAGCCTGAGCTCTGGCGAGACCTGAGAGGGAAAGAAGAAAAAGAATACAGAGGGTTTGTAAGCGCATCGTTGTTCGGGGAGTTGTCGCAACTACCGCGACACGTGACAAGCAAAAACCTGGATTCAAGCGAGCCACCCGGCAAGGGCACAACACGCCAGGACGGGGAGCAATCCCACTTTGAACCGATGGAGCGCCAGAAAGGCGACCAGGGAAAGCACCGCGATAAACCAATCCATCCCGCCCCCCTCCCCCGTCGGCCAGAGAGCGTGCCGGGCGAAATGGACTCCCAGATTCAGGATTACCCCAACGACAGCGGCGGTGATGGCGGTCATCGCGGCACTGAGACGGCGATTCTCCCCCATGCGCTCGACGTGGGGTGCACCGAGAAAAACAAAGAGAAAACAGGGCACAAAGGTGACCCAGGTCGTGATGAAAGCGCCCAGGGCCGCGGCACCGAGCGGCGACAGCCCGCCCGGATGCTGCCAGCCGCCCACAAAACCAACGAACTGCAGCACCATGATGAGCGGCCCCGGCGTGGTCTCGGCGAGGGCGAGACCGGACATCATCTGCGGATGGCTCAGCCAGGCGTAGTTTTCCACGGCCTGCTGAGCCACATAGGGCAGCACGGCGTAGGCCCCGCCGAAGGTGACGAGGGCCGCTTTGCTGAAGAAGACCCCCTGCTGCACCGGCGTGCTTTCCCAGCCGAGCCAGAGTCCGACCCCGAGAATCGGGAGAATCCAGAGGACCAGGCAAATAGCCAGCACCCTCGCGGCGCGTCCGCTCCCGCCCCCGCTAGCGGGCGAGAGCCTCACTTCTCCAGTCTCGGCCTCGACTCTCGGCCCATGGCCCCCACCCGCAGCGGGGAAGGCGGCGGGGAAAAAACGATTCCCCGCCCAGCCGATCACCGCAGCCGCGAGAATGATGAGGACAAAAGACACCCCGAAAAAATGAATCGCGACGAAAGACAGCGCCGCCACCCCCCAGAGAGCAGGACTGCGGAGGGCTTTTTTGCCGATGCGCAGGATCGCCTCCGCGATGACCGCGATGACGGCGGCGAGAAGACCGTAGAAAATCCCCGCGAGCCAGGGGAGATGCCCGCCCGCCATGTAGAGCCAGCTGAGCCCGAAAAGAATAAAAACCGAGGGCAGGACGAACCACACCCCGGCGGCGATCCCGCCTTTCGCCCCGTGAAGCCGCCATCCAAGGTAGGTGGCGAGCTGCTGGGCCTCGGGGCCGGGGAGGAGCATGCAGAAATTCAGCGCATGGAGAAAATGGGTATTGCTGATCCAGCGGCGTTTCTCGACCAGTTCACGGTGCATGATCGCGATCTGCCCGGCGGGTCCGCCGAAGCTGATGAAACCCAGCCTGATCCAGAATCGCAGCGCCGTCGCGAAAGCGGGGTGACGCTCTGAGTCCGGGGATGCTTTGCCGGGGTCGCTGAGGGGGGCATCCATATGGACTGGAGGGGGAAAATGGTCAGAACCCGGGGAAATTCTCGTCCTTTTCCCCGCTCGCGTCCTGCATCTTTTTCAGGACGATGGACATGTCCTCGACCGCTTCCCAGACGTACGAAGCGACGTAAATGGGTGCCTCGGCCTGCACGGCGAGGGCAATACTGTCGCTCGGGCGGGCATCAATCTCGATGATTTTGCGCTCTTCGAGCTCATTTTCGGCCACAATAATGAGCCGGGCGAAAAAAACTGTGTCCGTGAAATCGTTGATCACGACCCGCTCGACGTGCGCCCCGAGGGCGGTAAGGACGTCGGCAAAAAGGTCGTGCGTCTGAGGACGCGGCTTCGGCGTGCCTTGGAGGAACATGTTGATCGCCGACCCGACAGAGTGGTCGACATAGATCACAAAAACCTTCTCCGCATTTCCAAGAAAAACAGCTGAACCCGCGCTCGTCGCGAGGACATTTTTCACTTCGACTTGAACGACCGATTTATCCATCATTTGCCTGTCGCTCCACTATGGCGACCATTTCTCCAATTCGCAAATAGTCAGTCCCTTATTCCGTCCGACGCAGGACTCTGCGACGATGAGGCCCCGGCATGAAAAGAGCGATGCGCTTCGGAAACGGCGATATATTTCTCTGCCCAGTGACGAATCCCGCCCTGCTCTTCGAGGGAAAGGGTGCGCACGATACGGCCCGGCGCCCCCATCACGAGCGAGCCCGGGGGGACCTGCATCCCTTTCGGGACAAGGCTTCCAGCCGCCACGATGCTGCGCGCGCCGATGCGGGCACCATCCATGATGATGGCCCCCATCCCGACGAGCACTTCGTCCTCCACCTCACAGGCATGGAGGAGCGCCTTGTGCCCGACGGTGACGTATGAGCCCAAGATCGTGCCGAGATCGCTGGCGAGATGGATGACGGAGCCGTCCTGGATATTGGTCCCCTCTCCGATCACGATGCGCTGGATGTCGGCCCGCAGGACACACTGATACCAGACGCTCGAGAGATCACCGAGCGTGACGTCACCGAGCACAACGGCACCCGGCGCGACGTAGGCGCGGGGATGAATGTGAGGGCGGGTAAACAAGTGGGTGCAGATGGGGGGGGTGTTCATGTTAGAGGACGAAAATCCGCTTCGGGTTGCGGTTTTAAATGTCGGAAAAATTGAAATTTAAGCTTGCCAAATAAAATTATCCTTTGTAATAAGTTCTTCATCAGAAGCTCAATTCGTTGATTTACGGCGATTTCACGGTGAATCGATCGCAAAAAACGGCTTTACTTACCTTCTGACTCAAACTACAAATTCGTGATGAACAAGGGAGAACTTATTGAAGCAGTCCAGAAATCGCTTGGTGGAGACACATCCAAAAAAGCGTCCGAAGAAGCAGTGAAAGCTGTTCTCGAATCAATCGCCAAGGGCGTCAAGAAAGATGGCAGCGTCCAGCTTCTTGGCTTCGGCACCTTCGAGGTCCGCAAGCGTGCGGCTCGCAGTGGTCGTAACCCCAAAACTGGTGAGACCATCAAGATCAAGGCGTCCAAGACAGTCGGCTTCAAGCCGTCGTCCGCTCTTAAGAGCTCGCTCTGAGATCACCGAAACCCCCTAGTATTTACCCTAATCAGCGCAGCAGTTTTCTGCTGCGCTTTTTTTTGTGCCGCCCGACGAAGGGCCGATCAGGTGTCTCGCGAGGGAACTCCGCCGGGAGTCTTCAATGGCACTGGGGTAGCCTCACAGCTCTTCCGCCAGCCGGGAAAGCTCCACTGATTGGGAAATCCGGCGCACTGATCCGGTTTGACCGCCGGGATACGGCAGTCGATCCCGTCGAGGAAGATGCACTCGTGATTCGGCTTCTCGATGAGCGTTAGCCCGCTGCGATTGAGGCGCAGATCCGTGTAATCAGCAATGAAGTCGTGAAGACTCATCCCCAGATAGGCGGAGATTCGATCCAACTCCGCATCCGAAAGCGGCACCTCACCCGGCCAGCGGCAGCAGTTGCCGCAGCGTTGGCAGGCGTAGTGCATGCCCTCTTCGATGTCGTAAAGACTCACCCGTCAACCATGGCCGATTTCCTGCCGGAACGCATCCCCCAAAACGCGCACGGGAGGGCAAAAAGATCTTCTCACCTTTTTTCCGCACGAATGACGGGGCTTGTTGGCAAAGGAGGGGGGGCGTGTTAGATTTACGGATTTTAAAACCAATTCACCACGGGTCTGAGATTTTCAACTCTCCCAGGCGGACCTCTTGACCCTTGTTCCAGACTTCATGATCGGCAAACTTATCGGAGCTTTCTCCAGCGACATCGGGATCGATCTCGGCACCGCCAACACCCTGGTCTATGTCAAGGATCATGGAATCGTCCTCCGTGAGCCGTCCGTCGTAGCAGTGAAGGCGGGCACCAATCTCGTCCTCGCAGTCGGCGACGACGCCAAACGCATGCTCGGCCGCACCCCCGGGAATATCGTCGCGATCCGTCCTCTCCGCGACGGGGTCATCGCCGACTACGAGGTGACTGAGGCGATGCTCCGCCATTTCATCCGCAAGGTGCACAATCGCCGTAACTGGATCCGCCCCCGCATCGTCATCGCAGTGCCTTCCGGCATCACTGAGGTCGAAAAACGCGCCGTAAACGAGTCCGCCGCCGCCGCCGGGGCGCGCGAGGTCCATCTGATCGAGGAGCCCATGGCCGCCGCGATCGGGGTCGGGCTACCCGTGCAGGAGGCTGCCGCAAACATGATCGTGGATATTGGCGGGGGCACCACCGAAGTCGCCATCATCTCGCTCTATGGTCTCGTCTACAGCCGCAGCGTCCGCGTCGCCGGGGATGAACTCGATGAGGCCATCATCAATTACATGAGACGGGCCTACAATCTCATGATCGGCGAACGCACCGCCGAGGAGATCAAGATCCGCATGGGATCGGCCTACCCGCAGCCAAAGGAAACCTCGGTCGAGGTCAAAGGCCGCGACCTCATCGCCGGGCTACCCAAGACGATCAAGGTCACCTCCACCGAGATCCGCGAGGCCCTCATGGACCCGCTCCGTATCATCATCGAGTCGATCCGGGTCACCCTCGAGCGCTGCCCGCCCGAGCTTTCCGCCGACCTCGTCGATCGGGGAATCGTCCTCGCCGGCGGTGGAGCTCTCCTCAAAGGGCTCGACCAGCTCATCTCCGAAGAGACCGGTCTGCCCGTTCACGTTGCCGACGACCCGCTCAGTGCCGTGGCCGAGGGTACCGGTAAACTCCTCGACGAACTCGACTTTCTCAAAAAAGTCTCCCAGCCCTGGCGCCATTGATCAGCGGAAGACCTACCCGTTTTCGCGACTTCACCGGATTCGATATGAGTCGATTCAACATCATCTTCCTCCTGACCTTTATCGGTCTCCTCATCTGGATCACCCTCTTTCAGCCGTCTGCGGTGGGCCGCATCCAGACAGGCGCGATGGTCTTCCTGCGACCGTTCATAAAAGCCTCGAATGAGCTCGACGGGAGCATCAATGCCCTCGGCAGCGAGTCGCTCAGTCCTGCCCAGCTTCGCGAGAAGCTCTCCGCCGTGGGGCAGGACCGCGACCGTCTCAAGCTCGAGGTGATCCAGCTCGATGAGCTCCTCGCCGAGAACAACCAACTCCGCCAGGCCCTCCAGTATCGGGAAAAATCGCCGCTCGCCCTCGTCGCGACGCGAGTCATCAGCCGCAAGCCCTCTCACTGGTACAATACCGTCGTGATCGACAAGGGCAGCAGCGCCGGCGTCGTTGTGGACAGCCCTGTGATCATTCCCATGGGTGACGAGGCCGGTCTCGTCGGCAAGATCTCCGAGGTCATCGGACCAGACTCCGCCGTGGTCCTCCTCCTCACCGACGAGATGTGCCTGGTCTCCGCGAAGTTGCAGAACTCGCAGGAGCAGGGCATCCTCAACGGTCAGCGCGGTGCCATCAGTACTCTGCCGAATCTGAAACTGCGCTACCTTTCCAAAGAGGCCGTCGCCATCCCCGGTCAGAAGGTCATCAGCTCGGGAACCGGCGAACTTTTTCCCGCCAATCTCATCCTCGGGGAGGTGGTCAGTCTCTCCCTCGGGATCATCGACGCCGAAGCCGTCGTGAAACCCTCGGTAAACTTCGACGACCTCGTCGACGTCTTTGTCATTCTCCCGGCTGATCGAGCCAAAGATCAGCCCGCCGCGGCCCCCCCTGCGCGCTTCGCCCCGCCCTCGCCTTCCGAGCCCACTGCCCCGCCCGCGCCGCCGGTTCCATGAAATTTTTCGCCCTGCTCGCAGGTATGATCCTGCTCTCCTTCATCATCCAGGAGTTCCTCCCGGTATTCGACTGGGCCTACGGATCGAGGCTGATGCTAGTCCACGCCGTCTTTCTCGCCGCCGCCGTAGCCGTTCCCTTCCCCGCGATGCTGGGCCTGGCCCTCGTCACCGGTCTCCTCTGGGATGCCCGCTATCATGTCCCGATTTACCCCGACGAGGCCGCTTTCGGGATGCTGACCCAGTCCGAGATCCCTTTCGGCTTCACGATTCTACTCTTCGGGCTCACGGGTGCCCTCATCCAAGGAGTGCGCCCCCTCTTCCGGCGGGGCCGATGGGAACTGCCCGTCTTCATGATCGGTCTCTGCACCGGTCTCTCCCTGCTGATTGAGTATCTCGTCATCAGCTTCCAGCGCGGCGGGCTCGAAATTTCGGTGGAACTCTGGTGGAAATTGCTCATGACCGCCTTGTTTTCTTCTCTCATTTCCCCGTTTTTGCTGCTACTGTTGAGCCGCGTCGCAGACCGCATGCGGTATCGAATCCGAACCGAAGGGCTAAAACGACGGCATACTTACGATGGTGACGCACTTTAGAGTCCGGCTCTACCTACTGGCCCTCTTAGTGATGGCGGGCTTCAGCCTGCTCATCTATCGCCTTTATGTGATCCAGGTGACCGACCACCAGTACTGGGCCGCCCGCGTCCCCGGGAGCAAATTCGAGTCCGTCCGTATCCCCGGGATCCGCGGGGAGATCAAGGATCGCAACGGTATCACCCTCGTCGACAGCACGCCGAACTACGAGCTGCGCCTGGACCTTCGGGAGATCATCGCCGCCTACCTTAAAACCCACTCCAAGCTCCCCGATCCCTACACCTGGGAGCGTTTCGACAACTACGGGCAGCGCGAGATCAAGACCGAGGCCGACATCGTCGCCATCGTCGAGGCCACTGTCTTCCCGGGCTTGCAGGACCTCGGGCTGCTGGCCGACTACAGTTCCAGCTCGATGCGGGTGCACTACCGATCGACGCGCGGGATCGTCCCTTTCACCTACCGTCGTGATCTCAGCTTCAAAGAGTTCGCCCGCTTTGCGGAGAACAATGTCGGCATCCCCGGCGTCACCGTGACACGAACCGGGCGGCGGCGTTACCTCTACGACTCCCTCGCCTGCCACATCCTTGGTTACCTCAACCTGGCCGACATCGACCAGGTGCCCGAGGAGAAAAAGCGGAATTTCAATTACTACGTAGGGGATGACTACGGAGTCATGGGCATCGAGAAGACGATGGACCACTATCTTCAGGGCAAGCCCGGGAAGCTCGTCATCGAAAAAGACGAGAAAGGGAAATTCGTCGGCGAAGTAAGCCGCACCGAACCCGAGCCCGGATCCGATGTCTATCTCACGATCGACGCCCGCATCCAGATGATCACTGAGGAGAGCCTGCGCAAAGTCGGCCGCGGGGCCGCTGTCGTGATTGACCCGCGGAACGGCGACGTCCTCGCGATAGCTTCGGTTCCCTCCTTCAACCCCAACGTCTTCATCCCCGAGGTGCGCATCGATGACTGGAAGCGCTACACCGAGGATTCCACCAGCCCCATGTTCAGCCGGGCGATCAATCCGTATTCCCCCGGCTCGACCGGTAAGATCCCCGTCGCCCTCGCCGGCTGCCTCTCAGATACCTGCAATCGCCGTTTCCCTTGCGGCGGCGGCGCTCAGTACGGCAACAAATTCATGAAGTGCTGGTCCTCCGGCCACGGCACCCTCGATCTCAGCAACGCGATTAAGGTGAGCTGCAACGGCTATTTCTATCGCTACGCGAACCATACCGGGATCCGCAATATCCAGACGATGACCAACCTCCTTGGACTGGGACGCACGACCGGGATCGAGGTCACCGGCGAGAACCCCGGTAACATCCCGAACCCTGAATGGTTGCGGATGCAGGGTCTTCTCTGGAGCGACGCCTTCACCGCCCTCGTCTCGATCGGGCAGGGTGCAACCGAAACCTCTCCACTCCAGATGGCGTCCGTTACTGCGACCGTCGCCAACGGAGGCAAAGTTTTCCAGCCCCGACTCATCCGCAAGGTCGCCGAGAAAGACGGGGAAATAGTGAAAGAGGATGAACCCACTCTGAAATACGACCTCACACAGGAGGGTGTCACCTCCAAACAGATCGAGACGGTGAAGCGGGGAATGTGGCGGGTTGTGAACGAGCCCGGAGGCACCGCCGGCCGAGCCAAGTCCGAGCTCACCGTTCTCTCCGGCAAGACCGGGACCGCCCAGACCGCCAATCCCAACCAGCCCACCAACGCCTGGTTCATCGCCTTCGCCCCCTACGATACTCCCGAGGTTGCAGTCTGCATCTTCGTGGAGAACGGGAACTCCGGGGGCGGTGCCGCCTCGCCCATTGCGAAAAACATCATCGACAACATCGCGACGATGAACCAGGGGCGCGAGATCAAGGTCACCTCCCTGCCCGAGGCGATCGGGCGGACCGACCGCGTCATGAGCGTCGCCTTCGATGGCACCGACCTCGCCGCCTTTGCTCAGGCTGACGAAGCCTCCGAATCCGCAGTGGACGTCGCCGCTTTCGTGCCCGATTCATTGCAGGAAAGGAACTTCCGCCCCCTGAGCGGTAACCTGGCGCAGCCCACGATCAAACAATCCAGTGACAGCCGCGGGCGGGTCGGTAATTTGAATGCGAATCCAGCGCCCAAGTTCCGCCCCTTCAAATGGCTTAAAAAGAAACGTTAGTCCCCGCGATGTTCCTCCCCTTCCAGCTCCAGCTACGGAAACTTTTCGCGGCGATACCTCATCCCCCAACCCTTTAACCATCCTTTTAACAAATCATGTTCAGCAAAATTCGTAAACTATTTGGCTCAAAGAAATTGGGCGACGGTAATAAAATCGTCGTCAACTGTGAGAAACTGGAGACCCGTGTAGCCCTGCTCGAAAACGGCTCCCTCGAAGAATACACCGTCGAGCGCGTCAACGATGAGAACATCGTCGGTTCCATATTCAAGGGCATCATCCGCAACATCGAGCCCGGACTGAACGCGATGTTCGTCGATATCGGGCTCGATAAGAACGCCTTCCTTCACTTCTGGGATGCTATCCCCGAGGCCCTCGACGCCGAGCTCGAGGAGATCCAGCGCAGCGGCAAGGGCCAGGGCGGAGAAGGTGGGAAAGGCAAACCGCACAAGAGCCGCATCCAGTCGAAGGACATTCCCAGCCTGTATCCGGTCGGTTCCGAAGTCCTCGTGCAGGTGACCAAGGGCCCCATTGGCACAAAAGGGCCGCGCATCACGACGAACATTTCCCTCCCGGGCCGCTACATGGTCCTGATGCCCCGCAATGACCAACTCGGGATCTCCCGCAAGATCGAGGATCCCAAAGAGCGCGCCCGTCTTCGCAAGATCATGGGCGAAAAGCTTACCATCCCGGAAAAGATGGGCGTCATCCTGCGCACCGTCTCGTCCGGGCAGAAAGTGCGCTACTTTGTCCGCGACCTCGCCATCCTCCTGGAGGAATGGCGCCAGATCGAGGAAAAGTCCGCCACCAACAAGGCCCCCTACTGCGTCTTCCAGGAGCCCGACCTCATCGAGCGCACCGTGCGTGACTTCCTCACCGACGAGATCGACGAAGTCCTCTGCGACGATGCTGCCGCGGCCGAGCGAATGAAAGACCTCATCGGGGTGATCTCGCGCCGCTCGCGCAAACGCATCCAGCATGTTCAGACGACCACACCCATCTTTGAAAAACTCGGCATTCAGAAGCAGATCGACGACGCCTTCTACCGCCAGGTCTGGCTCCCGAACGGCGGTTACCTCGTCATCGACGAGACCGAAGCCCTCATCGCCATCGACGTGAACACCGGTCGCGCCAAGACGCAGGACAAGATGATCCTCCAGACCAACATCGAGGCGGCCGAGGAGGTCGCCCGGCAGGTGCGGCTTCGCAATATCGGCGGTCTCATCGTCATCGACTTCATCGACATGAAGGCGCGCCGCGACCAGATGGCCGTCTACAAGGTCATGCGCGAGCGGCTCCGCAACGACAAAGCAAAGACCCAGATCCTCCAAATCTCCCAGCTCGGGCTGATGGAAATGACCCGTCAGCGACTCCACGAGAGCCTCAACATCACCGTCAACGAGCCCTGTCACTACTGCCAGGGACGCGGCATGGTGAAGAGCGCCGAGTCCATGAGCGTGGAGCTGCAGCGCCGCATCAACTCCATCCTCGGCCGGGGCGAAAATGCGGGCAGCGAGCTCATCGTCATCGTCCATCCCGACGTGATGGAGCGACTCCGCACCCACGACGGGGAGCTCTTTGTTGAACTGGAGCGACGTTACAACGCTCGCCTCACCTTCCGGAGCGACGCCTCCTACTATCGTGAGCAGGTCGTCATCGCCGACGCGAAGACGCAGAAAGAGATCCGCGTATAAGGGAACGCCGACCTCCACATTCCCCCCGATTTACGGCGGATTCGCTTGCCGGAGAGCACGAAGAAAGAGATAATGCTGAATAGCTCGAGGCGGCGATACGTCGTAACGACCGGGTTCCAGCGCGCGCAGCAGCGTGCGCCGGACCGGTCGGGCCGCTCCCGTTCCCTCTCCTCTTCAGTGCCATGAAAATCCGCTCTGCCCGCTGGCTCGTTCTCCTCTTCGCCTTTTCCCCTCTCCTCTCAGAGGCACAGCTCCGCCGCCCCGGATTCGCGACCATCAAGCACGAAGACCGCACCAGGAGTGACCTCGTCCAGGAAGAAGGCGCGATCTACCTTGAGGGCATGGTTGAGAAAGAACTTCCCATCCGGGTGACCCAGTCCGCCGCCGTTTATTCCACCCTCCAGGGCGACCGCTGGCTCGGGAACACTCTTCCCAATCAAAACGCCATCCTCCTCGCCGTCAGTGACAAAGCCTATCGCATCCGCGCCAAGGCAAAACAGGGACAGGTCGCTGGTTGGGTCAGCAAATCCGCTGTCGAGGGCCTACCCGAAGGCTTCGAGGCAAGCCTCCGCGAATTCCACGAGCGCTACCTCATCGTTTCCGAACTCATTGAAAATCAGCAGGTCGCCCTCGGCATGACCGTCGCCGAAGTAGTCGCCTCGATCGGTCCTCCCGACAAACGACAGTCCAGGGTCACCAACGAAGGCCGCTTTGACTCACTCGAGTATATCTCCTACGAACGGGTTGCCCAGACCATGACCTCCCTCGATGCCTTCGGTCGCCCCGCTGTCTCCACTCAGTACATCGAGGTCGAGTCCGGCCGCGTTCAGGTCGAGTTCGACAACGACACCGTGACTGCCATTTCCGAGTCCGAAGGGCTCAACTTTGCCAATGCCAGAGGACTCGTCACGGTGCCTCCGCCCGTCTATCTTTTCTGAGGAGGGGGACCGGTCGAGCCCTTGCAGTCAGTGCGGAATTTTCCAGATTCTCGGGCCGAAATCGGCATTTCGCGCGTAACGGCTTTTGACAAGACGCCCCGATGAAGTCTCATTGATACCCGGCATTTCTGCCGGAACGAAAACACGACACCACCACACAACTACGATCCCATGGCACACGAACTCCCCCCCCTCCCCTACGCACTGGACGCACTCGAGCCCTCCATCGATGCGAAGACGATGGAAATCCACCACGGCAAACACCACGCCGCCTACATCGCCAACCTCAACAAGGCGATCGAAGGCAATGCCGATCTCGAGGCCAAGACCATCGACGAACTGATCTCCGACCTCGGCGCTGTGCCCGAAGGCATCCGCAACGCCGTGCGCAACAATGGCGGCGGCCATGCGAATCACTCCCTCTTCTGGAGCATCCTCGGCCCCAATGCCGGCGGCGCCCCGACCGGTGCCCTCGGCACCGCGATTGACAGCGCCTTCGGTTCCTTCGACGCCTTCAAAGACACTTTCAAAAACGCCTCCCTGACCCGCTTCGGTTCCGGTTGGGCCTGGCTCGTCGTCAAGGCAGACGGTATCCTTGCTGTGACCAGCACTCCGAATCAGGACAACCCCGTCATGGGCGAAGCCGCCAGCTGCTGCGGCAGCACCCCGCTCATCGGCCTTGATGTCTGGGAGCACGCCTACTACCTCAACTACCAGAATCGCCGCCCTGACTACGTCGATGCCTTCTGGAATGTCGTGAACTGGAACGCCGTCGCCGAGCGCTTCGCCGCTGCAAAATAATCCGGTTTCCCGGGTCACTTTCCGCGCCGGGAGAGGGAGGGCAAATCCCCTTTCCCGGCGCACTCCACCTGCCGAGTTTCCGTCGGATAGGGAAAACCGCGCCCGTGCAATAATGCCTCGGATATTTGAAATATCACCTTTCCTGAAAGAAATTTTGCCGCCGCCGACGGATAATTGCTTGTGGCACAAGGGATGGCGCAGAAAACGCTTAAATCAGGTAAAATATTCTTGAAGAACCACTACATATTGTGCATCTTGACGACGTGCCAACAAGATGTGGTGTATTCACCGAATTCCTGAAGGCCGCGTAAATTGCTTGTTTTCACAGTTTTTAGGGGAAAACCGGGCTGCCGCCCTCCCTTTAAATCTGGAAAGTGGAAAATTTGCAGCAATTAGAGACCCCTTACGTTCCCCACATCCCTCACGCACATAGAATCATGGAAAAGAAGTTCACTATTGGAGACCGCACCTTCGTTCTCGATCAGGACAAAGCCGAGGAGGCCTACGCCGCCAAGCGCATCATCAACGGTCGCAAGACCGAAGCCTTCAATCTGCTTCCCTTGAAGTACCAGTGGGCCTACGAGCTTTATCGCACGATGAAGGCGAACCACTGGGAGCCCGAGGACATCCAGATGCAGAAAGACATCGAGCAGTGGCAGGGTGATGAGCTGAGTGACTCCGAGCGCTGGATCATCCGCATGGGGATCGGTTATTTCTCAGCCGCCGAGGGCATCGTCGGGGACAACATCCTCCACGTCGTCCGTGAGCTCGTCACCGCCCCCGAGCTGAAGCTCGTCCTCGGTCGTCATGCCCACGAGGAGAACATCCACGCCGACAGCCTCCTTTATATGATCAGCAGCCTCGGGATCAACCCGCACGAGTGCGAGGCCATGTTCGAGCAGATCCCCACGATCAAGCGGAAGAACGAGTTCGTAACCCGCACCTCCCACGATCTCCGCCGCGACATCGATCTCACCGATCCGGTGAACAAGAAGGCTCTTGCCCGGAACATCTTTGTCTTCGGTCAGTGCATGGAGGGCACCCAGTTCTACGGACTCTTCGGCATGATCCTCAGCCTCAAGCGCCAGAACAAATTCCCCGGCATCGGCCAGATGTTCCAGTACACCCTGCGCGACGAGTCGAACCACATCGAAGTCTTCCGCAACCTCTTCATGGACCTCGTCAGCGAGAACATGGAGATCTGGACTCCCGAGTTCAAGCAGGATCTCGTCGACACGATGAAAGAGGCCGTTGCTCTGGAGAAAGAATTCATCAACGACTGCCTCCCCATCAGCGCCGTCGGTCTCAACGCCGCCGACTTCTGCCAATACATCGACTTCATCGCCGATCGTCGCCTCGAGGGTGTCGGGCTCAATCCCATCCACCCCGGTATCCGCAATCCCTTCCCCTGGCTCGCCGAGACCATGGACATCAAAAAAGAGTCCAACTTCTTCGAGCAAAAGGTGACCGAATACCAGAAGGCCTCGGCCCTCTCCTCCGTCCACGACGACGACCTTTGAGAGTTGACCACTCCCTACTCAACAGGGTCGGGCCCCGCGCCTGACCCTCTTGGATTTCCCCCGTTATTTCCCAGTTCCCCATTCCCCAATCCGCACACCCGTCCCACCGCAATGATTACCCGCCGACTGATAGAACAAGACCTCGAGTTGCAGCGCTGCGCTGCCACCCCTCAGGAAATGAAACCCCGCTTCAACTGGAGCGACATGGCGACGAGCCATCAGGGTCCCTCCACCCGCATCATGGTGCAGGTGGGAAATGAGCAATCCGATCTCAGCATCGCCAAGATCGCCGAGACCGTCGGCAGAGCCGTGACCGATCTCGCGCTCTCCCGCAAGCAGGACGACATTTTCAACGACACCAACCGGCTCCTCGTCGCGAATATCGTCAAATCAGTCACCGAGAGTCTCACCGCCAAAGCCAACAACGAAGAGACCGATGGCACCGTCCTCCTCAGCGCCGCCGAGCTCACGACCATCATCGAGATGGCCCTCGTCCGGCAGAATGCCCACGACGTTGCGAAGAGTCTCCTCATCCGCCGCAAAGCCGCCCACGCCCGCCGCGACATCTCCATGGATAGCACGGAGAAACCGCTCTGCCGCGTCATCCGGCGCAACGGCGAAGTCGTCTCGTGGGACCCCAACAAGATCGAGATCGCGGTCCGCAGCACCTTCCTCTCACTCGGGATGGACTCCACCCCGGCCAAAGAGATTTCCATCGCCCTGACCGAGCGCATAGCCCGCAGCGGACAGGAGTTCATGCGAATCGAAGACCTTCAGGATCGTGTTCAGGAGGAGCTGATGCGCCAGGGGCACTACAAAGTGGCCGAGTCCTACATCCTCTATCGCGCTCACCGCGCCCAACTCCGTCAGACCGAAGAAGACGAGACCATACGGGAGTACGAGTCCACGCAGGAGTCCATGATCGTGCTGAAGCGGGCCGACGGCTCGAGTGAACTCTGGGACGGAGTCGATCTCCGCCGCCGCGTCGAGTTTGCCCTCACCGGTCTCGACCTCTGTCTCTCGCAAGACGAGATCGAGCACGAGCTGCGCCGCGCTTTCTTCAACGAGATGACCGAGTCCGACCTGCGCAAGACAATCATCCTCAACGCAAAGAGCCTCATCGAGCGCGACGGCGATTTTGCCCGTTTCTCCGCCCGTATCCTCCTCACTTACATCTACGAGGAAGTCCTCGACTGGAACATCGCCCGCGACGGCGTCGCCCAGCTCGCCGCCTTCCATCGCCGTGCCTTCCGGGCGAATCTCGTCCGCGGTGTCGAGATCGAGCGCATTTCCCCGCGTCTCCTCGATTACAATCTCGACCGCCTCGCCGACGCGATCAACCCGACCTCGGATCTCGACTTCGATTACCTCGGGATCCAGACTCTGTATGATCGCTACCTCATCATCGATAAGACCGGTGACGCGCACAAACGCATCGAGGCTCCCCAGCTCTTCTGGATGCGGGTCGCGATGGGACTGATGATAGGCGAGACCGATGATCCGGAAGCGAAGATCATCGATCTCTACCGCCTCTACGCGAGCCGGCGCTTCTGCTCGTCGACCCCGACGCTCTTCAACGCCGGCACCCTCCACAGCCAGCTCTCCTCCTGCTATCTCTACAAGGTCGACGACAGCATCGAGTCCATCATGCAGCGAGGTATCGCGGAGAACGCCTACCTTTCCAAGTGGGCCGGCGGTCTCGGCGGCTCGTGGACCTCCGTCCGCGGCACCGGCGGCTACATCAAAGGCACCAACGGGGAAAGCCAGGGCGTCATCCCTTTCCTGAAGCTGCACAACGATCAGCTCGTCGCCGTCAACCAGGGTGGGAAACGTCGCGGCTCGGGCTGTGCCTACCTCGAGAGCTGGCACAACGACATCACCGACTTCCTCGAACTCCGGAAAAACACCGGTGACGAGCGCCGCCGAGCCCACGACATGAACACGGCGAACTGGATTCCCGATCTCTTCATGCAGCGCATGGAAGCCCGGGACAATTGGACCCTCTTCCGCTCGAACGAGGTGCCCGATCTCCACGAACTCTACGGCCGTGCCTTCACCGAGCGTTACCTCGCCTACGAGGCCGATGCCCGGGACGGCAAGATCTTCGGCCGCGATGTTCCCGCGATCGATCTCTGGAAGCAGATGCTGAAGATGATCTTTGAAACCGGTCACCCGTGGATCACCTTCAAAGATCCCTGCAACGTCCGCAGCCCCCAGGACCACGTCGGTGTGATCCACAGCTCGAACCTCTGCACCGAGATCACCCTCAACACCTCCGCCGATGAGACGGCCGTGTGCAACCTCGGCTCCATCGTCCTCGACACCCACATGAAAGAGGACGGCTCCCTCGATCTCGTGAAACTGCGCGAGACCGTCCAGGTCGCCGTCCGTGCCCTCGACAACGTCATCGACATCAACTTCTACCCGACCGAAGCGGCGAAGAATGCGAACAGTCGTCACCGTCCCGTCGGTCTCGGGGTCATGGGCGTGCAGAACGCGCTCTTTGCCCGCAACATCTCCTTCGCCAGCCAGGAGGCGGTCGAGTTCAACGACGAGTTCATGGAGGCGATCGCCTACTTTGCCTACGAAGCCTCGAGCGATCTCGCGGCCGAGCGCGGCAGCTACTCATCCTTCAAAGGATCGAAATGGGATCGCGGCATCCTGCCTCCCGACACCATCGACCTGCTCGAAGAAGAGCGCGGCGAATCCATCGACGTCCCCCGTGGCGGACGCATGGACTGGGACATTCTCCGGGAAAAGATCCAGCGTCAGGGCATGCGCAACAGCAACGTCCTCGCGATCGCCCCGACCGCGACGATCTCGAACATCATGGGCAGCACCCCGTGCATCGAGCCGACCTTCAAGAACCTCTTTGTGAAAGGGAATCTCTCGGGCGACTTCATCATCCTCAACACCTACCTCGTCCGCGATCTCAAGGCCCTCGGTCTCTGGGGCGACGACATGGTCGAGCGTCTCAAGTACTATGACGGAGAACTCGCCGACATCGAAGAGATCCCCGACGACCTGAAGAAGAAATATGCGACCGCATTCTCGATCGACTTCGAGTGGTTCATCGAGGCCGCCGCCCGTCGCCAGAAGTGGATCGATCAGTCCCAGTCCGTCAATCTCTTCCTCGCCACCCCGGACCTCAAGACCCTCTCCCACATGTATCGGGCGGCCTGGCACAAAGGCCTCAAGACCACCTACTACCTACGCACCCAACAGGCCTCGAACATCGAGAAGGCCACCACCAAGGTGAACAAGGAAGTGCGTATCTACGCCGCCGATGCTCCCCGCGAGTCCACCGAAACCGAGAAAGAAGCCTGCTCCCTCGACGCCCTCCTCAATGGCGGCGAGTGCGAAGCATGCCAGTGATCCCGGGGTAAACCCGGTCAGTCAATTCCGAAAAGGCGGTCCCCCGGGGCCGCCTTTTTTCGTGGCCGGGGATGACCGTTGCAATCCGGCGATCGCTCCCTTAGCCTCACCTGCAAATGGACCTATTCCTCGCCTCGGTTTTTCTTGGGATCGTGCCCATGGTGATCTATGCCCTGATCATCTGGCGCATCGATCGCTGGGAAAAGGAGCCCTTTCCCCTCATGCTCGCCGCCTTCCTCTGGGGCGCGGTGCCGTCGATCCTTTTTGCGCTGATCGCCCAGGTCATGCTCGGGGTCACGTCGATCGAGAGCGGCGGAGAAGTCTCCCTCATGAGCGAACTTTACGAGGCCAGTTTCCTCGCCCCACTCACCGAGGAGATCTTCAAAGGGCTCGGGCTCCTCATCCTCTTCCGCCGCTTTCAGGACGAGATCGACTCGGTCCTCGACGGTCTCATCTACGGCAGCATCGTCGGCTTCGGTTTTTCAGCGGTGGAGAATATCTTCTATTT
>JBDNIL010000268.1:0-14504 GCA_041688355.1 Verrucomicrobiales bacterium | reverse complement strand
GAGATGATCCACTCGGAGGACCCGAAAAAGCCCTACAGCGACAAGAGCCTCGTCGAGGAACTCGAGAAACACGGCATCAAGATCGCCCGCCGCACCGTGGCGAAGTACCGGGAAGAGATGAACATCCTCCCGAGCCACATGAGGCGGAGCTATTGAGGCGTTTGAGCTAGCTCACTGTTGCGCCTGGAGATTGGCGAATTGGTTCTGTAGCGTTCCCAATTGAGCCTCAGCCGTCGACAGTTCACCTTTCCGGGTCGCGAGCCAGAGTTTGTTGGCGTTCCGGGAGGAGTTGAGCTTGGCGATGGCCTTGTTGATCTTTTTCTTTTTGGACGTGGTTTTCGCTTTTTTCAGCTGCTTTTTTTGCTTGGCGGCACCTTTGATCTTGCTCGCGATCGCGCTCTCCAGGTTCGAGATACAGTCCTGGATCTCGGCGATCTCGGCCTGTTTCGCGTCGATCTGGCCGATCAGTCCCATGTCGGGCGAGGGGTCGTAGGTGAGGGTGTAGTTTATTTGTCCGTCGTTGAACTGGGTGCGGATTTCCACCACATACGTCGCTCCAGATTGCGCGGAAATGATCGTGAAGCTGGCCAGGCCCGCAGATCCATTTACGTCGATATCCTCGTTGACGTTCGGTCCAGTGATGAGGAGTCTGGCGGAGCTGCCTCCGCCCAGGCTATTGTCGAACTGCACGGAAACACCGATCGTCGAGTAACCGGCGGAATTGGTAACGGTGGAAAAGTCTGAATTGTCCTTTCCAGGTGGGTTAGAGCCATTTCCATTGGTGTTCCCGGGTGCTCCGGTGACCAGAACGGGACTTCCGTTCGTGCCCGGAGAGATCACTTGCGTCGAGAGGGCGAGGTTGTTCGGTTCGACTTCCGTGATGGCAAAGGCGCTGCCAGAGCCGAGGAGGGTGAGCCCGAGGAGGGCGCGGTGTTTGATAGTAATTTCATGGTCTGATTCTGATTCGGATTCTGATTCGGATTGACGTGGAATTGAAGGGGTTGCGCCGCTGTCACTCGACAGGGTTGAGACCGAGACTTTGGGCCGCGGCGAAGGCACGTTTGTATTTCTTCCGGGCCTTTTTGTAGGGGCCGTATTTGCGGGGGCTGACGCCTTTCTTCCTCGCATTGGCCTTGAACTTGGCAAGTTTCGTCTTGGCCTGTTTGAAGATACGGTCGGCGATGGCCTTGTTATTCAGGACGCGGTTGAGGCCCTCGCTCGCATCCACGGCATCGACCGAGGTGACGGTGCCGAAGGCGTAATTTCCTCCGACGCTGTCATAGATGAAGCCGCCCACCTCGAATTGGTTGCCGCCTTCTATTAGGTAAAATTCGCAGGCATCCGGTTCACCGGTATCGACGAAGTCGTCGAGCCAGACTTTGGCAACGGGGCCGGTGGGCCCGATCTGGCGATCGTCCAGGATAGAGGAGGGAAGTCGGGGGATCAGGCCGGGAGCATTGAGAAAACCGAACTCTTTCTTCGATCCGGTGGGGCCTCCGATGACGACGTAGAGTCGGAGGATCTGGTTCTGCTTGTAGCCGATGAAGTCTCAAAGGAGCGGGTTTCCATTAACGATGCTTCCCGCGGCCAGGTTCTCGACTGGTCCGCGTTTGGAGACGTCGATGAAAACATAGGCGACCATGGGTACAGCCGGCCCGCTGAGGCCGAAGATGGGGCCGACGCCTGGAGCAATACGGGAAGCCGCCTGAGCGGTTAGGAAAACCACGCGAAGTATCCCGGGGAGCAAGGCAGCACGAGTTGCTTTCGGGAAAACCATGTCCCGGTTCCGTGGAAAATGGCCGGAAAACGCCAGAAAAGTAATGGAATCGCGGAATGTGCCCAAAAAACGGGAGTCATTGATCGTTCGCGCCTCAGCCCGATGGAACCTGCGAATCTTTTGGACCAAAAAGGGGCACTTTTGGGACAGGCTCTAGGTATGCACGAAGACGGTGATCTGGCCGCTCGTGACGCCGCTCGTGACGCCGATCGCGGCGACGAAGTCGCGGAGGGCGCCGGTGATCTCGTAGGTGCCTTTCCCCCGCGTCGACACGATGATCTCTTTGCTGAGGGCTTCGAAGGACATGGAGGTGATGAGTGGGGTGGGGGAATGCTCAGGGCACGGGCGGGAGCACGTAGCAGATGGCCTCGCGGTCATTTCGCACGAGCAGGTAGCGTCCCGCCACGGCGGGGGTGTTCCAGGTCATCGAAGAGAGCGCGGCGAGACGGCCCTCTTCGGTGAATTTTTCCGGACTGACTCGGCCGACGACGACATCGCCCCGCTCGGTCTGGACGAGCAGTCGATCCCCGAAAAGAAGCTGCTGACCGAAGCCGAATTTTTCATTTTTCCAGACCCGATCGCCCGTCGCGAGATCGATGCAGGCGAGTCGGCCTTCGTCGAGTCCGTAGGCATAGTCACCTACGATCGCGGGCGAGCTGAACTTGGTCTTCAGCCGAGTGGTCTTCCATTGCTGACTCACGGTGAAGGCACCGTCGGGATCACTCTTCGTGATTCGCAGCAACAGGCTGCCGACTCCGTAGCTCGCGGTGACGAGCAGCCCGTCTTCCCCGTAGGCGATGGGCTGGGCGACTTTGGGGAATTTCCCCGGCCAGGGATGCCGCCAGAGTTCCGAGCCGGTGGCGGGATCGATCCCGCTGAAATCACTGGCATTGACGCTCACGATCTGAAGGAGTCCGCCGTAGGTCATGAGACGGGGCGAACTGTAGCTGGCCCCGCCTCCCGTGTAGGTCCAGACGGTCTCCCCGTTGGCCGGATCGACGGCTACGAGCGTGGGGCCGGGAGAGTCGGGTCCGGCAAAGACGATCCCTTTTCCCCCGGGGAGGGCGAGGGGCGAGGTCGCCATGCCCCAGCCCTGGATCCCGCCGCCGAGTTCCCGGATGAGATTTCGCGACCAGAGGAGCTGACCGGTCTCGAGGTCGAGGCAGTTGATGATGCCGGTAGCACCCATGGCGTAGACTTTGCCTTCGTGGATCGTCGGGGTGCCGCGGGGGCCGTCTCCGCCCATGGCCGAGCCGCTATTCTCGGCCCGCTCGAGGAGGAGTCTCACCTGCGGGTCGCGGTGGTGCCAGAGATCGGCCCCGGTGAGGAGATCGAGGCAGGTGATGTGCTCGTCGTCGCCGACCTGCTGCTGGGTCAGGGCACGATGACCCGAGACGACAAAACTCGACCAGCCTCTGCCGATGGGACGCCGCCAGAGGAGCGCGGGCGGATGGCTCGCCCAGTCGGGATTGAAAGGCAGATCCTCCCACATGCCGTCGCGATCAGAACCGAGGAAGTCGGTGAGATCGGCGACGGCGGTGTCGCCCGCCGCCGGGGTCGGAGCGGTCCCGGGCGGGGGTGTCGTCGCGAGCGGTGCCTGCGGTGGCGTAGATGATTCCCAGACCCAGGAGAAGCGGGGAAAAGAGGATCCCCCGGCGGAGCCCTCGTAGCGGAGCAGTCGTGAGGCGAGGAAGGCGCACGCGAGAAAAATGGCGAGCAAAATGCCGAGGGCGATGCTCAGTCGGCTAATCCGCCTTTTCCAACCCCCGGACCCGAAAAGCAGATACCAGAGAGCAAAAAGTCCCAGCCAGATGAGGACGACGGCGGGGAGGAACCAGTTCAGGTAGGTCATCTCCTGCAAGACGACCCAGATGAAAAGCGCCGGCCCGAGGAGGAGGATGAGGAAAAAGCTGGCACTACGGAGAGGTCGATTCATCGAGAGCGGTGGAGTCGGGAGCGGATCGAAGGTAACACAGGATGCGTGAGGAATGCTCGAAAAAACCCTTGTTTCGGATGGCCGATACGGGATATTCGCCCCGTATATGTCAGAGGTGACCCAAAGTCGAAAACAAAGCGGGAGCGGATTGCGAATCCTGCTCTCCCTCGCCAGCGTGGTCGTGATCGTGATGGGGTTGAAGGCTTCGGCGGCGCTCTTTATCCCCGTGATGCTGGGCCTCTTCCTCGCGCTGCTCTCGCTGCCCATCCTCAACTGGCTCGATGATCGAGCGCTCCCGAGACCGCTAGCGGTCGTGGCGACGGTGTTGATCGACTTGCTCTTCCTCTTCGTCATTGTCTTCCTGCTCTCGGGGGTGATCGGCGATCTGCAGAGCAAGAGTGCCGACTATGCGGAGCGGATGCGGAAACAAGCGGCCCATTTCTCCACGTCGATGGATCAGCAGATCGCCCGCTTCGGGAGCTTCTGGTCCCGCGCCGGTGATGAGGTCCCGCCGGGGACCGAAACGGGAGCGGAGACGCCGGCTCCGGCGATCACGCTGTCACCGGGCACTGATCTCTCGACCGTTCTGGATACTTCTTTCCCGACCTTTCAGGAACTGTTTGAACGCTACTGGGACTCGAACCGTCTCGTCGCGATGATGGGCCAGTTCGATGTTGTTTCCCGCTTCACCTCGCTGGCGTCGCAGAGTATCTTCGCTCTCATTGTGATGATCTTCATCCTCTCCGAGTCAGGTCGCTACGCGCAGAAGGTGCGGGACGTGCTGCGGGTGAAGGGACCCGACCTGAGTCTCTTCCAGAACACTTCGCGCGACATTCAGAAATACCTCGCCATCAAGACGGTCTCGAGTGCGGTGACGGGGATCCTCGCCGCGATCTCGTGCATCATTTTCCGGGTCGATTTCCCGCTTCTTTGGGGACTCGTCGCCTTTCTCTTCAACTATGTGCCCGCGATCGGCTCGATCTTCGCGGCGGTGCCACCGGTGATCCTCGCGCTCATCCTGCACGGCTTCTGGCCGGCGGCGGGGGTGCTGGCCTGCTATCTGGTGATCAACTTTACGATAGGCAATTTCCTCGAGCCCATTTTCCTCGGCGATCGCTTCGGTATCTCGACGGTGATCGTGGTGCTCTCGGTCCTGTTCTGGGGATTCATCTGGGGCCCCGTCGGGATGCTCCTCGCGGTGCCGCTCACGATGCTGGTCAAGGTGATGCTCGATAACAACTCGGACCTGCGCTGGATCTCGGCTTTTATGGGCAAAGGGCATGCCGAGCCGGTGGAGGAGGTGTCTAACGCAACGCCGACGGCGGATCCGGGAGACGACGCCGCGGCACCGACGGCCTGATGGGCGCGTCGTCCCCGCCTCGTGCGCGGCAGTCTGCGAAGCCCTCTTCCTTGTTTTACTCTGGTTGAGGAGGCTTGGGTGTCTGGAACTTCGTCGGGCCGCGCGGGGGGACGAATCCGGCAAACAATGGCGGCTGACTGGTAGACGTGTCCCGGAGGTTCGTGGCAGTCAGTGGGAGTCCCGTCAGGTTCTGGTAGTGCTCTTGTTAGTATATTAACTCGGGCCGAATGATAGCGACTCAATCTCGGAAGGGTGGCGCGAGAGCTGGTTATCCACTCCGATTCCCGCCCCGCTGCCGGGTAGGGTTCAACCCCATAGCTGGACGGTGACGCATCTCCTAGCGTAAAGACGATGAAAGTAGAAAATCCTACAACACAAAACTTCCCCTCTATGAAAATACGTAAATTCAACTTCCTCTCCACCGCAGCACTGGCCCTCGGAGCCGCCCTTCTCCTCGCTCCGAATGCCATGGCCGTAGAAGCGAAAACAAAACTGAACTCTGCGGACGAACGATTTATCCAGGAGGAAGCCGCCGCCGGAGTAGCCCTGGTGAAGCTAGCGGAACTTGGAGTTAAAAAAGCGGAACGATCGGACGTCAAGGCATTTGCCGGCACGATCGTTGCGGACCATACGAAGGCCAACTCCGAACTCGCGACACTCGCCGCCGGCAAAGGCGTCGAATTGTCGTCCGAGCCTCTCGCCAAGTACGACGACATGTACGATAAACTGGAAAGAGCGCGCGACGCGGACTTCGACAAGGAATTCCTCTCCATGATGGTCACCGGCCACAAAAAGCGCGTGAAGAACTTCGAGGAGGCTTCCCGGACGCTGAAGACGGCGAGGTAAAGGCGTGGGCGGCGAAGATGCTCCCCGGCCTGCAAGCTCATCTTGAAAAAACCAAGGAACTGGAATCCGGCCCAACTTCGAATTCGGGCGCCGAAACTTCCAAAACCTCGACAACGGAGCCCGACAACACGGCCCGCAACATGCGGGATCGCGACGTCAAAACTCTCACCCCGCTCGATCAGGGCAATAACCAGGCCGACATCGACACCACTGCCCGGATCCGTCGCGAACTCATCGACCTGGAAGGTCTCTCGGTGAACGCTCAGAACGTGAAGATCATCACCAACGAAGGTCGCGTCACCCTGCGCGGACCGGTCGACTCCGCAGACGAGAAACGCATCATCGGCGACATCGCCACCCGGATAGCGACTCCGGTGCGGACGGACAATCAGCTCGAAGTCCGCAGCGCCGAAGCCGCCAACTGAATCATCACCCCCCGACCCAACCATCCAAAGAAAAACAAAACATCATGTCAAAAAAATCCGTATTCTGCATCGCCACTTCGCGTCCTCAGGCTGAACAAATCGTGGATCAACTCAAGGGAGCCAATTTCTCCAACGAAGATATCTCGGCCCTCTTTTCCGATAGAGAATCCGCCCACGATTTTGCCCACGAGAAACACACCAAGGCACCGGAAGGCGCCGTCACCGGTGTCGGCATCGGCGGAGCGCTCGGATGGATCGCCGGGATCGGTGCCCTCGCTATTCCCGGAGTGGGACCCTTCATTGCAGCAGGCCCCATCGTCGCGGCACTCAGCGGTGCCGCGATCGGTGCCACCGTCGGCGGGATCACCGGGGGGCTCATCGGCATGGGCATCCCTGAACTCGAGGCGAAGCGCTATGAAGGCAAGCTGAAGGAAGGCAACATCCTCATTTCCGTTCATACCGAGAGTTCCGAGGAAATTGCCCGGGCGAAGGAGATCTTCGATCACGCCGGGGCGGAGGACATCTGCACGGTCTCCGAGTCCGCCACCCCCGAACCGTCGAAGAATGGCAAGACCGGCGAATGCTGTTCCCCCAATCAACCCTGCACCCCGGAAGAAGCAACCCACCGCGAAGTTACAACTCGTCGCTGAACCCGGTCTCGCACGCCTGCGAACGGTCCGATCCCGTCGCAGGCCTCTGCTCTCCAATACTCCCAAAAACACCAAATCAGTTACCCATGCAAAATCTAAAGTCACTATTCCTCGCCGAACTTGCCGACATCTACGATGCCGAGAAGCGTATCGTCAAAGCCCTGCCGAAGATGGCCAAAGCAGCCACCTGCAAAGACCTCAAAGCAGTCTTCGCGGCTCACCTCGAAGAAACGAAAGGCCACATTTCAAAACTGGAGGAGGTTTTCGCCTGCTTTGACTTGAAAGCAAAAGGAGCAACTTGTGAAGCCACCGTCGGTCTCCTGAAAGAGGGCGACGAGATCGCCGAAGAGTTTAAAGGCTCGCCCGCCATCAATGCCGCCCTCATCGCGGCGGCTCAGAAAGTCGAACATTACGAAATGGCCACCTACGGGTGCCTCCATGAATGGGCTGAATTGCTCGGCAGCAAGAAGGCTTCATCCCTGCTGAAAGGAATCCTGAATGAGGAAAAAGGCGCCAACAAGTCGCTCAACGAATTGGCCCACACCAAGTGCAACGCCGAGGCAATGGGCGAGCCGGTTGCGGCCGGGCGCTGAGAAAGGACTGAAGAACACCGATAGATAGTCACTCGTTGAAATAAAATCCCGTTTGTTATTCATCAGTCTCCTCTTCGCATATCCGGATGCGATCACAGCGCGCGCGCAACCCCTCTTGTTCACCCCGGAGAATGGCCTCTCCGGGGTGAGCAGGGGCGGGGGGTCCCTGAGGCTCTTTGCCGGTCGCACCCGCACCTTTCAGGTTCGCAGCGACGGCCGTAGTGAGAGCGACGGTTCATTTACCCTGAGACAGGTGGTCACCTTCGAAGGGCAGCCCGCCAGCCACCAGTCCTGGAAGATCCGCCAAGTCGCACCTCTCCAATACACCGGCACCTTGAGTGATGCCGCAGGTGAGGTGAGCGGACACACCGCCGGGCGGCGCCTCGCGTTGAAATATCGGGTAAAAGGACCGCTGGTGATGCATCAGACCCTCGATTTGATGCCTGATGGTGAGACTATCGAAAACTCGGGACGCATCACCCTGCTCGGCATCCCCGTAGGATACCTGCGCGAGACTATTCGACGGGCGGATCGCGAGTAGGGAGTAGCCTCGGCGAGGCGTCTCTACCGCCGACGGTAAATTTCGAGAGCGAAGTCTTGCTTATCAGCATAATTTATGGTAATTTCAGATCGAAATGTAAAAGCTCCTTCTTGCGCTTGCTCTCGTCCTCGCGATTCACACGGTCCCGGCTTCCCTCGGGGTTCAGACGGCCGAGGCCGGTTATCAGAATTCGCTTTTGCGACTTCACAATGCGGAGAGAAAACGTCGAAACCTGCCACGCTTCCGCAGCAGTGGCGTGCTGATCAAGTCGGCGGCCGGGTATTCTAAGGTGATGAGCCATAACAAACATTTTGACCACATCGGGCTCGATAGCAGCACGCCCGATGATCGGATCCGTGCGGCAGGTCAAACCGGTAGCGCCACCGGGGAGAACATCGCGGCGGGATTTACCACTCCGGCCCTGGTTTTCCGTGGCTGGATGAACTCGCCCGGTCACCGCCGCAACATCCGCAGCCGGCTTTTCAACCAGATCGGTTTCGGCAAGGCGGGGACTTACTGGGTCACCAATTTCGGGGGATAAACAGCACCGTATCCCATGGTTATGCGCGCGATTTTCTGCCTCCTGCTTCTCCCGGTCTTCTTTCTCATGAGCAGTTGTCGCGAAGTGGGCACTCCGGCGCCGGGCACTCCGGTTCCTCGACCGATTATGGGAAAGGGCGGCTCACCCGAATCTGACCGTGATTTTCTCGGCTTGTCGGAGGCGGCGGGAGCCTCTCTCGCGGAGAGGCGCGGACTCAGGCATCGGGTCGTCTCAGTCGATGGCGAGATGCGTCCGGCGACGCGGGACTACCGCATCGACAGGGTGAGCTTTGACCTCGAAGGCGGGAGAATCGTGAAGGTCTCGCGCGGGTAGCGCACCTCTTTCTCAGCGCCATGCGACCCTCACTAGCGAACGGTTGGAGTGAGGGCTTCAGCCCTTGGGGACGAAGAATCGGCGGGCGACTAAGAAACGGCTAAAGCCGTGACTCCAGCGCTCTGCACTGAGGTAGCGTGACCGTCATTACTGCGGTCGCCTCTCTCCATTCGAGCCATTAGCGAGGCACCAGGTCACGCGGGATCCCCGGCACCTGCTGGAGGAGCAGGGCATTTGCCTTTTCCCGGGCAGCCCCTTCGCTGAGATTCTCACCGATGGAGAGCTCGACGGCAGGATCGGGGAAGACCATTTTCCAGGACCCGCCCGCGAGTTTGAGCACCCCGCTGAGCGCTTCGTACTGAGCCGAGCCGTCGGGGCTCTGGGGATTCACGTTGACCCAGGCGTAGCCGTCTTTGACGAGGAGGGCATTGATCACAAAGATCGCCTCGATCTGGTGCTGCTGCAGGACCCAGGCGCGCATCCCGTCCATGATGGCGGCTCGCTCAGGTGAGCCGGGGCCGGGGGTGTGGACATCCTCAGCCAGGGCGGGACCTGAGAAAAGGAGCGTCAGAGCAAGAACGAGTGACGGGAGGGAGGGCGACTTCATAGCAGAAACGTCGTTGGGAAATGAACACGGAGATACCGCCTTTGTAAATCGGGATCTGGTCGGGACTCTCTTTTGCCCCTACTCGCGGCGGTGCGTCATCTTTCCGGTCGTGGTGGTTCTGCCCCCGGTATCGACGATCTCCACGGTGCCCTCCATCGTCTTGCCATCTTCGGAGAGGGTGTTGACGATGGTCATGATGCCCCCGCCTCCAGTCAGGGGGATCTTCATCGTGACGGTACGGGTCTCCGCGACCGCCTGTGCTTCGAAGCGCACGTCGAGGGCGGGTTCGGACATTTTCATCTGGCCCTCGATGAGATCGCCGTTGGCAAAAAATTCCCATGTGAACTCGTGCTCGGCCTGGTCGAAGAGCCTCTTGCCAGAGATCACAAAATTGCCCGTTTCGGTCAGTTCGGCGGTCCAGGTCTCTTTCACGGGGATCTTGTGGCCGTCGGCGGTCTGGGTCAGTTCGCCCTCGCCCGTCCATTTCCCCACTGCATTTTTGAAAGCCGGATTGTCGGCGATGGGATTGGCGAAGGCAGTCGTGCCGAGGAGGAGGAGCGCCGGGAGGGAGAGAGCAAATTTCATGTTAGCGAGTTTATAGATCCGGGCGTCCGGTGTCAAGAATGGCTGCGCGGGGTTCACGAGGGGATTGCATGCGTCCGAGCCCGGCGAGTCAGCGTGATTTCTGATCTCGTTTCCCGTTACCTGGAAATTTGCCCGCGGAATTCATGGAAAAAAACAGTCCCATAACCTCTGAGCCTTTCTGTGGCAGCAAAGCGCATCTGCGCCAATCTGCGTTAAGGCGTTCCAACAAAAAGGAACACACAGCCATTCCGCCGTTCGACTTGGCGCTTCGTATCATGGCAGTTCAATGGGATTAGCTTGTGTATCCTACCAGTAGCCCGGGTCTGGCTACCTCTGCCCCGCGCCCGAACTCTTCAACGTCTCACCCCCGCATCCCGATAAAGCTCGGCAAGGGGGATAGTGACACCGGCTTCGGGGAGTTCCAGAACAGCGTCCGGTCCGGAGAGGGTTTCACGCCGGAATCCCGCGCCGTCCCTGCGGTGGAGAGTGAGGAAAGGTGAATCGGTTTCCGCGAGGATGTAGGTTCCGAGGCTGGGAATACTGATGTAGTCGCGGAATTTCTGGACTTCGTCGATGCGGCGGGTGGTCGGGCTGAGGACTTCGAGGATCACGCTCGGGGAGTCGGTGAAGAGCGAGTCGCCCGACACCGGCACGCAGATGATCATGCCGTCCGGGTAATAAAACGCCTCCTCGCCCCCGCCGAGCGGCACGAGGAGCTTGAAATCGCTGCCGGTGGGGAAGCAGGGTTTTCCAGTGAGCTGGTTTCCGGCGAAGCGGAAGAAATTCCCCGCGATACGCTGGTGGTTGAGCGTGCCACCGGACTTGGCGTAGACGTTCCCGCCCACATATTCGTGGCGGATCTCCGAGGCGAGTTCGCCCTCAAGATATTCATCCCGTGAGATCCGGTTGTCCGGGATTGCCAAAGCCATGGATAATGGATAGCGGAAAAACGCGACCAACGCAAGTTCCCCGGAAATTGAGCAAGGTGCCGCCGCCGATTCACAAGTGGCAGGGTAGGCACCTGAGTTGCGGTCCCTTGGTCGCTTTTACGATCATCTGTTGAGCATGGCCCGGCTGGCACCGACGGGAGGCTCCTCGCTCGGGCCGAGCTCGGCTACCAGTAGAACAGTCCGCGCAAGGTAGCCGCGTCGGGCCCCGGCGCGGAGTTGGATGCGCAAGATGACTTGGATGGCCAATCCTCGCCCAATCCTCGCTCGGGCCGAACTCGATTGCGCGGAGAGGGATTCGTCGGGAAGGCAAGGGGTGTTGGGTGAATGGCGGACTTGAAACCGGTTCTTCGTGCCGCTTGACCACACACCGCGCCCCGCACCGCTACCGCGTCATCCTTTCGCTTGTGAAATCCCACGCCTTGCAAACCTCACGCTAAAGATCAGTCCCACCAAACCGACCAGAGTCATCAAGATATCCCAACGCATCGCGGGAAGGTCGCCTTCCCTCATTCCTCGAACCAATACTGATTCGCCAATGAGATGCGGATTATAATACACATCCACCTTTCGTCCGACAGGATATCGTTCTGCTGTCTGACGTGCATTCAGACCTGTCGGGTATCCAAATGCGGATATCCGTTCTCGGATCAACAATTCACCCTCTATTTCATAAGCGTTTTCGATAATTGCGACATCGAAGGACTCTCTACTTCGACGCTCAAACCACGCCGGTTCGCGTGTCATACGCACCTCGATCTCCGAACGAATAATCTCCCCCTCCACCGAGGGCCAGGTCTCACTCACCTTCGCGAATTGAATCGACTCAGAGACCATCAACCAGATATGCGCCCCAATGGTCAGTGATAACGTGCTGATGAACAGCCATCTCCACGGCTGCTTTGCCTTCTCCTTTTCGCGGTCCCAAAGGGTCGGTCCCCCAGATTTCAGCATACGTAATTCCTCTATAATCGATTCGGCCAGCTGCTTTTTTTAACCGTTCCGCACCCAACCCATCGGACGTCTGGGAATCGAAGTGGTTCGGGGGAGAGCGGGCTGAACCGTTTTATTTGTAAGGATTGTAATCTCAAATACAACCCTTCGTCCACGTATTTTGGAACTCGACGATTTCCAGGAAATTACGGAAATCTCGAAAGGTTTGGACAGACCAGATGAGTCGGCCCGCATTCGTTTCGAAGCCGGACAGGCCCTGACTATTGAGTGACTGATCGGGCCGCCCTCGGTCTGGCGCGGAGTTGGATGCGCAAGATAGCGTGGGCGCCCAATCCTCGCTCGGGCCGAGCTCGGCTACCAGTCTGTGCCCGATTCGTTTTACGACTGATCCCGACGAGATCGCTCCCGGGCAGAACAAGGAAACGGGAATTTCCCTCAGCCAGCAATCAATTGACAAGTCCGTCACCGTCGCTTTGCTCCACGGAGTGAAGACCATTTCCCCCGACGACCTCCGCGAGCCTTTTTATGAAGGCTCGGTGCAGCGCCTCTTTGCCGTGCCGGGAGACGACTCCATCATGGTCACCCAGACGACCTCTCGGGGATCGGTCTTTGACGTGGGGGCACTCTTCGAGATTGAGGGAAATGATGTCAATCGCGCCCTTTTCCGCCACGTCCTCTACACTCGGATGGCTGATCCGGCGGTGTGGCAGCGAGTCCGCGAGGCGATCATCGCCGCCCCCGAACTCGACGAGGACTATCGCCGCGACCTCCTCAGCGGCCTGCTCGAGAGCTGCTGCGAACGCGGGGCGCGGACCCATCACGAGGGCATGCTCGACGCCGTCACCGGCGAGGTGAGCCGCAGCGGCGTGCCGGCGAATCCTAGCGCCTGTAATGTGGTGCGGAAATACCAGATCCTGAAGCCGGTCCGCACGAATTTCCTCGGGGCGCATCTTTTCGACTACTCGCAGTTCAGTCACGAGGACGGATTTGTCGTGCCGCTCGAGTACATCGTGCGGTTCGGGATCACGAGTGCGAGTTCGGTCTATCGCAAGTACACGGCGATGGACCCGTCGGCGCGTCTGGCCTTCGAGCACGAGTTGGGGGTCTCGCGTCCGCTCGAGGCCTGGCAATATCTGGAAAAACCGGTCAGTGATTTCACGAGCAAGTTCGAGCCCGAGGACCGCATGGTGAGCAAGCAGGAGGCCCTCGTCATGAGCGGGCTCAGCGGGGCGCAGTTCGCCGACAGCGGCAAGCTCGCCGTGCTCGGGGCCTGGGCGGTGCGTCACCTCGTCGAGGAGATCGGGCTGCTGATGTGGGACATCAAGTGGGAGTTCGCCAAAGACGGCGACGAGCTCGTCTTTGTCGACACGATCGACACCGACTCGATCCGCGCGACGATGTTCATCGATGTCGAGGGCGGCCGGTTCGTGACCCATTACAACAAGCAGGCGATGCGCGACTACTTCGCCCTCCTCCACGACGACTGGATCTCGGGGATCAAAGCCGCCAAGGCGCTCGGGCAGAAAGCCGGGGTCGCTTTTACCGAGATCCTCAAGGCCGGGCAGGAAAAAGGCGACTACGCCCCCACTCCGGAGGTCGATCCCGTTTTCCTGGCCTTGCAGGTGCGGAAAATGGCCGCGATCCGCGATTACATCACCGGCCTGGCGGCGGCCGACGTCGTGCGCACGATCCTCGAAGAGGCCGGCCGCGAGGAGATCGAATTCTACCGCGCCAGGGGCGTTCTCGAGGGATTGAGGAAAATAAACGGGATCTCCTCATGATGTGCGGTTGACTCGACCCGAATCCGGCCTAGGAAAAGAGACAACCTCAAAACGGGAAAACCCCTGTTTTCATCCATGCGGGAGACCTACGAAATCAGTGACCGCTTCATTGAAGCCGGTGACGCCAACCACCTTCTCTATGAACCACTTAGCAGCGGTCTGACTTTCCGTCGGACCCGCCGTTACGAGCTGGAGTTCGAAGGGGAGCGCCCTGCCATGGACGCATTTGTGCGCAAGACGCTCTTCGACGAGATCAGTCAGGACCTCCACGAAGGCGACGATCCTGGCCTGTCAGGATTCACTTTTTTCCTCGACTATGGAATGAAGCCCGGGGCTCTCGATCTCGAGAAAGAGACCATCCTGCGCTACCACGCGGGCATTGACGCCCCCGGTTTTGCCCTTGGCAGTCTCAAGATTCGCCAGCGGATTTACCTCTTCGGCGGGAAAGCGGATGAATCGGACCGTTTTGTCCGCGACATCTGCAACGCAGCGATTCACCAGTGGAATGTGACCCAAGCCAATGTCTGATTCTTCGACCCTCTCCATTCTCGACCAGATCGCCGAGGCTCCGGCGGATCATTACCGTGTCCTCAAGATCTCGGACCTCGACGGCGACCGGCTCCTCGAG
>JBDNIL010000267.1:0-5713 GCA_041688355.1 Verrucomicrobiales bacterium | reverse complement strand
CAAAAATGCAACAGCTTCGTCACGCAGAACATTCAGGGAGTCTTAAACAATCACCCCCAAAACGGAATGAGCCGCAGCCCGGATACCTGCCAATATTCCGGACTGCGGCTACCCCTCAACTCGGGACCGGTGGTGACGACTGATGAACAACGGTCGCCAATCACCTTCCATGCCCCAAAGATTCTCTCTGTTATGTGTTGGAACTGAATAGTTCCCGCTGCTTGCCGATACCCCGCAGCGGTGTCTGTCTGTGTCGAAAAAGATCGTCCCGCCCCCCTCTTTCCGGCATCCCGCAGAACCACACTTCAGAGCGGAATGAAATCGGGATTCGGCCATGGGTTTATTCATTCTTTTTAACAACATAGTCGTGTTGATTTGAAAGTTTATCAAATATTACAGGATTCGCAACTCATATTTTAAAATTTTCGCAAATTCGGAGACCCGTTTTTGTAACATTTTAAAAAACTCCAAATTCGAAGTGAACCTACTCCCCCATTTTTCTACCCCTCATCTCCCTAAACGAGAGGGATGAAGATCGCGCCGAGCAGGACAACGGCGAGACCGGCGAGGGACATGATCATCATCATGACACTGACCGATTTGAAGGTCTCCATCGGGGTCATCCCGGTCATGCGACCGATCACCCAGAATCCGCTGTCATTGGCCCAGGAGATGGGCTTCGATCCGCAACCAATCGCGAGGGCGAGGTAGAGAGCCGAGTAGGAAAGGTCGGCGCCGATCGCGAGCGGCGCCACCATGCCGCCGGCCGTGATCATCGCGACCGTCGCCGATCCCTGCGCAGTCCTGATGAGAGCCGTGACGAGATAGGCCACCGGGATGAGCATGAGCGTCTGACTCCCCTCCACTGAGGAACTGATAAGCTGGGCGATACCAGTGTCTTTGAGCACCGCCCCGAAGGCACTGCCCGCCGCCGTGATGAGGATGATGGTCCCTCCGCTCGCGAGCGCCTCCTGCACCGCCTGTCTGGTGGACTCCCCTGCGGGTGTGTGGCGAATGAGGAGCCACACCGCCAACCCGGCCGAGAGCAGCAGCGCGATGTTCTGATCGCCCAGGAAATCGATCATGGGATGGCTCACCTCCTGCATCGTGAGGATCGTCTCCCCACCGATGAGAATGACAGGGAGGACGATGGGGAGAAGCGCGAACCAGAGTGACGGCAAGGGTCGCGGCTCTGCTTCGTTCGCTGAAGCGACCGGGAGCTCGAAGTCCTCCCGCAACGGGATCTCCCATCGTTTGTCCGCCCAGTAGGCGTAGGCAATCCCGACACAGACGGTGAACGCCCCGACGATCAATCCGCCCACCATCATCGCGCCGACCGATACCTGATCGCCGAAAAAGCCGACCACCGTTAGCGGTCCCGGAGTGGGCGGCACGAGGGAATGCGCCATCGTGGCGCCGGCTACAATGGTCAGAATGTAGAGCAGGTAATGTTTCCCCGTCTCTTTCCGCATCGCTTTCCCGAGGGGCATCAGCAAGTAGAAGACCGTGTCGAAAAAAACCGGGATGCCCAGAGTAAACGCGCTTGCCGCGAAGGCAAAGGGCGTGCCCCTAATCCCGAAGAGACGCATCAGCGAATCGACGATGCGTTTGGCTCCGCCTGAATCGAGGAGACAACGACCGATCACCGCCGCCATCGCAATGATGAGGGCGATGCGCCCGCAGCCGGCACCGAAGGCATCGGTAAAGCGGGAGACGAACCAGCTCTCTGACTTTTTCTCCGCCGAGGCGTGGGCCGAAGCATACGCTGGCGGGACGGGCTCAAGGCGCTCTCCGCTCTCGCTGAAGAGAGCGCTTCTTTCCTCGACCGAGAGCGCCGACTGGTAGAGCAATCCCGCCGGGGTCAGGGCGGCAACGGTGAGGGAGGCGACGGTGAGGGCGATGAAGGGATGCCACTTCAGCCCGATGATGCCGATCACGACGATCAGCAATCCGACGAGTAATAAGGTGACAGGTCCCATCATGAACCGGGTGATACAGGAAGCCGCCCCCCGTGGCAATCAAGATCGCTTGAAATCATGACATCCGGAGAGCATCCTCCCCCGCCTCACTTCATCGAGGCGAAGCGCGAGGTCAGCAGATCGACGGTGGACACCTCGCCCTGCTTTTCGCGGGTCGAGTCTATCCACTGCTGTTCGAGCTGGTTTTTGGTCGGCCGGTCGGTCTCGTAGAAAACGCCGAACTTCCCCGGATACTGCAACGAAGCGAGTCGGTAGGCGGCATTCTCATCCGAGACGTCGTGTCGCTCGAGATCTTCAGGACTGTTGTCCCACTTCTTCTCCTCGATCACGTCAAACACCCCGCCTTTCCGCGGATTCCCGTCGTCAAAGATTCCGGGGTAAAAGATGACACACTCGGAGAGCACCTCGACGACGCTGAATCCGGGATGAAGGATGGCCCGCTCGAACACTTCCATCATATGCTTCACCTGCACCGCATGGGTGCGGGCAACAAAGCTGGCACCACCGTAAACGAGCTTTTTCATCGGGTTGATGGGCTGGTCGATCGAACCGGTCGGATCAGTCTTGGACTTGAAGCCCTTCGGGCTGGTCGGCGAGGTCTGTTTCTTGGTGAGCCCGTAGACAAAGTTGTCCATCACGATGTAGGTGAGATTCACATTCTTGCGGGCGGCATGGTCGAGGTGGTTGCCGCCGATGGAATAGCCGTCGCCATCACCTCCAAAGGCAAAGACGTGCAGGTCGGGGCGGGACAGGCTGACACCGGTGGCGAGCGGGAGAGCGCGTCCGTGGATGAAATGGACACCATGCCCGTTCACGAAGTAAGGGAACCTCGAAGAGCAACCAATCCCGGCGATGGTGCAGATTTTCTCGTGGGGAATCTGGAGCTTCTCGAGGACTTTGAAGAAAGCGGCCAGCACTGCAAAATCCCCGCACCCGGGACACCAGGTCGGATGGTCGGCAGTGAGGTCTTTTTTGGTGAGCGGCTTGGCAGGTTCGGCTGTTGCTGACATGGCAAAAAATGGAAAAGGGGGGCTGGAATCAGGCGGGGTTGATAAGAGATTCGACACGCTCGACGATCTCGCGAATTTTGTAGTTAAGGCCGTCGGTCTTGCATACGGAGCGTATTTTCGGATCGCAGTAGCGGGCACGCAGCAGAGTCGCGAGCTGCCCGTAACCGTAGAGTCCCTCGTCATTCATCTCGACAACGATGACATGATCGTACTTTGCAAAGATGGCATCAAGCGAGTTGGGCATGGGATTGAGATGGCGCAGGTGAATCGCGGCTGCATTTCTCCCCTGCTCTCTCATCCGCATGACGGACTCGCGGATCGGTCCCCAGCTCGAGCCCCATCCGACGAGGAGCACTTCGCCCTCTTCATCCCCGAACACTTCGGGAAGAGGCAGGGTTCGCCCGAAGTCCTTGATCTTCTCACGACGGCGCACCATCATGCGAGTATGCATCTCGGGACTGCCGCTGGGGTGCCCCCATTCGTCATGCTCCAGTCCCGTCACGACGGGATATTTGCCGCCACCCATGACCGTCCCGGGAGGAGCATGCCGGGTGAGCCCGTCGAGAGGATAGGGTTTAAATTCCTCTCCGCGGGTCACCTGGTCAATAACAGGCTCATGCACGAGAGCCTCGAGATCAGGCTGGGCAAAGGCTTCGATCCGCGAAGCAAGAGCCTGGTCGGTCAGGATGATGACGGGACAACTGTAGCGGCGCGCCAATTCGCAGGCTTCCACCGCGATGTAAAAGCAATCCCCCACATTCTGCGGGGCCAGCACGATGCGGGGACAGTCGCCGTGACTGCCGTAGATGGCCTGCATCAGATCGCTCTGCTCCACACTCGTCGGCAGCCCGGTGCTGGGGCCGCCTCGCTGCACATTGATCACCACGATGGGCAACTCGGCCATCGTCGCGTAGCTGAGTGCCTCCATTTTCAGCGAAAGACCGGGACCCGAACTACCCGTTACGGCAGTGTGGCCTGCGTAGGCGAACCCCAGCGTCATGGAGACGGCAGCAAGTTCATCCTCGGCCTGGACGAAGATCCCGCCATACTTGGGAAGTTCGACGCGCAACTGCTCCATGATGGAGGACCATGGTGTGATCGGATAGGCCGCACCATAACGCACCCCGCCGGCGAGAAGCCCCATCGTCAGGGCCGTGTTGCCATCGGTCGTGACTTTGTCGGCACCTGCCATCCTCCCCTCACGCAGATTGAACTCCAGACCGGTGAGATCCCCGATCGGGTAGGCGAATCCGGCATCGAAGGCGAGCATCGCATTGCGCAGGATGTCCTCGCTTTTGCGACCGAACTGGCGCTCGACGAGGCTGACGATTTTCTCCTTCTGCAGATTGAACAACTGAGTGACGAATCCCAAAACAAAGAGATTTTTACCCCGGTCGCGGGCACTGCCGCCGATTGCCTCAACGGTAGTGGTGGTAATCGGGATACCGATATGGATAAAGTCCGTGCCGGTCTTCAGTTGTTCGACCTGATCCGAATCGTAGATACAGATACCGCCGGGCTTCAGCGACCCGATGTGGCTGTCGTAACTGTGCTGATAAAAGGCGAAAAGGAAGTCGGACTCATCTCCCGCTGAGAGAACTTCACCCGACCCGAGGTGGACCTGGAAAATCGACGGCCCGCCCGAAATAGTGGACGGGATCGTCATGTAGGTCATGACTTCGCGCGAACTGCGCCCGGCGAGGCGGGCAAGGAACCCGCCGATAGTCTGGATCCCATCCTGGGAGTTCCCGGCAAAGCGGATCACTGCATTCTGGAGATCGATGACCCCTCCAGCCGCAGCTGAAAGGCCTTGATTCGTTTCGGGAGAATCCGACGTCGCGGATGGGGTCATAGAGGAACGAAAGATGGGGGCTTTGGAATTTCCCGATTAAACAGGGACGCTCCATCCATTGCAAAGAAAATGTCGCTTTTTCCACTCCCCGTTTGCGCCGTCGGCACGGTCAAAAAGCAGCGATCAATCACTTCGCAGGGTAGACCATGCCCGGAGGCGGTCCCGCCGGTATCCCGCCAAGTGGCGCGGGAGCGCTCTGAGTCATCAGCCCGGGTGCCTCATCCTCGACGGGGAGGTTGATCGGATTCCCCCCCGGATCGACAAGGCGGACAGTCACAAAAATCGTAAGGGCACGCTTCGTCGTCTGGCTCGTACTGGAGCGGAAGGCGCGGCCGAGAACAGGGAGATCACCGATATAGGGGATTTTGTCCTCGCTATCCGTGACCGACTCGCCATGGAAGCCGCCGATCGCCACGGTCTGGCCGTCCCAGACGATCACATTGGTGGTCTCCTTGATCGCGTCGAAGACCGGCATGAGAATCTCATTCGGAGTCACCACCGACGCTCTGCCATCCACCGTGAAGTTCGAGTTCAGAATAGGTGTGCCGTAGTTAATAAACCCGCTGAAATCGGTGAAATCCATCAGCACATTTAAACTCACTGTTCGGTTGTCGGCGGAGACAGTGGGCTCCACTTCTATCGATTTACCCAAATTGCGGGTCTCGAAGGCAGTCGGGGTCGCGGGAGTAGCCGGGAAAGCCAGGGGCGGAGGGGTGAGGATGGTTATGTTCCCCACCTGCGCGACACCGAGACTGTTGGGAATTTCCGGGGGGTCGTATTCTGTCGGATAGATGAACTCCCGCACCTGCTCAATCTTGGCCACAGTTCCCGGCTTCACGACCACGTGCGCGTCAGATAGAAGATCCGTTCCT
>JBDNIL010000266.1:0-3161 GCA_041688355.1 Verrucomicrobiales bacterium | reverse complement strand
GTTCAAGCTCTTTAGCTGGAGTTTTATCAGGCGATCATGTCCCGGAGGACGTGTCCGTGGACATCGGTGAGGCGCCGGTCGATGCCGTTGTTCCTGACGCTGAGCTTCTCGTGGTCGATCCCGAGCTGGTGCAGGAGAGTCGCGTTGATGTCGTAGACGGAGGAGGCATGGGCGCGGTCGGCGGGACGGAAGCCCCACTCGTCGCTCTCGCCGTAGGTGCCGCCTTTGATCCCGCCCCCGCAGAGCCAGTTGGTGAAAACGAAGGGGTTATGATCGCGCCCCTGGCTTCCCTGTGAACAGGGCATGCGCCCGAACTCGGTCGTCCAGAGGATGATGGTGTCGTCGAGCATGCCGCGCTGCTTGAGGTCCTTGATGAGTCCGGCGGTGCCTCGCGCCATCCCGGCAGCGAGGGGACCGTGGTCGCGTTTGATGTCCTCGTGACTGTCCCAGTTGCGTCGCGGAAAGCCGTTGTCGTTTCCGCTCCAGATTTGAACAAATCTCACCCCGCGCTCGAGCAAACGGCGGGCGACGAGGCATTTCCGGCCGAAAAATTCGCTTTCCGCCTTCTCGTTGATGGTCGTGTCGTCCACGCCGGCTCCCTCGGGCGCGAGTCCGTAGAGCGTCTTGATGTAGTCGGGCTCGCGTGAAAGATCGAGGGCATCGGTGGCGCTAAGCTGCATCGAGGCGGCGAGTTCGTAGGAGCGGACCCTGGCGCTCAGCCTGTCGTCGCCGGAATGGGAGGCTGCGTGGAGCGTGTTCAGCTGCGAGAGCGCCTTCAGCCCGGCACGATCATTCTGCGGATTGATAAAGCGGCTCTTCGGCGCGAAGAGATCGGCGATGGGCGTCTCGCTGCCGGGGCGGATCACAGTGCCCTGATGACTGGCGGGGAGAAACGCATTGGCCCAGTTTTTTGCTCCGTTCGAGGCGAAACCGCGATGGTCGGGCAGGACGACGAAGGAGGGCAGATTCTCACTTTCACTTCCCAGCGCGTAGGAGACCCACGAGCCCGCACTCGGGAAGCCGGGGAAAACGAAGCCCGTCGATTGCAGGAGCGTGCCCTGGCTGTGGACGCCGGTTTTCCCAACGACGTTGTGGACGAAGGCGATGTCATCGACGACATCACCGAGCGGCGCGACGACTTCGCTCAGCATCTTGCCGCTTTTCCCGTACGGCTTGAATCCCCAGGGACCGGCGAAGCAGGCGCCGGGAGTGCTCTGGAACAGCTCGACGGTCTCACCCGGATCCCACGGAGTGCCGTCTTTTTGTTTGAGGAGCGGTTTGTGGTCAAAGGTGTCGACATGACTCGCCGCACCGGCCATGAAGAGCTGGATGACCCGCTTCGCCCGCGGCGGCGTGTGCAGCGCGCCCGAAAGGATCCCGTCACGGGCAAGGAGGTCGGTGAGCGCGAGACCGGGGAAGGATGCCGCGAGGGTGCCGAGAAACTGGCGGCGATTGGAAAAAGCAGGTTCACGCATGGGGTGGTCTGTGTTAGGCTGGGGGGAGTTCATGGACGAAAACATTCAAGAGTTGGCTGATTCGATTTACGCCCGCAAAGTGCGACGCGCCCGGGCGATGACCGTCGGGGAACGGATAGATACAGGGATAGAGCTATTTGAAGGCAGCCTCGGAATGATGCGAGACGGGATACGGCATCAATTCCCAGAAGCTGATGAGAACGAGGTCGAGACGATTTTGCAAAGGCGCCTCGCTCGACTAAAGCAGGTCCATGAGCACGGCTTGTATTCAAAAACTCCGATTTAGAATGAAAGATGGTTTTGAAGCGACCAGAGTGGTGATCGCAGCGCTGGATGCTCTTGGGATTCCCTATATGGTTGTCGGAGGTCTTTCGAGCATGGCGTATGGGATTCCGAGATCGACAAAGGATGCGGACATTGTGATTGCAGTCGATCCGAAGTCTCTCGATCAACTCGTCGAATCTCTTGGAACAGACTTTGAACTGGATGCTCAGGGATCCTTCGAGACGGTGACCGGCACCATGAGGCATCACCTCCGAGTCCCGGCGATTCACTTTGAAATTGAGTTGTTTCTCCTTAGCAAGGACTCCCACGATTTGTGCCGATTTGAGCGGCGAAGACCTTTTCCCTCCCAGCAACTTGGGATGAATGCGGTGATTCCCAGCCCGGAGGATGTCATTGTGATGAAATTGAGGTGGTACGCCATTGCAAAGCGGGGAAAGGATTTCGACGACATCCGCGACGTCATTGCAGTGCAGGGCGATGAGACTCTGGACTGGGACTACATCCATCGATGGACGGCAGAGCACGGGACGCGAGAACTGCTCGACGAGATCCGAGCTTCTATCCCGCCGATCGACTGAATTGCCTGACTGTCGCTCAGTCCACATACACAAAGGCGTTCAGGTTCATCACAATCCTTGCGAAGCTCTCTTCGCCGTGGTTCTTCAAATGATCGAGGAGCACGGGCCGCTCCTCCGCCGTGGGGAGACGTCCGAAGGCAAGGCGGGAGGCGAGGTCGATCTTCTTTTCGGGGGATTCCGGGGCCTCGCGCCGCAGGCGTAAGGCGAACTGGACGGACATGGCCTCGATAAAACGATTGTTCCACTGCGTCAGCGCCTGCAGTGCGGTCGTTGATTCGTCCCGTTCGGGGACACTCATGGACGGATCGGCGCAGTCGAGGGTCGTCAGCATGGGCTGCGGCTGCGAGCGTACCACAAATCGGTAGATCGTGCGGCGGTGCGAGGCGGGATCGTTCGGGTCGTGGAGGTGATACTGGTAGTGCGGCGAATGTTGAGGCTTCTCGATGATGAAATCCTGAAACGGTTTTCCACCTCGCTCTTCTTTGAGCACCCCGCTCACGGCGAGGACGGAATCGCGAAATTCCTCGGCCGACATGCGGCGGCGGTTCGCCCGCCAGAGATACTCATTGCCTCCGTCGATGGAGGCGTTCGCTTCCGCGTGTGCACCGGAACGGCGGTAGGCATCGCTCGTAACGAGAAGACGGACGAGTGTTTTTAATGATTGGTCAGGATCGTCCCGCAAGGTGGCGGCGAGAAAATCGAGCAGTTCGGGATGGGTAGGTTCCATACCGCCGCGACCGAAGTCATTCGGGGTCCCGACGAGGGGCGCGCCGAAGGTCCACTGCCAGAGACGGTTCGCGATGGAGCGCCACACGAGCGGGTT
>JBDNIL010000265.1:0-13722 GCA_041688355.1 Verrucomicrobiales bacterium | reverse complement strand
TGGCCGACGAGTTCGAGGGTGGTGCCCTGCACGGTGAGGGTGGTGTCGAGAGTGCCGCCGTTTTCCGCACAGGTCATCGTGAGCTGGTGCTCGCCCGGCTCGGAGGGCACATAGCTGCCGGTGAAGAGGCCCCACTGCTCTTCGCCGCCGGGCTGGAGACGCACGGTCTCGATTTTTCCCGAAGGCGCCGTGATCTGGACGATGACGGTGGCGGACTGGAGCGGTTCGCCGCCGACGCTCATGGCATTGGCATTGAGCGTGAGAGTGTCGCCGGTGCGGGGGCGGTCGGGGGAGAAGAAAAGGCGCATCAGTTCGTCGCTCGCCATGTTGCGCTGATAGGCCATCCAGCGGGCGACCTGACCCCAGAAGCGGTAGTGGTATTTGTCCTCGACGCCCTTGCGCCAGCGCCACGCCCCGTCGGTGCCCATGAAGAGGATCTTGCCGGTGCCGTAGGTTTTGGTGACAATGAGAGGAATTCGCCCGTAGCGGTTCGTATCGGAGCTGTGCGTCGCGAGGACCTCTGATCCGGCCTTGGCGCGGGTGACTCCGGCATACCATTGGAAGCCGGGGAGCGAGGCCCAGAGATTGGCGTTCGCGTTCTCGGTATCCTCGAGCCGGGTGAGAAGACTGCGGGCTCCCAGTTCGGTCAACTCGAATTGTCCCGGAGTCGCCGAGCCCCATCCGCGTGGCTGGGCGGTGTCGAGAAAGACGGGAAAGAGATCGTCGAGTTCGGTCTCGAGCAGGCTGAGCTGGTGGCCGCGGAAGCCGGGCATGAGAACGAGTCCGGCGGCCTGACTGGCGACCTGTTGTTTGAGCGCGCTTGCCTGCTCCATCGTGAGCTGTCCCTCGATCACACCGACATCTCCGACGACGATGACGTCGAAGGTGGAGAGCACCTCAGGCTCTGGAAAGGCTTCGAGATACCCGGGGCCGCCGCCGACGACACTGACGTCTGGATGAAAGAGGAGACAACTCACGAGGACGCCCGGGTCGCGCTCGAGGGCGTTGCGGAGGTAGCGGTATTCCCAGCGGGGGTAGGACTCGATGAGGAGGACTTTGAGCTCTTCTTTGCGGATCGAGATAGGGGCGGAAAGAGTGTTATTGTCAGGGTCGTGCTCCTCGTCGGCGGTGGGGAGGGCGAGGGTCAGTTCGAAGTCGCCCACCGCCTGCGGGGTCCAGAGAATGGTGTCCTGCAATCGCCCCATCGCCGGGACGGTGATGTCACGTGTGAGCGTTTCGCCTTCACTCGTCTTGATCTCGATGACGGCGGCATGATCCCTCGCGAGTGCGCTCGTGAGGGTGAAGGGGAGCCGCACCGGTTTCCCCGCGATGCCGAAAGTGGGGACGTCGAAGGCGGTCACGGCGAGATCGGGGAGGCGGGTCTCGCTGCCGACAGGGACGGTGAAGACGGGGATATTGCTCATGCGGAACCGGCTCGCGGCACGGGCGGGCGGTTCGCCGGTGTTCCAGTCGCCGTCCGAGACGAGGACGAGGCCGAGCAGATTCGGGTAGCGGTCGAGCATGCCGGAGAGGGCGCTTTCGATGTCGGTGCCGCCCTGAGCGTCGGTGGCGGATCCGGAGAAAGGTTCTATGACGACATCGAATTCCTCATTGAGTGAAGCCCAGACGTCGGGAGCGGTCAGACCCGTAGCAACGGACTCGCGGGTGACCGGGGTCGCTGCGGTCGCTGCGGGCGTGCCGGCCGGGAGGATGTCGTCCGTTTTCATGCTTCCCGATTCGTCCCGCAGCACGGCGATGACGGGTTTTTGATCCGGCTCGAAGGTCTCGCGCCACTCGGGCTGGTTCAGCATCAGGGCCACCAGGGCGACGATGATAAAACGCAGGACTTCGAGCCAGCCGGAAGCCGCCGAGTAGCCGCTGCGTTTCCAGATCATGAACCCGAGCCCGGCCGTGGCGATGAGCATGGCAATGCTGAAGACGACCATCGTCGGTGTCCAGGAAAAGGTGAGTTCGCTGTTGGTCAGAGTCACGGAGAGAGTGTGGTGAGGCAGATTGTAGCTGGGGTCTGTGACCCCGGATTGGGTGGCGTCGGTGGCTTGGATGCGCAACCCGGCCTCAGAGAGGCCAGCTACAGGGGGAAAATTGGTGGAGTTGGATGCGTTCTTTTGTAGCTGGGGTCTGTGACCCCGGATTGGGTGGTGTTGCGGCCTTGGATGTGCAACCCGGCCTTTAGAGAAGCCGGCTACAGGGGGGTGATAGGGTTAGGTCATCGACTTAAGAGGGTTGATTTCTGCCTCGGGCTTGGGTGGTAAACAAAGGGCCGCCTCGGCGATGAGTGCTAGGGCCATGGCGATGAGGAAGGCACGCCAGATCTCCGAGGCGAGGGAGGAGCCGCTCCCCACTTCATCGTTGATCTGGCGGTAGTCGACCCCGGCGAGGAGATTCTCGAGGGCTTCGGGATTGAGGACGCGAGTGTCGTCTTCGCCCGCCGGGCGATTCAGGGCGATGAGGCGGCGGTCATCCTCGCCTGTGCCTGAGGCGTAGGCTCCTGCCGCGAGGCCGGGAGCGAGGAGGGTATCGGACTCGCGTCCTAGGGAGAGCGCTTCCATTTTCGGATACCCTGACAAAGCCGTCTTTCCTGCCTCGCGCGACCGGGCGCGGGAGACGGCGTCGGCGCCTGCTTCGAGGGCGCGGTGGGTCATCACAAAAAAGACAACTCCCTCGGTCGCGAGGCTGGAGTGGTCGGTGCGGGGCAGGGTGCCCCAGACGTAGAGTGAGTTGGCAGCCGAAGCGGAGTCGGTTTCGCCTTCACTGCTCGGGCCATCGGGAATGACCCGGCTAATGACGGACTCGCCGCTTTCCAGTTTCAAGAGCGACTGCGTCTCTCCGCTGTAGAGGCGGGTCCGGAAGAGAGTAAGATCACCCACGGAGAGGGGCGCACCGTTGCGGGTGTTGGCGAGCAGGCCTGACTCGGTCCGCCACCAGTTGATCTTGAGAGGATTCGCTTCGTCGCCGATCCAGTCGCCCCATTTTACCCCGAAGATCTCGGCTCCGCCGTCGTCGGACGGGGGTAGCAGGACGAGGCCGCGTCCGGCGGTGAGGTGCTGTTGCAGCAGGGTCGCAGACGGTGTGCCGGGCGCTGGCAGGGGGGCTTGCCAGAAGAGCAACGCGGTCTCCTCCCACGGGATGCGGGCAATGTCGGCGGTGGCGATGATCGTGGACTCGTAGGTGACGCCGGGGTCGGTCGAGGCGGCGGCGGCGGCGCGGATGGCCTCGGCGGTGAGCGGGTCGTCGCTGACGATGATGGTCTGGCGAGTGGCGGGTTCGTCGAAGACAAAAAAGGCGTGATTGTCGGCGGGATTGTCGTCGGCTGGCAGGTCGATGCGTCCCCAGCCGCGCTCGTTGCCACTCCCGAGTTCGATGGTGTGGCCGAGGCGGACGAGTTCGGGTCCGGATACGGTCATCTCCTCGACGGTGCGGGTACCGTTGAGGGTGATCTCGACGGGAATGGTCTCATCGCCTGTCGCGGCATCGGGTCTCTGGCGACGAATCGCGAGATCCATGACGAGCCTCAGTCCCTCGGGGGTGCGACGGCGTTTCACTTCACTGACGGTGACGGCGGCATTATTGCTCTCGACCGAGGGAAAGGTGAGGAGAAAAAGTCGCACCGTCTTCCGTGCGGCGAGGTCGGATCGCAGGGCCTGCCACTGACCGGAGCCGGGTTTCCAATCATTCTGCCGGAGGTCCGAGGCGAGCCAGATGTCGGTGCGTCCGCTCTCATTCGTGACGAGAAAGTCGACCGCCTTTTGCAGCATCGCGGGCACGTCGGCCGAGGTCGCGGTGGGTGCAGTCGCGGGCAGGTCGCGTAGCGCGGCGGCGTCGGTCACCTTGACGGGCTCGAGGGTGGCGCTGTCGATGAGGATGATCTCGCTGCCCGAGGCGGTTTTTTCAATGAGATCGGCGAGGCGGGCGAGGGCGGTGGAGCGCTTCGACTCGCCGGTCTCGAGGTTCTGCTGCTCCATGCTCGCGGAGCGGTCGAGGAGGACGACGAGGGTGTCGGCTTTGCCTCCGGCGAGGCTGATCCAGCCCCCGGCGAGGGGACGGCTCGCGGCAAAGACAAGGGTGGCGACGGCGAGCACCCGCATCGTGAGGATGAGGATCTGCCGGAGGCGGGCGAGGCCTTTGGTCATCTTCTTCGCATCGAGGAGGAACATCATCGCCGCCCAGCGAACGGTGCGGTGGCGCTGCTGATTGATCAGGTGAATGATGACCGGCAGCAGGGCGAGCGGCAATCCGATGAGGAGGATGGGCTGCAGGAAACTCATCGTGCGGTGCGTGCCGTTTTCGGATTCCGCCCCATGAGGAAGCGGGCGAGGACCTGGTCGTAGGCTTCGTCGAGGAAGGTCCGGTGATAATCGACGGCGGAGTGGTTCACGATGTCGTTGATCGTCTCGAGGTAATCCTTCACCGCCTCGTGATAGCGACGCTGGATGAGAGTGGGGTCTGCGAGGAGGGAGGCGCCGCCCTCGAGGTCGATGAAGCGCGTCGGCCGGTCAAAGGTGAACTCGATCTCCTGCCGGTCGAGGAGGTGAAAGACGGAGACGTCGTGCTTGCGGAAGCGGAGGTGCTGGAAGGCTTCGCGGAGCGGTTCGGGGTGAAAGAGAAAGTCGGACACGATGACGATGAGGGCGCGCTGCCGGATTTTTTCCGCCGCTTCGTGCATTGCCTGGATCAGCCCGGTCTCCCCGTCGGCCTTGAGCGCTGCGATCTGGTCGAGGACGAGCCCGAGATGCTGCGGGCCGCGGCGGGGCGGGGTCTCGCGGTAGGTTCCGACAGATCCGCTGTAGAGTCCGATCGCGTCGCCCTGCTGTCCTGCGAGGTAGGCGAGGGTGCCGGAGAGGCGGCGGGCGTAGTCGAGCCGGGTCGAGCCGGGTTCGCCGTAGCCCATCGAGCCGCTCGTGTCGACAATGAGGCAGAGGCGCAGATTGGTATCGGCTTCGAACTCCTTAATGTAATAGCGATCTGTCCGTCCCCAGGTGCGCCAGTCGAGGCGGCGGGTATCGTCGCCCTGGACATACTTCCGATACTGGGCAAACTCGATCGCCGATCCGCGCACGGGACTGCGGTGACGTCCTGACACATTCCCCATCATGGGGGAACGGGCATTGAGCTGCAGTCCGAGGAGCTTGCCGAGGACAGTCGGATCGAGAAAGTCACGGTTGGAGTCACGGGACATGGGTGCGAGCAGCGAAAACTCTTACGACTCCTTGTTCAGATCCTCGATGAGCCGCGCGATGATGGAGCGACTCGTGATGCCCTCGGACTCGGCGGTGAAGGTCTTGATGATGCGGTGACGCAGGACCGGCGCGGCGACGGCGATGACGTCTTCCTGCCGGACCATGTAGCTCCCGCGCAGGGCGGCGCGGGCCCGGGCACCAAGGATGAGATACTGGACGGCTCGGGGGCCGGCTCCCCAGCCGACGAGAGGCTTGAGCCATTCGGGAGCGTCTTCTGACTCGGGGCGGGTGCGACGGACGAGGTCGACGACGAAGTCATAGATGTGGTCGGGCACGGGCACGCGTCGCACGAGCTGCTGAAACCGGATCACTTTTTCGCCGTCGAGCAGGGCGGCGAGTCTCGGGAAAGCCTCGCCGGTGGTGGTCCGGGCGATCGAGATCTCTTCGTCGCGCGAGGGATAATCGACCCCGATCATGAACATAAAACGGTCGAGCTGCGCTTCAGGGAGCGGGTAGGTGCCCTCTTGCTCGATGGGGTTTTGCGTCGCAAGGACAAAGAAGGGCGGGTGGAGTTCGAAGCTGTGACCGGCCACGGTGACGCGGTGTTCCTGCATCGCTTCGAGCATGGCGGCCTGCGTCTTGGAGGGAGCGCGGTTGATCTCGTCGGCGAGGACGATGTTGGCAAAGACGGGGCCTTTGGCGAACTCGAACTCGCGGCGTCCCGAGCCGTTGTCCTGGAGGATCTCGGTCCCCGTGATGTCCATGGGCATGAGGTCCGGGGTGAACTGGATGCGGCTGAAGCTGAGCGTCATCGTCTCGGCGAGGCGGGAAACGAGGAGGGTCTTCGCCAGTCCCGGGACGCCCATGAGGAGCGCGTGGCCGCGGGCAAAGAGGCAGATCGCGAGTTGCTCGATGACGGCATCCTGACCGACGATGACTTTCGCCAGTTCGGCCCTCAGCTCATCGTAGGTGGTGCGGAGGTGATCGATGGCGGCGACGTCATCTTCTTGCAGGGCGGGAGAGATTGCGAGCGGTTCGGGCATAGAAATGCGTGGGCGGTTAAAGTCTGAGACGATAGGGGCGGGGAACCGTCGAGGAAAGGTGAAAATTGCCACTCATCCGCCGTGCCCGGAGGATGAGTGAGATGCTTCCCTGCTTGACATTACCCGCTTCTCCACGCTGTTCTGAGTGCTATGTTTGAAGACCTCAGCAGCCATGCGCCGGAACACCAGAGCAACAGTCTGCGCGACAAGCTCTACCGCATCATTTTCCTCGCCGATACAAGAGCGGGGCGAACCTTCGATATCGTCCTGCTCTGGCTCATCGGCATCAGTGTCGGCGTCGTGATGCTCGAGAGTGTGCCGGAACTGCAGGAGAAGTATGGGAGCCTCTTCTATGGGCTCGAATGGGGATTCACGATTCTCTTCACGATCGAGTACATCGTGCGGGTGGTCGTGGTGCGACAAAAGAAGCGTTACATCTTCAGCTTTTTCGGGATTGTGGACATCCTCTCGATCATCCCGACTTACCTCACGATCTTCCTTGCCGGTTCCCAGTATCTGCTCGTGATCCGTATCCTGAGACTGCTGCGGGTCTTCCGTGTCCTGAAAATGGCGAGGCACATCGGGGAGGCGAATCTGATCATGAACGCCTTCCGCGCGAGCCTTGCGAAGCTCACGGTGTTCCTCTTTTTTGTCATCGCGCTCACTGTCGTCCTAGGGACGGCGATGTACATCGTGGAGGGGCTCATCGCCAAAAACCCCGGATTTAACAGCGTGCCGCAGTCGGTCTACTGGGGCATCGTGACGATCTCGACGGTCGGCTACGGGGACATCACTCCGGTGACGGTGGTCGGTAAATTCATCGCGACGATCATTATGCTGATCGGCTATGGCATCATTGCCGTTCCTACCGGAATCGTGGCTGCTGAGCTGAATCTGAGTCTTTCGGAAGTGAGGCTCGATCGTCGGAAGTGTCCCGAGTGCGGTCACGAGGGGCACGATCCGAAAGCGAGTTTTTGCAAAATGTGCGGCTACGATATTTGAATCGCGACGTATCCGTGATCATGTCCACCCAACCACAACCAGGCGAGAAGGCCCCCGATTTTGACCTGCCGGTAGTCGGCGGAGACAACGGGGAGAACGCGACGGTGAGCCTCTCCAGTCTCGCCGGCTCAAAGGTCGTCCTCTATTTTTACCCGAAAGACGACACTCCCGGCTGCACCACCCAGGCCTGCGGCATCCGCGACGCGTGGGGCGAACTCTCTGCGCGGGCAAAGGTCTTCGGCGTCAGCATCGACCCGCCGAAAAAGCACGGAAAGTTCATCGCGAAATATGACCTGCCTTTTCCGCTCATCAGCGACGAGGCACAGACCATGGTCGAAGCCTACGGCGTCTGGGTCGAGAAGCAGATGTATGGCAAAATTTATTTCGGGACGGAAAGAACGACCTTCGTTATAGACGAGAGAGGAATCGTAAGCGCGGTGTTTCCCAAGGTGAAGCCGGCGGAGCACGTCGATCTGCTGCTCGCCGCGCTCAGCTAACGATGGGAATGCCGGAGGCTTCGATCTCGCCGAGGATCTCGATGAAGGCGTCCTCGAGCTTGCGCTCGTGAAGGTGAAAGTCAGTCACAGGGAGCTCGTCCCGGATCATGTGGCGCAGCACCGTGGCGACGACCTCGGGCTCGATCGAGTCGATCTCGATGCGCCCGCCGGTGCGTGTCGAGCCTTTAAAAGCCACCCGGGGATTGAGCGAGACCCATTCGGCGAGTCGCTCGACGGAGTGGGCCAGCTGGACCTCCACGACGCACGTCGCCGAGCTACCCCGGCGCAGGCTCTCGGCGGAGCCATGGTGGATGATCCGGCCCTGATTGATGAAGAGGAGCGAGTCGCACATCTCGCCGAGCTCGGAAAGAATGTGCGAGCTGATGAATACAGTCTTGCCCTCTTCGGAGAGGATGCGGATGAGGTGCTTCAGCTCGACCCGCGCTTTTGGGTCGAGCCCGGCGGCCGGTTCGTCGAGGATGAGGACGTCGGGATCATGAATGAGCGCCCGGCCGAGGCAGAGGCGCTGGCCCATGCCCTTGCTGAGCTTGTCGATGAGACGGTCCGCGAGGCTGGTGAGGTCGGTGAACTCCATCACTTCGCTGATGCGATGGAGCCGCTCCTCCCCCCGGAAGCCGAGCGCCCGGGCGAAAAAATCGAGATACTCCAGCACCGTCATGTTGCTGTAGGTGCCGTAGTGATCGGGCATCCAGCCGATGCGCTGCCTCACTTCGGCGGGATATTTGACGACGTCGTAGCCACACACTTTGACCTCGCCGGCGTCAGGGTAGTCTAGCGTCGCGAGGATGCGCATCGTGGTGGTCTTGCCCGCCCCGTTGGCCCCGACGAAGCCGATGACCTGGCCCCGCTCCACGGTGAAGGAGACATCCTGCACCGCATGGACCCCGGGGAACCACCGAGAGAGATTCGTGACCTCGATAGCGGGGGCTTCCGCGCTGCCCGGAGCCGGTGCAGGAGCGTCGGTGGTGACGGTTTGGGCGAGCGTTTCGGTATCGGTCAAGTCACTCATAGGTCGGCGTTGTCTGGAGTGCCTGGAGTTTCGGGTCCGTTTGCAGGGTCAGGTGCCGCCGGACCGGTCGCGGGCGTTCCGGTGAGGAGGACGACGGTCTTTTCCCAGTCAATTCGCGGGTGGGTGGCGAGGGCGAGAGATTCGCTCTCTGCGAGCCGGGCGAAAAAGCGATTCGGTTCCTCGTTGAGCAGCCGGATGCGGGCGCGCTGCCCCTTGCTGAAGAAATTCGCGTCTTCTTCGAGCCAGTCGGGCCACTTTTTGTCCGTCGCCTTTTCCAGGGGGATCTCCTGTCCCGGGCCGACGACCGTGTCGGTGGGGGTGCGCCAGGCCTCGCCCCGCGCATCGACGTAATAGAACCCGGTGATGGACTGCGGCAGGGTCGAGGTGAGTCGGGGCGCTGTCGATTCGCTTGCGGGAGCGGTCAGCTCGATGCGCGAGCGGGTCGGCTCTGCCGAGCGCAGCGAGAATCCCTGCTCGGCTCGACTCGGGAAAAAGCCGCCCGAATACTCACTACCGGCGGTCTCGTAGCTGGTGGAGCGGCTATTGTTATTCGAGAAGGGGTTGAAGTTCCCCCCGGGGAGTTTGACGGGGTTCAGGTCGTCGATGAGATCGCTGGAAAATCCTGTGTTTACCATCACGCCGGTGCGGCTGATCTGCTCCTGCGTCACGTAGAGGCGCATCTCGTCGCGCGAGGGCTGGAGATCGGCGAGGACGGTGCGCATCCCGCGGCCCCCGACTCCATCGGTGAAGAGGATCACGACGATGACGAGGAGACAGGTCACTACGGAAATAATGGGCGTGGTGATGAAGAGCCTGTGGCGGCGTCCGGCGCGGGCGAAGTAAAAAAGGTTCACCGGGGCCACGAGGATTGCGAAGACGACGAGGAGGATGAATACAAAGAGGGGATTGAACTCCCTGCTCCCGAAGGATTTCTTCAGGGGCCATTCGCTGTTGCTGTCAAAGTCCGCCTCGAGAGCGGTGGCGCGCTGGGCGAGGGACCGGTACTGATTGATGCTGCTGTCGGGCAGTTCCTCGCCATCCCACTGGCGCAGGCGGATCGCCCCGAGGCTGAGCGCGACCTCGGTCGCGGCAGGGTCAGAGGGAGTGACGGGCAGCTTCAGAGCAGAGAGCGGGGTTTCTTTCTCAACAAAAATGTCAACGATACCGCCGAGCCGCACCCAGATGAGGATGGCTTGTCGCTGTATTAAAGAGAGCGACTGCCACGAGGTCAGATCGATGAGCAGACCGTCGAGGCCGCTATAGCCATCCCATTCGGACGGCAGATATGGGATCTCAAAAGACTTGGCAAAGCTCTGGTTCGAAGAGTTGGCTTTTCTCAGCTCATCATCGAGTCGGGAGAGACTGCGTTGGGCGAGAGGCTTGCTGATCGCGAGGGTGGGGAAAGATTGATTCGTCTGTTCCCCGTGGTCGCGGCTATCTGCGGCAAAGCCGGTTGCACTCACGGTGACGCTGAGATTTCGGTAATCGTAGGCGAGAAAGGCGGGGGCAAAAGCGAGGGTGATGTCGCGCTGCACTTCGGAGCCGTTTTCCACGGCGATACGGTAGGTGGCGGCGGTGGTGAGGCTGCGCCCACTGTTGCCCTCGCTCAGGCGTATCGTCCAGACCCGTTCTTTGCCGCTGTTGTTGCGTATCGTGACTCGGTAGGGCAGGGAGCCGTGGCGGGCCACCGTGCCGAAGACGCTCTCGACTTCGACGAAGGTGTCTCCCGCCTTGGGGTAACTCTGCTTGTAAAGTGATTCCTGTCCGAAGGCGGCGTGCAGGGGGATCAGTAAGAGCAGGCAGAGGAGGACTTTCCCTGAGGTGGGCATCGGGTGTGGGGGGAGGCGAGCGGTTTCAGGCGTTCATCAAGGTGGATGGCAGGTCGAGAGCCTGTCGCGGCACTTCGGCGAGCAGTGACTCGACGACTTCGCGCTGGGTGCGGCCCTCGATGCGTGCCTCATACTGGAGGATGATGCGGTGCTGCAGCACCGGCACGGCGACGGCGGCGACATCCTCGAAGCTGGTGTTGAGTCGTCCGTTCATGAGGGCACGGGCCTTTGCGGCTGCGGCTAGACCGAGGGCGGCACGGGGACTGGCCCCGAACTTGATCGCCGCCGCCGCTGGTGACTGGCCGGCGTGAGTGGCATCGACAAGGCGCGCGATGTAGTTGGCGACCACTTCCGGAAGATAGATCTGCCTAACGGCCGCCGTGATCTCGCTGAGGTCTTCGCGGGAGAGGACCCGCTCGACGACGGGTTCCACCCCGATCTCCCGATTGAGGACGATTTTCTGAAGGGTCTCGACCGTGTTGCGATGGACATCGAGTTTGAAAAGGAAACGGTCGAGCTGCGCCTCGGGGAGCGGATAGGTCCCCTCGAGCTCGATCGGATTCTGCGTCGCTAGGACAAAGAATGGCGAGGGGAGGGGATGCGTCGTGCCGAGGACGGTGACGCGCTGCTCCTGCATCGCCTCGAGCAGGGCGGACTGGGTCTTGGGCGAGGCGCGATTGATCTCGTCGGCGAGGACGAGGTTGGCGAAGAGAGGGCCCTGTTGGAAGACGAACTCCCGGCCATTCCCCGTCTCCTGGAGCACGGGGTTGCCGGTGATATCGCCGGGAAGGAGGTCAGGAGTGAACTGGATGCGCTTGTTTTCCAGTTCAAGCGTTTTCGCCAGCGCTTTGACCAGCTCTGTCTTGCCGAGTCCGGGTAGTCCCTCGAGGAGGATGTGCCCTCTCGCGAGCAGCCCCGTCACGACCAACTCGACGAGTGCCTCCTGTCCGAAGATCGCCTGGTTGAGCGCATCGAGCAGGGTTTTGACTTTGCCGGCGTGGGCGGAAATTTCGGATTCCTCAAGAGACATGGCGCATTCAACGTGACAATGGAGGCCTTTGCCAAGAGAATTCAAATCAACAGCGGGGAATTAATGGGAAAATATCAGTAAACTTACGTTTGATTTTTCCGAGTTAGAAGGTATCAAGTTCACCTCCCGCCGGTTACACGCGGGAATCTACCCGATTGAGGGGACTTTAAAACGGAATAGGGAAATGGTTAAAATCAGACTGAGACGCGAAGGAACAAAGGATCGTCCTTACTACCGAATCATCGTGGCAGACAGCCGCGCCAGACGGGAAGGGGCTTTCATCGAGCAGCTCGGAACCTACGATCCGCTCGTGGACAAGGCGGAGAACTTCAACATCGACCTCGAAAAGGCCGATGCCTGGATCGCTAAGGGAGCCCAACCCTCCGAGACCGTCCGCAGCATGATCAAGAAGACTCGTCAGGCCTCGGCCTGAGTTTCCTCGTCACGCTTTTTTTCACGAAGAGGGGATGCTCAGTGGCATGCCCTCTTTTTGTGTTCAGCCTTTGCATCCCATGGGTCCCGGCATAGCCATTCGTGAATACCTTGAGTACGTCGTCGTGAGGTTGATCACCCCCAAGCAGGAGGCCGGGGTGTCCCATGTGGAAAAAGCCGGTCGTCATTTTTTCCTCATCCGCCTCCATCCCGACGACGCCGGTCGAGTGATCGGGCGAAACGGCCGAACCATTGCCGGGATCCGGAGTCTCGCGCAGGCTTCGGCGGAAAAACACGGCCTCCGGGTCACCGTCGATCTGGAGGATCCACTCGCTGGCTGCGGCCGATAGCTCCGCTTGGGTCCCGAATGCGCATCTTACGTCAAATCATTTGACCTGATTGTAAAGATGGGTTGAAGTCTCGTCCGTCCGCTCTCCCTTCTCCGGATGACATGATTCTGACAGAGCGGAACGACGGAATCAGAAAAAATGTTCAGTTTGAGAAGATTTGGGTCTTTACGACTTCGAAAATTCTATCGTAGTATCCCGGCCTCAGGATGCGGGACTCGCGTCCGTTCACGAAAACTTTGACAAACCCCATGAAAAAACTCTTTACCATCCTCGCTTTAGCCGGGCTTCTCGGCACCTCGCTTCAGGCCCAGCAACAGGTTCAACTCAAGGTTGGGGACATTGATGTCAGTAAAATGGAGTATGAGGCCCAGCAGACCCCCAGCTTTCAGGCAGGCAACGTGAAGGGGAAGAACATCCCCAGTCCGCGAGACTGGCTCGAACTCGAGGTCGAGTTCAAAGTGAAGGGAGATAAGAATGCGATCGTGAAAGAACTGCTTTTCCGCTACTACATTGGATTCAAGGACCAGACCGGTGCGGCGCGAATCCTGACAGGTGATGTCAAACACATCAATATCGTCCCCGGTGAGGAAAGCTACTCGGCTGTCTATGTCTCACCGAGCACCCTTGGAGAGATCACCGGCGATTTCCGCCGATTCCAGCCCAACTCCGTTGAGGCCGTCGGAGTCGAAGTCATTTATAACGGAGTGATCATCGGTGGTAAATCGAGCATGAGCGGTGCCCGGGCAAAGTTCTGGGAGTCGACCGGGACACAGCCCGGTGTGCTCGCCAAGGCCGATACTCCCTTTGCGCTCCTTTGGATTGATCGTTACTCCGATGTGGAGAGATCCTCCCGTTAAGAGTGGGCTTGGCTGAATAGATTCGACGGAATTGTAATATTATGGCGGATGATCGTATTATTTCTCTAAATGTGGGCTCCCAGCAGGTGGCCGGTGCCGTTTTCTCGAAGACGGCAGGCGGTGGCTTGAGGCTGGATCGGATTGAAAAACGCGATCTCACGGGAGATCCGGGCGAAGACGGGGGGCGGGCCGGCCAAAATGCGGTCGCACTCAAAGAAATCGTCTCTGCTTTGAAAGTCAAAGGCGCGAAGACCAACTACGTGGTCAGTTCCTTCCCTGTACTCCTGAAGTTTGCCAGCCTCCCTGCCCTTGATGGATCGCAGGTCGATCAGATCGTGGAGTTCGAAGCGCAACAGCAGGTGCCCTATCCCATCAACGAGGTGGTCTGGGGCTACCAGCTCATGGGTGACCCCGACGATATCGAGGTAGAGGTCGCCCTCGCGGCGGTTAAGTC
>JBDNIL010000264.1:0-1833 GCA_041688355.1 Verrucomicrobiales bacterium | reverse complement strand
GGGGTCGATGCAGAGGAGCCCGCCGAAGGGCGGATCACTCTCCCCGCCGCCGAAGACGAGGAGTCGCTCTTTGCCCTGGAGCGTGGCGATGACGGGCGAGGCGTAGCTCGCATTCCATTCGTGTTTGGTTCCCCAGACGAGCTTGCCGGTGTGCTGGTCAAAGGCGGCGACACTCATCTTGTCGGTCGTGCCGAGGGGCACGATCACTTTTCCATCATGGACGATGGGACAGGAGCCATGGCCAAAGAAATAGCTCGCCCGGGGGAACTCGGCTGAGAGATCGCGCTGCCAGAGTTTCGTCCCGCTGGCGAGGTCGAGGCAGGTGAGTACGCTGGTGACGCCGAGGGTGTAGACTTTCCCCGAATCGAGCACTGCGCTGGCCCGCGGACCGCCGTTGAAGCCGTAGCGATCGGTGTAGGTGACGGGGTAGCGGTAGCTCCAGAGCTGCTTCCCGGTCTCGGGCTCGAGGCACTGCACGACCTCTTCGTCCTCGAAGCGGTTGAAAATGACAAGTTTTCCCGCAGCGATGACGGGGGTGGTGTAGCTGATCCCTTTTTCGAACTCCCAGACTTTTTGCGGTCCGCCCTCGGGAAAGCGATCGAGGAGATGGGTCTCGGGCGATTTGGCATCGTCCGTCGGGCCGAGGAAGCGGGGCCACTCGGCGGTTACGGCATCGGGCGAGAGGGGCTTCGGGGCGGCGTGAAAGGTCAGGCCGGGGATCGCAACCGGCTTGGCCGCGGCGGCCTCGGCCGGCGGTGCGCTGACGGTCGGCGGCGCCGGATCGATGAACTCGTCGGCGGCGAGGGACAGACTCAAGAGGGTCAGGCCGATGACCGCACCCTGTGGAAGGAGGGCGGAAAGATGAAACGGGCGAGTGCGGGCGGACATGCCGACAGGATAAAACGGGAGTGCCGCCCTTGCCAGAGCTGAAACGCGTGAGGTCCGAAAACAATGCAGGGCCCACCGACCGGGTGAACCCTGCAAGGAACCGCTTGTTTTTGACAGCAACTGCCGTTTTGCTTTGTGGAGGAGACCTCCGGCAATTCGGCTGTTACTGTTTTCTTTTGTTTCCCAGAGTCGGAATTCGTTCGAAGAATTGTGGAAGAATTTTCTGTTTTTTCCCGTCGTTCGGCGAAAATGTTTTAGTATCAACCAGTTATGGCGCGAATTCTTTTGGTCGAGGACGATGAGGACAATATCAGCCTGCTCACGCGGTTGCTCGAGCACCATGGGCACACCCTATCCATTGCGACGGACGGGGAGTCGGCGGTAGCGCGGGCGCGGGAGGAGTTGCCCGAACTGATCCTGATGGATCTGGAGCTGCCCCCGACGCCGGATGGCCAGCCCGATCCCAATGCCGGGCTCGACGCGACGCGCCGGATCAAGGCAGACCCGGTCACGGCGGGTATTCCCGTCATCGCCCTGACCGCGCACACGATGGCGCAGCATCAGGAAAAGATCGCGGCGGCGGGCTGCGATGCGCTGCAGGAAAAACCGATCTATCCTTTTGAAAATCTGCTCATCAGGATAGATCAGTTCACGCGTCGCGATGTTTGATCGATTTTCAGATACGGCCCTGGTCGGCACGCTCATTTTCATCGTCTGGGAAATCCTCGCGATCGGGACGATCGCGAACATCGTGATGAAGTCCCGCTCCGCCGCCGGCGCCTGGGGTTGGTCGATGGCGGTGCTGGCGCTGCCCTTCCTTGCGGTGCCGCTCTACTGGATCCTCGGGCGGCAGCAGTTCAAGGGCTACGTGGAGCGTCTCCGCGAGGCGAAGAAGACCCACGAGAGTGCCTTTCTCGATCTGACCGAGACTCTCCGGCCGCATTT
>JBDNIL010000263.1:0-8827 GCA_041688355.1 Verrucomicrobiales bacterium | reverse complement strand
GTGCAATCTCTCGCCGGTCTGCGTGCGGTGCGGGGCGAGATCATTTCGCTCGGCGAGGTGCGGTATGTCGATCCTGCCGCCGTCAGTGCCCTCGAGAAAACGGTTTCCGAAGTGGCCTCGGTCGTTTCAGCGCAGTGTGTCGACTTTCTCCTGAAACCCGGATCGCTCGCGCCGTACGAGAGCCGGGTTGCGGTGCAGGAGTCCGCCATTCCGAAAATCGCGAAAGTCACCGAGGCGGACGAATCGGGCAAGGCGCTCGACAAAGCCGGGACGGAGCTCGAGATGCTCATCGAAGTGGTCGGCAATCTCAAGATCGACGATGCCACCCAGACGACGCGGATCATTGAAAATATCTCCACCGTCTACGCGACCCTCAACCGCGCCCGTGCTGCCCTGCGTTCGCGCCGGCAGGAACTCGCGAAGAGCGAGGGCGCGGCGCAGTTCGGCGCGCAGATTAAGCTCGTCGATCAAGCCGTCGCGAACTATCTCGACCTCTGCGACCTCCCCGAAAAGTGCGACGACTACCTCGCCCGCACGATGGTGCAGCTCGAGGAACTCGAGGGGCGTTTCTCCGATTTCGACGAATACCTCGAGCAAGTCACGGCGAAGCGCGACGAAGTCTACAACGCATTTGAAGCGAAGAAGCTCGCCCTCGTTTCCTCCCGCCAGAAGCGCGCCGGAGCCCTCGCCAAATCGGCCGATCGCATCCTCGCGACGATAGGCCATCGACTCGCGAGCTTTGACGAGGTCACCGCGATCAATGCTTACCTCGCGGGCGACCTCATGGTCGGGAAAGTCCGCGACATCATCGGGAATCTCACCGCGCTCGGCGACACCGTCAAAGCTGATGACATCCAGACCCGCCTGAAGACGCTGCGCGAGGATTCGGTGCGCCAGCTGAAGGACAGACAGGAGCTCTTCGTCGGCGGCCGCGATGTCATCCAGCTCGGCAAGCATCGTTTTTCGGTGAACCGTCAGGAGCTCGAGCTTTCCCTCGTGCCGCGCGACGGCGGCATGTATTTTCACCTCGCCGGGACGAACTTTTTCGAAGTAGTGCAGGATGAAACCGTCCTCGCCGCACGCGAGTTCTGGGAGCAGGAAGTCATTTCGGAAAACGCCGGAGTCTATCGTGGCGAGTATCTCGCCTGGCGGTTTCTGCGTGAATTGGAAGAGCGCGAGGGAGATGCCACCGGCACCTGGCTCGCGCTCGATGACGCGGCCCGGCTCGAGCAGGTTCAGCAGTTCATGTCCCCGCGTTATCGCGAGGGGTATCTCAAGGGCGTCCACGATCACGACGCGAATCTCATCCTCACCCGCCTCGCGACGGTGCATCGGGCGATCGGACTGCTGAGGTATGCGCCCGCCGAGCGTGCCCTGGCGCTGCTGTTTGAGACGGGGTGGAAAAGTGAGGTGGATGAAAGATCGCGGCTTGCGTCAAAGGTGAGATCCTTCGGCCTGATGCGAAAGCATTTCCCCGGCGATGGAGGACGCGGAGAGGCGGGTTATGTGGAAGCGCTCCGACAGGGACTGGCGGCTTTTCATGCGGAGCGGGTTGCGGTGATCCCTGTTTTTGCGGAAGCCGACGCCGATCTCGCGGCGCAGTATCTTTTTGCCGAGCTGATCAGTGAGAGTGCCATGGTCATCTCGCCCGAGGCGGCGGAAATCATCAAACGATTCCAGCACACTCTCTCACTGAAGCGACTCGAGGGCGCTTTTCAGGAAGCGCTCGGCGGAGTCGCGGAGGATCCCGTGGCGAGATTTGAAGTGACCTGTGACTGGATCGAGGGCGCACTGGAGGAGGTCGGGGTTGAGAAGCGGGCGGGACGCCCGCGGTCCCGGGTCGGGTCACCCGTGTCGGTTGATTATTTGGCCGAGGCGGCGGTGCATTTGGTGAGAGGCAAATTTGAAATCACTGCGGTGAAGCCCGTCGAGGCGGCGGCTCGTCTCGACGGTCTGCGCGGCGAGCACGGGCGGATCACGGAGGGTGGCTACGCTTTTGACTACCTCGACTTCTGCCGCCGTCTGCGCCGCTATCTCGCCGTCGACGCGCCGCAATTTGAAGCCTGTCAGGCCGCCAAAGTGGCGCTGCTCGAGTCGCGTCGGGCGGCGATGCGGCTGGGCGAGTTCAAGCCGGTCGTGATGGCCGCCTTCGTGCGGAACCGGCTCCTCGATCATGTCTATCTGCCGCTCATCGGGGACAATCTCGCGAAGCAGATCGGCACCGCCGGGCCGGACACGCGGGTGGATCGCTCAGGGATGCTGCTGCTCATCTCGCCTCCGGGTTACGGAAAGACGACGATCATGGAATATGTCGCGAACCGGCTCGGACTGACTTTCGTGAAAGTGAATGGTCCGGCTCTCGGTCACGAGGTGCGCTCCCTCGATCCCGAGGATGCCCCGAACGCGAGCACCCGCGAAGAGGTGAGAAAGCTCAATTTTGCTCTGGAGATGGGGGACAACCTCATGCTCTACGTCGACGACATCCAGCACACCCACCCGGAATTCCTGCAGCGATTCATTTCTCTCTGCGACGCCCAGCGCAAGATCGAGGGCGTCTGGAACGGCCAGCCGAAGACCTACGACCTGCGCGGGAAAAAAGTCTGTGTGGTCATGGCGGGGAATCCCTACACCGAGAGCGGCGGCAAGTTCCGCATCCCTGACATGCTCGCCAACCGCGCCGACACCTACAACCTCGGCGACATCGTCGGCGGTCATGGTGGCGACTTCGAAGTGAGCTACCTCGAGAATGCGATGGGCTCGAATCCGACTCTCGCGAAGCTCGCGAGCCGGCATCCCGCCGATGTCCATGCGATCCTGCGCATCGCCGCGACGGGCAGCCGCGACGGCGTTGATTTCGAGGGCAGCTACAGCCTCGAGGAGGTCGAAGAGTTCGTCGATGTGATGCGCAAGCTGATGCGGGTGCGCGACACGATCCTGCGGGTGAATCTGGAATACATCCGCTCCGCCGCGATGGAAGATGCCTACCGCGTCGAGCCGCCCTTCCGCCTCCAGGGGTCTTATCGCAATATGAACCGCATCGCCCAGCGCATCCTCGCGGTGATGACTGACGGGGAAGTCGGGGAGGCGATCCGCGAGCATTATCTGAACGAAGCCCAGACTCTCACGACCGGGGCCGAAGCGAATCTGCTCAAGTTCCGCGAGCTCGAGGGCAATCTTACGGCAGAGGAGGCGGAACGCTGGAGTGAGATCAAACGCAAGTTTTCCCGCAACCTCCTCCTCGGGGGGCAGGGCGAGAACGATCCCGTGACCCGCATCACCGGAGCTCTCGCCACATTTTCCGAGGGACTCGGTCGCATCGAGGGAGTGCTCTCGCGCGCCGCAGCCGACGCTTCTCAGCCCGCCACCCTCGCCGAAGTGACGACGGAGCGGCTCGAGAAAATCATCGCCGGACTGCGCGCCGTGCCCGTGGAGGTCGAGATCAAAGTCGTGCCCGTCTACGAGGATCAAAAGCCGAGAGCCGCCCCCGCCCCGGAAAAGGCGAGCGCGAAAAAGGGCAAAAATTTCATCGGAAAAGAAAAGCAACTCCCCGTGGACATCGAGACGACGGTGGAACAGGGAAGCCGCGTCGAGGAAACGGAATCCGAAACCCGCCCGCCCGCCGAGAGATGAAACAACGACTCCATCAAATCATGAAAAATCCCGGCTACCCTGTCATTCCGCAAATCGGAGTCGCCCTGCTCGCCTTCGCCGCAGTCGCGACTCCGCTGCGCGCGGACGAGGAGGGAAAACCCCGCCCTGAAGAGGAAGCCATAAAAGACAAGCCCTAGCGCGAACGCGACGCCTACAAACCCAAAGCGGAGGAAGGCGCGAAACGCAAGGAAGGTGAAGGCGACAAACCCGCTCCCGGAAAGGCGGAGAATCGGTGAGCGGCGCATCGCGGGACGGCAGACAGGAATGTCTGCCCCATCCTGGAGCCGCCGCAGCGGATAATAACCCGTAGTGGTGACGTCCACGTCGCCACTCGTCGGGCTTGGGCGGTGGCGACCTTGGAGGTCACCACTACCGGGAACCGGCGCGTGACTCGAGGGAGCGCGAACATCCCTGATCGCATCGGGGCACAGTCCTCACCGCACGCCCTCGACTTCGAGATCGATGGCGTAGAATCCGGTGCGGGCGGTGGCGTAGAGCGTTTTGCCGACGAGCAGACAATTTGCGGGGCCTTCTGGGACGGTGACTCGCATCACTTCTCTGCCCTCGGGGGAAAAGGCGATGACTTCATTTTTCCAGGTCACGTAGAAGTTCCCGAGCTTGTCCATCGTCATGCCATCACTTCCGACGGGGGCGATCTCGCGTTTGTTACTCAGCTTGCCCGGCTCGGCAACGTCGTAGGCGTAAATCTTCTCGGCTCCCGGATCGGCGATGTAGAGGGTGCGGCTGTCGGGGGACATGATGACCCCGTTCGGCTTCACGAGATCGGCCGCGACCCGGGTAAGCTTGCCGCCCTTGTCGATATAATAGACCGCCTCGACATCGATCTCGCGATCATCGCCCGTGCCGTAGCGGGGATCGGAAAAGTAAAAGCCGCCGGTGCCATCGGGGACGACGTCGTTGGGGCTGTTGAGTTTTTTTCCTTCGAACTTCTCAGCGATGACGGTGACCTTGCCTTCGAAATCGGTTCTCGTGACGCGGCGGGCACCACCCTCGCAGGCGACGAGGGCGCCGGCCGGGGTGAAGAAAAGCCCGTTGGCCTTGCCGCTTTGCTCGCGGAAGACGGTCGTCTTTTTCGTCGCGGGATCGTAGACGTGGATGCGCTCGTTCGGGATGTCCGAGAAGTAGATCTTACCGTCGGGCGCGAGGGCGGGGCCTTCGGTGAACTTGAATCCGTCGGCGAGCTTGCGGAAGGCGGCTCCTTCTTTCACGAGCGGACCCTCGTGGGTGTAAGCCGGTGCGTCGGGGGTGCGGTAGTCGGTCTTCTCACCGAGATCCTGGATCCTGACATTGCGATAGAGGACCTTGAGGGATTCTTCCCGGTTGCCGATCCCATGGACCTGCAGGGCGATGAAGCCGGTCGCGGTCATCTCGTCGCCGTGGTCGGCGGCGGGGACGCCATTGACGAAGGTGCGGATGCGATCGCCGACGGCTTCGATGCGGTATTTGTTCCAGTCGTTCTGTTTAAACGCATATCGCGCCGCCGGATTGGCGGAGAGATCGTTGAGCCAGCCGCGGCGCCCTTCGTCGTAGATGCCGCCGCTCCATCCGCGGTCGGCGGGATCGATCTCGACCTGGTAGCCGTGGACCTGGCCGTTTTTGTAATCGGGGAGACTGTTAGAGCGAATCTGCACGCCGCAGTTGAGGGTCGGGTCGACCTTGTATTCCACTTCGAGGATGAAGTTCGCGTAATTTTTATCGGTGCAGAGGAAGGAGTTCGGGGTCTTGGGAACGGTCGTGCCGACGATGACGCCGTCTTCGACGCTGTATTTGGCGATCCCGCCGCGCTGGATCCAGCCGTCGAGATTTTTTCCGTTGAAGAGATCGACCCACTGGCCGGGCTCGTCGGCGCAGGCGAGGAGGGGGAGCGAGAGAAGAGCGAGCAGTAGTTTTTTCATCGTCGGGTGGAATGGGGTTTCGAATTCGGCAGGATGGCGGATTACCACGAAGAGCGCGGAATGACAAGTGATTCCGACTACGGCATGGAGGCCATCGAGACCGCAGGAAGGAGGGAAAAAGGAGACTTTGATGAAAAATAGTTGAGGTTAGATCGTCTAGCAGACTGTCAGGTGATCGACTTGACCCTCCTGACTCCTCCCTTTCCCCCTGCCTTTTTTTCAATGCCAGCCCTCGATTTTCCTGTTTCCGCGATCCAAGACCCGCTGCGAGTGTCGGGCAAGTTTTTCCGGGCGGGGAACGAGGTCGTGATGATACGGGCGGTGACCTTCGGCCCGTTCCCGGCAGGGGCTTTTCCCGACGAGGGACGTGCCCAGCTGGGGCGAATCCGTGATCGGCTCGGGGCCAATGCGCTGCGTCTCTACGAGATTCCCTCGCTCGAGTTCATGCACGCCTGTGCGGAGGCGGGGCTGCGGGTCTTCATCACGATACCGTGGTCACAGCATATCGACTTTCTGAGCGAGCGCAGTGCTCTCGCGGCGGCGGATGGGCTGCTCCTCGAGACGGTAGAGCGCTTCCGCGGGCATCCGGCGCTGGGCGGGTACTTCGTTGGCAACGAGATCGAGACGACGCTGGTGCGCTGGATGGGCGCGGCGCGGGTCGTGGAGCAACTCGAGCGCCTCATCGATCTCGGTCACATGAACGCGCCGGGGACTCTTTTTGCCTACGCCAATTACCCGAGCACGGAGTATTTGCTGCCGCAGAACCAGGATTTTGTGGCTTTTAATCTCTATCTCGAAGGCGAGGCCGAGCTGTCCTCCTACCTCGCCCGGTTGCAAAATCGGGCGGGAGACAAGCCGCTCTTTATTTCCGAGTTCGGTGCCGATGCCCTGAGGCACGGGGATCTCGGGCAGGCGGAGATCCTCGATCGCTATCTCGAGGCGGCGGGGAAATCGGGTGTGGCGGGCTCGACGATCTTCGCGTGGAGTGATCACTGGCAGCGCGGGGGCCAGACCGTGGAGGGCTGGGAGTTCGGCCTGACGAGGCGCGACCAGACCGAGCGCCCCGCCGTCGATGTGGTGCGCGAGTCATGGGGGCAATGGGAAAAGCCGTCGGATTGCCTGATCCTGACAGACACGCCCAAGGTCTCGGTGATCGTCTGCACTTACAAGGGCAGTGCGACGCTGGTGGAGTGTCTCGACTCGCTCGTGGCGCTGAATTACCCGGCGGTGGAGTTGCTCCTCGTGAACGACGGGGCCGATCCGCGGGTCGAGGATCTGGCGATGTCTTACGAGGCCATCCGCTATCTCGCGGTGGAGCATGGCGGTCTTAGCGCGGCACGCAACACCGGCGCGGGCGCCGCGACGGGCGAGATCCTCGTCTACACTGACGACGACTGCATCGTGGAACCCGACTGGTTGAAATGGATCGTGCAGCTTTTCTCCGAAGACCCGAAGATCGGGGCGGTCGGGGGTCCGAACATCCCGCCGCGGGCGGAAACGGCGGCCCAGGCGAGAGTGGCGGCGGCTCCGGGAGGACCGGTCCATGTGCTGCTGAGCGATACGAGGGCAGAGCATCTCCCGGGCTGCAACCTCGCGGTGCGGAAGTCGGTCTACGACGAGGTGGGCGGATTCAATCCGATCTTCCGCACGGCGGGAGATGATGTCGACTTCTGCTGGCGGGTTCTCGAAGCGGGCTACGAGCTCGGCTTTCACCCGGCGGCTTTTGTCTGGCATCACCGTCGTTTTTCCTATGCCGCCTACCTCCGCCAGCAAATGGGCTACGGACGGGCCGAGGCGCTCCTGATGCCGGTCCATCGCGACCGTTTCCGGGGCGCGGGAGGGGCGATCTGGAAAGGGCAGGTCTATGCCTCGCACGGGATCCGCAACGGCTCATTCGTCTATCACGGCCGCTACGGGCATGAGCCTTTCCAGCTCGTCTATCCGGGGAGGGAGTCGGGACTTTCCGAGGCTTTCCTCCATGTGCTGTGGTGGGCGGGTGTCGTTGCCTTCGGGGTGGGATCGATATTTCTCCCTCTCCTGCTCCTCCCGATGGGGCTGATGATCGCGGGTTCGCTCACGATCGCGCTGGGGCGGGCGGGACGATTGGTGATCGATCCGGAGTTCGACTCGACGAGCTCTCGACTCACCCTCGCCGGACTCATTCTCATCCAGGGCATCCTGCGAAGCGGGACGCGCCTCCTCGGCGGCTGGCGGCAGGTGAATTGGGGCGGCAGCCTGCAGTTCGTCGGCGGTGAAGCGGTCGAAAAGCTGGCCTCGGGCTGGTGGAAGCTCGGGGATGAAATGGCATTCTGGAGCAGCGAGGGTGTCGGCCGCGAGGCGCTCCTCGCCGCCATCCTGGAGCGTTTTCCGGGAGCGGTCGACGATGCGACCGGCAAGACCGATGTCATCCTGAAACACGGCTGGCTCTGGAACTGGGCGGCGGTGACGGTGACGGAGTATCACGAGGAGCAGGGGCGACTCACTCGGCTGCGTCTCCTCGCCCGACCGGAGCGCGTCACGAGGCTGATCGTGCTGCCCCTGCTGCTGCTCACGCCGGTGGCGGTGATGTTAGACTTCGGATTCAAGAGCGAGCTGCTCACGCTGGGTCTGCTCTATCTGGGGGTTTCGATCACCGCGAAGCTCTTCATGTGGCTGCGCCGGCCCCGCTTTAAAAAAATCGCACTGTCGGTGGGCTTGAAGCCGCTCTGAGGACGGGGCCGGAGGCAAGAGGGCGGAGTGACAGGCTCCACCCTGTATGTTGGGGGCCTCTCGTCCCGCAGACAGGCATGGTAGGGAAAGCCCTCCTCCCTGTTTTTGCTCTGGCTGCGGCCGCTCTCACCGGTAGCCCGTCTACCACCCTCGAACAGACCAATACGGAATTTTCGAGACCCTACCGCAAGGCTCCGACGAGTGCCTACTCCGCCTCGCCCCGGGTTGACCCCTACAGCGCCGCCGGAGCCTGGGACGTGAGACAAGGCGGCGGCTCCACGGATATCGCGTATCGCTATTGAGGTGTCGTCCTTTCCTGAAAGTCCCGGCCAGTTCGGCAGGATCCGGCGGAGAATGTGAAAGCGCTCGGCGTTCGTGTGCCTGCGGCGCGGCGCATGTCTCGTTTATCGGCGTAAGACGCTCGGGTGCCGCAAAATCGGTGGGTCGGAATGATGCCCGAGCGGTGGAGCCGGAAGGCGAGAGGATGTAGATGCGGGAAAATGGGAGACTGACGTGTCGCTTCTCTATTATTCACCTGTCCCTTCGAATTC
>JBDNIL010000262.1:0-5388 GCA_041688355.1 Verrucomicrobiales bacterium | reverse complement strand
CGAGCCCAGCAGTGATTCCACCAGTCGCTCATACGCGCCCTCCGGCTGCGTCTTCATCTCGGTGAGGAATGCAGAGCGCTGTTCAGGTGTCGGCGGCAGCCCCGTGAGCACGATGGACAATCGCTTCAAAAGAACCTCCGCTTCCGCGTGCGGCGCAGGAGATAGAGCAGCGGCATCGAGGGCCGCGCGAATGAAGCGGTCGACCGGCTCGCGTGACCATGCGGGATCCGCCACCACCGGCGGCTCCCCTTGCTGCATTGGCTTGAGGCTCCACCAGTCGAGCCGTTTCTGAAACTCCGCCGCCCACTCATTCGTCGCGGGTTGCGCGGCCACGGTGGCGTCTTTGCGCGGATCAATCGCCCCTTGCCGCACCCATTCGACGAGCGCCGCCACCTCGGCGGCGGTCAGTGCTTTCTTCGGCGGCATTTGCAAATCCTTGTCAGCGTAACGCACCGCCTTGATGAGCAGGCTCTCGTCGGGTTTGCCCGGCACCATCGCAGCACCGGAGTCGCCACCCGACTGCCAGGCGGCGCGTGAGTCGAGGCGTAGTCCGCCTTTCTGCTTCTTCTCGCCGTGGCATTCGATGCAGCGCTCGATGAGCAGCGGACGGATCTTCTCCTCGAAGAACGCCACCTTCTCCGCTGACTCCACCGCCACGTCAATCGCCGGCGCATGAACAAACGACGGCCCGCGCGGCAATGTCGTGAACGCGATGCTGATCGGCTTCTGCATCTCCGCTCCGCCGATGGATCGAAGAGGCGCACCCGCATTCGGAGCATCCGTTTTCCACACCGTTACCTGGCCTGCGAGGCTCGCCGAGTAGAGCTGCCGGTCAGGACCGAGCGCCAAGCCGATCGGCGTATTCAGCACGCCACCCGCACCGGCCCACTCCTGGATCGCGATCCCATCGAAGCGCAAGATGCGATTCGCCGACGTGCTGAAATACGCACGTCCTTCGCCATCGAACGCCAGCCCCCACGGCGCATGACCCGGCTGTTGCGCCCAGACCTCGCTCATCGTGCCATCCAGCTTCTCCGCTGCACGACGCAGCGCCTGCGCGGCAAAGTCCGTGACGAACAAGCGCCCGCCATGCGTGGCGATTTGCGTCATGCCGCCCGGCGATGCCAGCGCGATGTCCGCCAGCCATTCGCCCGAGGGGTAGGAGTAGCGCTTCACCTTCCCATCGCCCTGACTCGCCACCAGCAGGTCGCCCTCATGCCACGCCATGCCCGTCGCGCGGAAAAGCCGCCCGCCGTAGCCCTCGGGAATATCGAGGAGCGTCTCCATCTTCCCGCCATTCCGAGGATCAAATCGCAGCACCGTGCCCGGCCCGCCGGGCGCTCCGGTGGAAATCAACAGCCGACCCTCCGCATCGAACAGCAGATCATTGGCCGTCGGCAGCCCGCTGAGAAGGGTGCCCACATGCGCCCCGCTCGCCATGTCATACCGCTCCACCCGACCCGAGTCGCTCATCAGCACGAGCAGGTCTGACTCCGCCGCAGCATTACCAAGAGCCAGCACGACGGCAAGCGATGAGAGGAAAAGCATCCGGGACGGGCGAATCATGCGGAAACAATACCCCGAAACCTCCTTCGAATCTATCGCCAGGCCACCAAAGAATGGTAATATCCTATCACGCATGAAGCAGCGACTCCAACAGACCTTTCTCCGCCAACTCGCCGATAGCACCCAACTCTTGCAGGCCCTCGAACACTTGCCCGGTGCCCTCTTCATGGTGAAAAACCTCGAATCCCGATACATCTTCATGAGCCAAGCCCTGAGGGAACTCATCAACGTCCCGCCGGACCAGGAGGTCGTCGGCAAAACGGACTTCGATCTTTTCCCGAAAATCATTGCTGAAAACTTCCGCAGAAACGACCTGCTCGTCTTTCGAAACGGCAAGCCATTGGTAAATGAAGTGCATGCCACATACTTCTTCGCCCACGCGCCCAAGTGGAGTTTTTCCAGCAAATACCCGCTCCACGATCACGAGGGAAGTGTCATCGGCCTCATCACCATCAACCGCACCTACAACGAAGTCATGGGGCACGAAGCCGAACTCAACCGGCTCCTGCCCGCCGTCGAACACGTCTATCGCCACTACGACGAACCGATCACCATCGCCCAGCTTGCCAAACTGTGCAGTTTCTCCCCCAGTCACTTCATGCGCGTCTTCCGTGAGCGCCTGAAAACCACCGCCCAGGCCTTCATCGAACAGGTGCGCATGTTTCACGCCATCGACGCCGTCAAGAGCACCGCCCACCCCATCGCCCACATCGCCATCGATACCGGTTTCTACGATCACAGCTCCTTCGTGAAGCGCTTCAAAAAGTTCACCGGCAACACCCCGCTCGCCACGCGGCGCGAGCATCAGTCCAAGCTCAAACCAGAACGCGGGATGGTCCTGCCGGAGCACTCAGAATAGAGGACGCCAGGAGTTTATCGGACTTGGAGCGTCTGAGCGAGCCCTCGCGCAGCACGCCGGCTCGAGAGGAAAGAATGACCTCATCACACCTCCTCCAGCATGAGTTTTGCATCGCCGAAGCTCTTCGGGCGGACTTCCATTTTGTCCATCATCGACAGGAAGAGGCGGCAGAGTTGGCGTTCCGGTTTTTCGCTGTAGTCGAGCACACGACCGCCTTTGAGCCCGCCGCCGATCACGATGACGGGGAGCTGATCGTTGTCGTGTTTCGCGCCGGCCATCATGCTGGAGCAGTGCATGAGCATGGTGTTGTCGAGCAGGGTGCGCTCGCCCTCCTGAATCGCGTCGAGCTTCCGGGCGAGGTGGGCGACCTGCTCCATGAAGAACTGGTTTACCCGTAACCAGTCATCGCCGTCGCTGTGGGAGAGGAGATGGTGAATCATGTAATCGATGCCGTGCCCGGCCTGCTGCATGCTGGGCAGGTTGGGGAAGCGCAGAGCGCTGTGGTCATTGTTGAGCTTCAAGGTCGTGATCCGGGTGGTGTCGGTCTGAAAACCGAGCACGAGCAGGTCGATCATGAGGCGCATGTGCTCGCCGATGTCCTGGGGGATGCCGTCGGCGGGGCGCTGGATGTTCGGCTTGTCGAGGGTGGGACGCCAGCCTTGCAGCTCGCCGCGTTTGCCGGCGTTTTCGATGCGGCTCTCCACCTCGCGCACGCTGTTGAGATACTCGTCGAGCTTGTGCTGGTCGCTCTTGCTGATCTCCCGCCGCAGATCCTGCGCATCGGCGAGGACGGCATCGAGCACGCTGCGATCTTCGGGTGAGACCTCGTCTTTAAAAAGCCGGTCAAAAGCGAGGGCCGGGTAGAGCTCCAGAGGGGTCGGGGTTGTCGGTGAAGTCCACGAGATGTGCGAGCTGTAGAGCATGGAGTAGTTCTTGTGAACCGACGGATTCGACTTTTCGCAGGCGAGCACGAGACTGGGAACCTTGGTGCTGCGCCCGTAGGTCTGGGCGAGCATCTGGTCAAAACTCGTCCCTGACTGGATCTGTCCGCCCGAGGCGATGGGCGCACCGGAGAGGATGTTCCCGGTCTGCGAGGAGTGGATGTTTCCTTTGCGCGCCTCTTCGTGGTAGAGCCCGCGAACAAAGAGCATTCGCTCGCGGTAGTCGGCGAGCGGGGCCAGCACTGCGCCCAGCTCCATGGCTTTGCCCTCGCCCCGGGCCCACCATTCTTTGGAGTGAAATCCGTTGCCGGAAAAAGTCACGCAGAGGCGCAGGGGCGCTTCGCTGGCCGGTTTGTTGCGGGTCGGTTCATCACCCCAGACATTGATGGATTCCATCCAGGGCAGCGCCATCGTGACGCCGGTCCCGCGAAGAAAATGGCGACGATTGAATTGGTGTTTTTTCATGGTTTCCGGATCAATCGTTGGACTCAAATTCTTTCCCCCGCATCTCGCGGAATTGCGGACTCTGCACGATCAACTCGACGATGCCGCCGATCTCGTGCCCCTCGACTTGCATCATGGCATCAATGAGCGGCCGGTCCGAGAGTTGCACGCTGCGTCCCAGCGCGTAGCCGAGGAGCTTGCGGCAGAACTGGCGCAGGAAGTCATCCTGCCGTTGGGTGACCAGGTAGTCCCGGAGGTTGGCGAAGCCGTCGATCACGGTGCCGTCAGGCAGGGTCGTTCGGGTGTCGGCTGCTCGGCTGCGTCCGATCGCGTCGAAGCCTTCGAGAGCGAATCCGAAGGGATCGATCCGCTTATGGCAGGCAGCGCAGGATGGATCACTGCTGTGTCTTTCGATGAGTTGGCGTTCGGTCAGGCCCGGCGGAGCTTCGTCCGGCAGGATGGGAACATCCTTGGGCGGCTTGGGCAGCTTATCGCCGAGGATCACCTCCGTGAGCCAGGTGCCACGCAGGATGGCGCTGTTCCGGGAGGCGCCGGATTGTTTGGAAAGCGTCGCGGCGAAGCCGAGGATCCCGCCTCGGTTCTTCGCGTGGAGACCTTCGATGCGCTGCCAGCCTTCGCCTTTCCAATCGATCTCGTAGTGCTTCGCGAGCGACTCATTCATGAAGCTGTGATCGGCATCGAGCAGCGAGAGGACGCTGCGATTGTTTTGGAAGAGGTCGATGAAGAAGCGGGTGACTTCCTCCTCCATGTCTGCACGCAGGTCGAGGAAGGTGGGGAAATGACGCTCACTCTTTTCGTCGAGGGTGGCGACGTCGCGCACGTGGAGCCATTGGCAGCCAAACTCGGCGGCGAGGCGGCGGACTTTTTCACTGGTCAGCATCCGGCGGGTCTGCGCGCCGAGCGCGTCACTATCATGAAGACTTTCCGCAGCCGCACGCAGGTCCTCATCAGGCGCCGAGGACCACAGGAAATAGCTGAGCCGCGTGGCGAGTTCGTGAGGGCTGACGGGACCGGTTTTCCCGGGGGCCTTTTCTCCGCGATAAAGAAACGCGGGAGAGGTCAACACCCGGACGAGCATGAGACGCGGCGGGAAAGCTCTCAGCCCCGTGATTTCGGTTTCCGTCAGGGGACGACGCCAGGCTTTCGCGGCGAATCCAATGACCGCTTCACCTTGCACCGCGAGGGCGGACTTTTGCTGCTCTTTGAAAGCGGCGGCCGCTTTCAAAATAGGCTCGCGCATGGGCTCGAAGGCACTGGGCTTGGCATCCTGAGTGGCGTATTGGAAAAGTTGCTCAAAGACGTCGATCTGCTTCAGCGGGGCCTCGCTCACGAAGAGCAGTTCATCCCAAAGATGGTCGAGGGCGGCGGTTTCCGCCTCGTCGAGGAAAAGACGCCGGAGGGGTTCGTCTTCCCGATGATAGAGTGTCAGGGTCACGACTTCGTCCACCGGAACGATCTGGCTGTAGCAGAGCGCGATGGGGAAGAGGCTGCGAAACTCCTCGAAGGCCGCCTCGAAACGCTGCCGGGCCTCGCCCCCGTCATTCACGAGAATCGGGG
>JBDNIL010000261.1:0-2356 GCA_041688355.1 Verrucomicrobiales bacterium | reverse complement strand
GACCGGCACGCCCATCGACGCGTGGAAATGGGGCTTCAACGAGGGGTCGAACCGGACTTGGAAGAAGAACCTCGTCGCCGCGAGCGGGCAGGACGAGGCCTACGTCTACGATGGGTTGTCGCAGGTGATCCGCGATGCCGTAGGCACGCTCAACACCAACCGCACGGCCATCGGAGGCATCCCCGGCGAGGAGGATGATTTCACCTACGATCCCGTCGGCAATTGGCTCGCCTATCGAAAAGAGACGAACGGTTCACCCGTCCTCGACCAAACGCGCTCAAACAATCAGGACAACCAGTTGACGCAAATCGACGGCAGCAGCCAAGGCATCGAATATGATCGGGCCGGAAACGCCACTAAGATTCGTCCGGGTGCCGGAGGTGACTGGACGAAATCCTTCGCGCTGACGTGGGACGCGTGGAACCGGGTCGTGGGGGTCGCGGACGAGAACGAAACGACCGTGCAGAAGAACGGCTACGATGGGCTGACCCGCCGGATCACGACGGAGGCCGGGGGCGAAGTCGTCCAACACCTACTGGAGCGACCGATGGAAGCCGCTGGAGGAGCGGATAGGAGCCGCGACCACTGCGGCACGTTCGTTTCTCTGGGGCGAGCGTCCCGGACATCGGGACGAGTTGGTGCTGCGGGACCGGGACACAGATGGAAACGGGACGCTTGATGAACGGCTCTACGCGACGATGGATTACTTCAACGGGACGGCGGTGGTCAACACGTCCGGTACCGTTCTGGAGCGATATGCGTACTCCGCCTTCGGAATCCGCCGCATCATGGCGGCGGACTTCTCGCCGCGAAGCACGTCGAGCTACGACTGGGGCTTCGGGTTCCAAGGACAATTCCGCGATGCTGAGACGGGGTGGTATAATTATGGATACCGGTTCTACGTGCCCTTGCTCGGCAGGTGGATCAATCGCGATCCGATCGGGGAGGATGGGGGAGTGAATCTTTACTCATTCAGCAAAAACTCGCCTCGAAGTTCCATTGATATCCTTGGCCTTCTCGTCTCATTAATCTATGATGTTACGAATCGAAAGCTAACCGTCACCGGTGATGGTGAGTCGTTTGAATGCGAGGATTGCTGTACTTCCGGCACCAACAACCCCGATGATTCCGGCGAAAAGGGCAAGGGCCCGCTTCCGTCAGGTGATTATATTATACTAGACCATCCTCTTGTAGATTGGTGGTCCCTAGATAAGGTCGATGGGTTCGTCGATGACTATGACCCAACGACGAAACGGGGCGCGTTCAGGCTGCACACTGGAACTATTTCGCTCGGCTGCATAACCGTGACAAGTGAAGAGTGTTGGAATAAATTGAGCGCACTATTAAACAATACCGCACGAGAGAAGATTACTGAATCCAATGGAAAGGCTCGTGACAAGTTCGGCACCCTGATCGTGATCTAAACCAATGAAGATTGCAAAATTTATCCCGATTCTTGCGGTTATGATTCCTGGGGCAGGATTTAGCCTGGACCCAAATTTAGTTGGCGAGCTTATTATTGCACAAGAGCAATCGATCGCCGGAAATCCATTCTCCGGAGAATTTTCTGATTTCGAAGTAACTCTCCTTAAGTTTCGGGAGAAAATAAAACACTTAAGCCATGAAGATTTGTCAAAACTTACATGGATCCTGCTTTTGAGAACAGACCTTCAGGGAGGTTCATTGGTAGTTTTCATAGAAGGCCTGGATAAATTCGTCTTGAACGAAATCTCGAATGAACTACTTCAAAAAGCGAGTGATGCAACACTCGATAGGTATGGAATGACCGATGCGGAAAAAATTCAGTTTAGGGAAATGATATACGCCCTAAAGAGACCGTAACGCAGATCTTTGTAGATTGATGAACGAAGTGGCCGCAAATTTGACTACTACCACACCGCATGAGCAACACCGCCAGACGCACCGCGATCACCTACCCGAACGGACGGGTCGTGAACCTCGGCTACGGGGCGGGCGGCAGCATTGAGGACGCCTTCGGCCTCGTCAAGACTGTCGGCATCGAGGGCGAATCGGGCGACAAGGTGGACTACATCCGCGTCGGACTCGCTCGTTTCGTGACGATCGCTTATCCGCAGCCTGGCGTGGAGATGAGCATGATCCGACCCGGCGGCGGATCGGAGGGCGATTCCGGAGATCCCTACGACGGCTTCGACCGATTTAATCGGGTGCAGCAAATGCGCTGGCAGCGCACCGTGACCGGCACGCCCATCGACGCGTGGAAATGGGGCTTCAACGAGGGGTCGAACCGGACTTGGAAGAAGAACCTCGTCGCCGCGAGCGGGCAGGACGAGGCCTACGTCTACGATGGGTTGTCGCAGGTGATCCGCGATGCCGT
>JBDNIL010000260.1:0-4443 GCA_041688355.1 Verrucomicrobiales bacterium | reverse complement strand
GCGCCGTTCGCCTGGTATCAGAAACCACGGCCCGCACGAGGGTGGATTCGCGTGCCGCGAGCGGACCGCAAAGCGCCGGGTTCGGCTCGATCAGCAGCCCACGCCAGTTGTGCCGCGTCTCCAAGGCAAGCGTGTTGCTCATGTAGCCGTTTGCGAACTGAAAGGCGCCGACTTCGACGAAGTAGCCGTTCCGCATGGTCGGAAAAGCCGCGTTCATCAGCCAGTAGTCTTGGCCGAATTGACTAAAGAATTCGGGTCGTTCGGTGTCGGTTTCGTTCATTCGCGGAGTCATTCGTTTCGATTCGTTCTTAGGCTTTGAACCCCGGGTGCTGCCATGTCGCCGTCCGCATGTGGTAGCCGTAGCGGTGGGCGCCGACTCCATCGGCACAGCGGTCGTTGTCAAATTCGTCGGGCCCGAAAACGCGGATCGCCGACCGATCCGAGAGCTGTTCGTAGAAGGCGCCGATCGCCCTCGGCCCGGTGTGGTGAAGCACGTTCGTGGCGGGCGGGAGGGCGAGCTGGTAGTCGACGAGATCCATCCAGAAGCCTTCGCCCGGCGCCGAAATCATGAAAGCGTTCCCGAGAAACTCCCAGTTCTTGGCGATCGCCTGCTGGGACCGGTAGAAATAAAGGAGGTAAGGCTCGCCGATCAGCTCGTCGATCGGGGAGGTGAAGATGAAATCGAGATCGGCGTAGAGACCGCCGAATCGGTGCAGAAGGAAATAACGCGCCATGTCGACGCGCTTGATCGGGCGGTCCAGCCGTTTCCATGCCTCGAAGTATTCCCCATACTCGTCCCGCACGAACACCTCGAGCTCTTCGTCGGTCCAGAACCGATAGTCCCAATCACCGAGGTGTTCGCGCACCGAGGACTGCGACTTTTTGAAGACCCAGTACTCAAACTGCGTTGTCTTCCACGTCTGATGGACAATTTTCGGGATCATGGGGCCGGAGCGATGAGATTCAGAGCGCGTAGTCGGTCCGGCGGAGCCAGCCTCGCGAGCGGCTCACGGGCCACACGACGAGTTTTCCGGGTTTCGTCGCCGATGTAATCTCGACTTCCTTCGTTTCGACCTCGCCCCTGGCTTCGGGACTCTCCGCCGGGGCATCGAAGCGGTGCAGCACCTTTCCGCAGGCGTCCTCGACGCCGAAATAGACGAACTGGAGGTCTTCGCACGCTTCGATCGCGGACTTCTGCCACTTCAGCGAGATTTTGTGTTTGTGGGCAAACCCGCTCTCCCAGCGCGCCTCGTCGATCCACGTGCATGGGGGATCCTTTCCCTCCACGGTCTCCCTCTGGAGCAGGCGCCGCGCAAAGTCGATCCCGGCATAGCACTAGTAGTCGCCGTGGCTACGGACGGTGCCGAGATCGTAGTCGCCGATCACTTCGTCGTTGTCCTCCTCGCGCAGCATCTTGCGCAGCCGCCGCTTGCTCAGCAGATCGCGTTCATGCCACGCCTTCTCGATCTGGACCTCCGTCTGGGTCTTCTTGTGGTCGTCCCAGTGCTTGGTCCTCCCGACCCGCGTGTACTCGTGCCAGACGATGTTGCGGTGAGGATGGAAAAGGTCGTAGCCGAGGGTGTAGGATCGGATGCTCAGGCTTATCTCGTCGCCGGCGAAGTAGAGCTGGGGATCATACTTGTAGTCCTCGCAGTGCCTACCCAGAGTGAAGAAAAAATGGCCCGAAACGAAACGCGCGGGGATGGGGGCGGAAAGGTCCGGCCAGCCGGGAATGTGGAAGGGCCGGAAGAGGATCGTGCCGGAGGGGGTGAAGCGATCGGCGACCATTTTGAACGGACCTGACGGAGGCGTCTCGCTCACGCCCGGCTCGTAGACGCCGGCGTAGCTGGTGAGAATGGGTTTTTCGCTCCGGCAAAGCTCCATCCATTCGAGGAGCTGACGGTCCCAACCCGGCGCGAAGCGGTGGTGGGAGTCGAGCTGTAAGGTGAACTCCTCTCCATCGTAGAGCCTCTGGATCTCGGATCGGGCCCAGCAGAGCCCCTTGCTCTCGTGCCACGGGACGCGCTGGATGCGAAAGCAGTCGTTGTCGAGGAAGGGCTCGAGGGAGCGGTCCTCGGCATCGGTCTGCCAGCAGATCCCGAATCGCAGGTCGTCGGGGAATTCGGCCTTGGCGAGACAGTCCCGGATCGTGGGGAGAAGCTCGGGGTCCCGGTAGGCGGCGATTTGGACGAAAATCATGGAGTGCGGCAGCGTTTGGGATCGTTCTAGAATAGAAGGAACCGGATATCAGTCAACAACATTGTAAACGTATAGGCGACACCTTCGTGCTGGTAAGCGCTCCACTACCCTCGATCACCGGGGAGTGTGAATGATGCAGGAGCTTGAGCTGCAGTCGATGAAAGGTGCCGCCCGCCGCAGGAGCTTTGCGTCGTGATTATGTCAGGCACAGCCCGGAAGAGGGAGGCGAAGGGTGGGGCGACGTCGAAGCGACTTCGTCGCTCATCGACCGAATGAGTCCACCCAATCTACCTAATCTCCGCTGGGGCTTTCAGCTGGGTCTTCTTAGCTGTCGGAACGAGAGATACGAGTTCGCTCCACGTCAATCCACTGCTCAACTCGTTGGATGACGCGTTGATCAAAAAGTAGCCACTTGGCAAGGACTCAAATGCGGAATCTCCAGACCAGTCGAGGTATCCATAGATCCTGTTTTCCTGAGTAGCTACAGCTTTTACCAGCGGAGGAACAACCACTTCTCCGCGTCGCTCGATAAAGTATTGATTTTCAGGATTCCATTCATGGCTAGACACCGAGAAGTCACCTATCAAGCGCACCTTTGTCGGACGTTTACGACATTCTTGAAGTGGCACGCATAGCACAAGAAGCCAAAGAAAACGAAGCTTCATATGCTTAAGAGAACACTCCTGATGCTGGGAAATTTTCCTCCCAGTCAGCGGTTATCGAATACGGATCGCCTCCCCAAATCTCGATTCCAATGTCCAATGGATCCGCGCCTCGATCTCGCAGTGAAAACTTAATCTTTTCTTTGTAGCTGTATGTTTCCAAGCAGCAATTAACTGTGATTTCTCCTTCAAGCCCCCAAAAGACAGTAGTATCGCCAAGCCAAAAATTTCGTCCAGTAACATCTGGATTCCTCTTGTTTCCTCGGTTGGAATACTTGAAAGTGTGCTCTTTTCCGTCATACCAAGACGCACTACCGCCGACAGTTGACGCGTGCTTCCCACACTCATCCCGCGCATCGATCTTGATGGCGTCCCATGCCTCTTGATGGTAGTCTGCCAAAAACCCCGTCAGAACGCCTTTCAAGGCTGACAATTCCCCTTCAGCGACAATATCGTAGGTCGCGCCACCGGCATTGAAATACCAATCGATGAACTTTTTCGTGCTCAGCAGACCAACGCGATCAGCTCTTTCGATTGGCCCATTTTCGACGAACGCGTAGAGGTTGATTCCCCCTCGCTCCCCGATCGGATCCCGATTGATCCACCTGCCAAGTTCCGGCACGTAAAACCGATAGCCGTAGTTGTACCACCCCGTCACCCGATCCCGGAACTGCCCCTGGAACTCGAAGTCCCAGTCGTAGAGCGAGCCGCCCCGCGACGTGAAGTCCGGCGACATCACCCGCCTCGGACCGAAGGCCCCGTAGGCGTAGCGCTCCAGTACGTTGCCGGAGGGGTCGAGGATGGACGTACCGTTGAAGTAGTCCATCGTCGCGTAGAGGCGCTCGTCGAGCGTGCCGTCCGCGTTCGTATCGCGGTCGCGAAGGACCAGCTCGTCGCGGTGCCCGGGACGTTCACCCCACAAATATTGCGTCGCTGCCGTCGTCGCGGAATCCACCCGCTCCTCCAAGGGCTTCCACCGGTCGCTCCAGTAAGTGTGGACGACTTTTCCGCCGGACTCCTTGGTGATGCGTCTCGAAAGGCCGTCGTAGGCGTTTTTCTGTACGGTGACTCCGTTCTCGTCCTTTACCTCCACAAGTCGATTCCACGCGTCCCAAACCAGCTCAAAGTGCTTCGACCAGTCACCGTCCAGACCGGGCCGGACCTTCACCGCGTTGCCCGCCTTGTCGAATTCGATTCCCTGGCTTGATCCGTCGATCTGCGTCAACTGATTATCCCTATTGTTCGAACGGGTTTGCTCGAGAACTGCCGTGCCATCCTCGTTCTTGCGGTAGCCCAGCCAATTGCCGGTCGGGTCATAGGTGAAATCCTCCTCCTCGCCGGGGATGCCTCCGATGGCGGTCCGGTTGGTGTTGAGCGTGCCGACGGCATCGCGGATCACCTGCGACAACCCGTCGTAGACGTAGGCCTCGTCCTGCCCGCCCGCGGCGACGAGGTTCTTCTTCCAAGTCCGGTTCGACCCCTCGTTGAAGCCCCATTTCCACGCGTCGATGGGGGTGCCGGTCGCGGTGCCCTGCCAGCGCATTTGCTGCACCCGATTAAATCGGTCGAAGCCGTCGTAGGG
>JBDNIL010000028.1:0-3801 GCA_041688355.1 Verrucomicrobiales bacterium | reverse complement strand
CTCATCGACAAGTGGATCAGCAAAAAAGGCCGCCCTTTCCAGGCCGCCCTGACCTGCAACGTCAAAGGCAAGCGAATGCTCGGCTGGGAATTCCCGCCCCGCGAACCGGCCAAGAAAAAAGTAGCCGCCGACGGAGACGCCCCGGCAAAAAAAGCGCCCACAAAAAAAGCGCCCACGAAAAAAGCACCCGCGAAAAAAGCCGCCGCAAAGAAAGCGCCCGCGAAAAAGGCCGCCCCGAAGAAGGCGGCGAAGAAAGAGTAAGGGGAGCACGGGTAAGCGCACCTCCTTGGGGTCTACGACAAATAGTGAGCCCAAGGAGGTGGGACACTCCTGTCCCACTCGTTCGACTCTCAACCATCCTGCCCAGGGTTCCTTCTTCACGTAGAACGGGTCTCCAGGCCCGTTCACCTTCACCGGACCGATGCCGGAGCGGGCCGGGAGACCCGTTCTACATTTTATCGCTTTTCAAACGATCCCGGTTCCCCGCCTTTGCCTTTCGCAGGCTTGCGTTTTCCGCCCCTCTCCCTAATCATGCCGGAATCAGCATGAGCCCATCCCGAAGACTTTTGACAATTTGCACCCTGGGCGCCGCAGCCGGTGTCGTGGTCTTTTTTCTGAATCCGGTGAACAGCACCGTGATGAGACTCGCCTTTCTCGGTAGCCTCCTCGGAGCTTGGGCGGGGCTCACCTATTTCGTATGGAACCGCAAGGCCCTGCGTTTCCTCGTCATGCTGGCCCCATCCCTACTCACGATCCCTTTCCTCCTCCCGGGTCGCCCTTTCGACAGCAAAGACCTGCGGGCGGACTACATGACGAGCCTCGCGAGCTACGAAGCAACCCGCTACTTCTGGGGCGGAGAAAGTCCGCGGGGGATCGACTGCTCGGGCCTGCCGCGCCGCGCTCTCCGCGACGCCCTCCTGAACTACGGGTTCCGTCACGCCAATGGCCTCGCCTTTCGCACGTGGCTGGAGCACTGGTGGTTCGACGCCAGTGCGAAGGCCCTGAGCGAGGGATACCGCGGCTATACACACCCCACTGGAACCAGCGGGACCATCAGAAAAATGGACTACGCCTCCGTCGAGCCAGGCGACCTCGCTCTCACGAGAGACGGCATCCATGCGCTCGTCTACGCCGGGGACGGGAAGTGGATCCAGGCCGATCCCGGACTCGGGGCAGTAGCGACTCTCGACGGTCGCACCGATGAAAACCCCTGGTTCCGCCTACCCGTGACGCTGCACCGCTGGCAGCTACTCACGCCGTGACGCAGACCCGCCGCCGACCCACGAATCGGACCACCTCTCTTACTGAAAATCACGTGACGTTTCCCACGGAATCGAAGAAGCTTTCTATCCTGCCTGACAGATGAGAAGATCCTGGAATGACCAGCCCCCGGCCATCGCGCTTTCGCGTCCTTGCTTCCCTGTCCCTCGCCCTCTGCGGAGGCGGAAGCGGAACGGCGGCGGCAGACGAGTCGATTCGATTCAATCGCGACGTGCTGCCCATTCTCTCTAACAAATGCTTTCACTGCCACGGTCCCGATGGAGGTTCGAGGAAGGCGGACCTGAGGCTCGACGAGGAGTCCTTCCTGACCCGCGAAGCGGAAAGCGGACTCGCCCTCATCGTGCCGGGAGATCCGGAAAAGAGCGAACTCATCTATCGGATCACGACAAACGACGAGGACGAGGTGATGCCCCCGCCGGGCGACGCCAAACAACTCACTTCGGCGGAAAAAGAAACACTCGCCGCCTGGGTGAAAAGCGGTGCGGCGTGGGAGGGTCACTGGGCCTTCGCTTCGGCGAAACGTCCCCCCATTCCCGCCGCGAACGAGGGCACCTCACCTATCGACGCCTTCCTTCTTCAGCATCTTGCAAAGGAAGGCGTCACTCCCGGCGGTCCCGCCGATCCGGCGACCTGGCTGCGGCGTGCCGCGCTCGATCTCACCGGGCTGCCACCCGAACCTGCCATAACGACCCGATTCCTCACCGACCTCGACTACGGAGCGGCGGTCGATGCTCTCCTCGCGAGTCCGCGCTACGGCGAACGCATGGCCTGGGACTGGCTCGAAGCGGCCCGCTACGCCGATACCCACGGCTATCAGAAAGACAATCTCCGCTCGATGTGGGCATGGCGCGACTGGGTCGCCAAAGCGTTCAATGACAATCAGCCCTTCGACCAGTTCACGATCGAGCAACTCGCCGGCGACCTGCTCCCCTCCCCCACGACGGCGCAACTTGTCGCGACCGGCTTCAATCGCAATCATCGCATCAACGCCGAGGCCGGGGCCATTGATGAAGAATACCGTACCGAGTATGTCATCGACCGGGTCGACACCACCGCCACGGTCTGGATGGGGCTCACCGCCGGATGCTCGCGGTGTCACGATCACAAATTCGATCCCCTCACCCAGCGCGAGTTTTTTGAGCTCGCCGCCTTCTTCAACAACATAGACGAAAAGGGAGCCGACGGAGTCGCGATGACGGCGGCGCCCGATCTCGAGATCGATGTGCCCGGTTTCGAGCGGGAGATCGAGGAACATGCCGGGACCCTGGCAATTACCGAAAATGAGCTTCTGAAGAAAGCAAAAGACCTGAGCGCCGAGTACGGGCAATGGCTCGCCCGTGAGCGAACCATCCTCGATTCGGAAAACTACTGGCTCGTCACGGAACCCGCTGAAGTGAAAGGGGACTCCGCCGACTCGACCTTCACCCCCCTGCCCGACCGGTCCATCCTCTTTGCCGGCGGCATTCCCCTCAACGACACCCATCGCCTCACCGTCAAGACGGCTCATCCGTTGTCCGTCAAGTCTATCCGGCTCGAAGCGCTGCCGCATCCCGACCTTACCCGAGGGTCACTTTCCCCCAGTTTTAACGGCGACTTTCTCCTCTCGGAGATTCAGCTGATCCGAAATGGAAATCCCGTCGCCTTCCATTCGGCAAAAGCGACGCTCGAAACAGTGGATCGTCCCGCTGCCTCCGCGATCGACGGTGACCCGCTCAGCGGCTGGTCGGTGGGCGGAGGAAAAAGCGATTCCGTCAGCGCCGTCTTTACCCTAACTGAAACGTTAACTCTCGATCCGGCCGACAAGATCGAGATCAGCCTCGCCTACCTCTCGCGGGAAGAGCAGTATTTCATCGGCCGTTTCCGCGTCAGCCTATTAGTCGGAGACCTTCCGGAGAATGAACTCACCCAAAGTCTGAGCGCAGCCCTGCTCTCCGGATCGCCCGACCTTCTCGCCCGGGAATTTCGCGAAAGCACCCCCGCGCTGGCGGCACTGCGAAACAAACGGGACCTCGCCCGGCGATCGCTCGAGACCGCCCGTGCCGCTTCCAAAACCCGGGTCATGGTGATGCGTGAGCGCACCGGCGACCCGCGCCCCACCCATGTGCTCGGGCGGGGACTCTACGATCACCCCGGGGAAGAGGTCACTCCGAATGTGCCCGCCTTTCTCTCGCTCCCGCTCCCGGCGTCAGAGCCGCCGAATCGCCTCGCGCTCGCCCGCTGGCTCGTCGATCCCCGGCATCCGCTGACGGCGCGGGTCACTGTGAACCGTCTCTGGCAGCAGCTTTTCGGAACCGGCCTCGTCGCAACGCCCGAGGACTTCGGGCGTCAGGGCGACCAGCCCAGTCACCCCGAGCTGCTCGACTATCTCGCTGTTGAGTTCATCGAGAGCGGGTGGGATACCAAGGCCATGATCCGCCGCCTCGTCCTCTCCGACGGCTACCGCCGCAGCTCCGCGATTCCCTACGAAATGAACGAACGCGATCCGGAGAATCGGCTCCTCGCCCGCGGTCCGCGGAAGCG
>JBDNIL010000259.1:0-16433 GCA_041688355.1 Verrucomicrobiales bacterium | reverse complement strand
CCCATCTGTGCCCATCTGTGCCCATCTGTGCCCATCTGTGAAGCGAAGCGCATCTGTGGTTTCTTCTCCTCGACCCCATCCGAAAAGACACCGATTTACACGGATGGACTCAGATGGCACAGATTTCTTTATTGGAGTGAGGGCTTTAGCCTTTGAGGACGAAGCCATCCGCGCCAGTCCAACGAACGGCTAAAGCCGTCACTCCAACGCTCTGCGGTGGCGACGTGGACGTCACCACTACTCTTCCAGGCCATCCTTTCCCCCATCTGTGCCCATCTGTGAAGCGAAGCGCATCTGTGGTTCCTTCTCATCAACCCCTCACCTCCTCACCTCCTCACCTCCTCACCTCCTCACCTCCTCACCTCCTCACCTCCTCACCTCCTCACCTCCTCACCTCCTCACCTCCTCACCAGCACATAGAGCAGCGCTCGGTCCAGCCACCCGGCCCGCTTAGGTCCCACTTCAAGGGCGCGCCGGGCGGCGCTCAGCAGACCCGAGGCGAAACGCTCCGGTCCCCAGTCGGCGATGAGGCGTTCACTTGCCGCGCCGAGGGCGGCCCGATCCGCTTCCGGGAGCGCGGCGACTTTCGTCATCAGGGCCGCGAGCCCTTCGAGATCGGTCGGATCAAAGGTCCAGCCATTTTCCCCCTCGACCACCAGATCCGGCGCGCAGCCGCAGCGGTCCGAGACGAGGACGGGCAGCTCGCAGGCCATCGCTTCGTTGACGACGAGACCCCACTGCTCGGTCGTGCTCGCGTGGACGAAGGTTCCGGCGTGGGCGTAGAAGCGGGGAAGTTCGGCGATTTGGCGGAAGCCTGGTAGAAAAACGGTTGGCGGGGCTGACGCCGTTTCAGGTTTCAAGTTTGAAGTTTCAGGTTTTAAGTTTGAAGCTTGAAGTTCCCAGGGGGCGCGTTCGATGACGGTGAGACCGAGGTCGGCGGCGTGGGTGAGGAGAGCGGATTTCAGGTCGCCGTCGCCGAGGAGGCAGAGGGGCCATGAATTGTGGATTTCGGATTGGGGATTTCGGATTTCGGATTTCTGGCTCGTTTTGAGTCGGGCGTAGTCGGCGTAAGCTTCGAGGAGGCGGAAGAGGTTTTTCTTTGGAATGAAGCGGGCCGAGGCGAGGAAGTAGGGGGGGGGCGGGCTTTCGGACTGTCGCCACTTCGCGGATTCACTCGCAAAATAGGCGTTGTCGATCACGTCGTAGCCGACCTCGCATTCGCTCGCGGGCAGGCCGAGTTTGGCGAGGTAGTCGAGATGCGGTTTCCCCCCAGCGAGCGCGCTCGAAGCTAAGGAAATAATTCTCGACTTCATCCACTCACGCGAGGGCTTCCGCACTTCGTCGATCTCCTGGCTCTCGCTCATCAGGATCCACGGGATGCCGCGCTCGGCGCAGAGGGCGATCAGGCTGAGCATCGCCGGATGACTGTAGCCCGCGATGGCGCAGAGATCGGGCGCAACCCTGTTGAGTGCCGGACCCAGGAGGGTTGACCATAACGCCGCCGCTACGTTCTCGAGAGGGATGTCTTCGTTCTCGCAAAGCAGCTCATCCTTCTCCTCGCAGGTCCAGGCGTATTCGCCCTGCGAGCGGGCCATCTCGAGACCCGTCACCGTTACCCCTTCGGCGAGGCCCGCCTCACGGGCAGCCGCGAGGCGAGCCCGATGGTAGGGGCCATAATGAAGGAAAGCGATCAGGACCTTCATGGTTTCTCTGGTCGGATCGGGTTCTGAGGACTCGATAATGATCGACGAGGAGCCGTCCCGTCAGGACTCCGATGTCGTGACAACTCGAAGAGCCTAAGAGCGATGTAACCGAAGGCGAAGGGGAACAAGACGAGGAATGTCAGGTCGCGCCCTGTATTCAGAGTTAAGCCCATTCCGATAAGGAAAAGCGCAAGACGAAGTGAAACGGCTCGTTGGCACCAGAGTCGGGCGAGAAAGGCCGCCCAGAGGGCAAAGAGTAAGGCAGCGACAGGCGGCCCGAAAAAACGCCCGAAATTGACGCAGCCCTGACCTATCATCCCCGTAGAGATCGTGGTGTTGACCCCCGCTGCCTCACGGCTTGCTCCGAACCCACGCGCAATAGAGTAATCGATTCCTACCATTGGTTTTCCGGGCCAAAGCGTTCGTGGAATTGGATTGACAATTTCGCCAAAATATCGAGCGCCCCAGTTGGGCCTGTATCGACCTGACTCTACATACGTGTTGATCCAGCAGAGTTCTTTGAGCATGTCCTGTCCCTCGCGACCTTCGCTCTTCTTGGGAACTCCTCCAGCACTCTCGACGGCTCCATTTTCGAGGAAAGCGGTTAGGTTGCGTTCGGATCGGGACTCCATCACCTTCGAAAACCAAACGGAGAGACCAATGGAAAAAATTGCTCCAACTGCGATCTTAGTCGTCAGCCTATGCTTCCCAAGGAGTAGAAATCCAGCAAGACCTGGAAGCAAAAGCGCAAGCATTCGGTTCCTGTAACGGTCGAACCAGAAGTAGGGCCATGTTAAAAAAACCATCATGATCGCAATCCATCGGATTGGACCGCGGGCCGTCACTGCAATCACTCCAAACAGGGAGCAGATCAGAATATGAATATAACCGATGGCGTTGAAGATAAAAGACGCTCCGCTTCCCACCCGTTCAAGCGGATACATGCCAATTTTCTCCGACAGCAGCGGAGGCCAGATCAACGCCGGCCATACGGATGGCGAAAAGGAAACACCTATCAGGAAAATCGCGAACCATCCGGAAATCAGCAGAGCAAGAAGTGATTTCAGCAAACGGGGCGAGAACGAATCGTGTTTAGGGACGGTTCCTCGGATGAACTGGTTTTTTCGGATCCGAAGGGGCTTTTCGCAAAAGCGGCGGGAAAAGTATCCTAAAAGGAATCGGAATCCGATAAGAAAAATACTGACCTGGAAAAAGGCAAGAGTGATCACTTCTTTCGCAAAAACCTGATAGGCGATTGAAGTAGAAAGTAAAAAGTCGCCCGTATACCAAAAAATCACGGTCCCGTAAACTACGACTGCCGGCTTCGCCCATGGTAAATGCCATTTGCGCAGGCTTTCAAAAAGTAGCACTGCAAGCACAACAAGATGGAGCCAGAAAGTCCAGGGAGCCACATTAAAGCGTTCAATCATGTGATAAGAAAAACCTTTAGAATAGCCTAGAAACCGGTCGTTATTGGATCAGGGAGACCGAAGTCTATGAGTTCATAAGTCCCAAAACAGTCAGCGGATGACTAGCGGAACTATTCGCCTAGGCTCTCCGGTAAACTGCGTGTTGAACGGCTCAATCTACCGTAATTTTCAACTTTTTTCCTTTTTGATTCCTAAAAGAGCGAGATGAGGTGCCGAGCGATACAAACTTCGGCCTCCGTTACCTGTATTCATGAGGTGTATGCTCTCGCATTTTGAGCTGATTTGATCGTAATTGTTGAAAACCGAATACGAGTAGGCGACTCCGTCTTCATCAGAGAATGTGTAACCTTTACCCCGGGTTTTTACCCAATCGGCAAGGCCCCATAACCCAATCGCAGCCAGGGACTGTTTTAAAGCGCGGGAAAGAGGTGAACCCTGGCTGAAATTGTTCGCATCGGAAATGAATACAGCCTTTTTTGCAACCCTGAGCATTTCTGCTACGATCTTCTCCGGTTGCTTAACGTGGTGCAGCACCGCAAATTCGCAGACCAGGTCGAACTCTCCGGGATCAAATTCAAGCGAGAGCGCGTCACCGTCGCGTAACTCATCTTCGAACAGCCCGCTACGGTAGCCGACTTCGCGCAGTTCTTTCACTGGCTCGATACCGACGATGTAGAGATCTGGCCGATACTTCTTGAGATATCGAATGGCACGCCCTGTCCCGGACCCGATATCGAGAACCGATTTGACTTCAAGATAATCAATCACTCCGACAAGGACTGCCAGAGCGAGAAAGTGCTCATCCCGCTCGAGGAGATGCATTTCCTCGTAATTCAACGCCGTGTCAGCGTAATAATCTCGCTGCGCTTCAACCTCGTTACTTGTTTTCATGTAAGTGCTCGATAAACTTCGTCTTAAAGTGTATTAATCCTTGAGGTGACTGATGAGGAGACGCCGAAACCGTGACCAAGTCCACCGCGACGCATTTATCTGAGTGGACTGGCGCAGGGGTGCATTGCCGGGTAGTAGGCAGGAAAGTCGTTCCAATTCGGATACCAGTGCCGCCACTTCACCGGGTGCGGTGAGAAACACTCCGTCTAACTCCGTCCCAAGATCGCGAAGACAGGTGTTTAACGTTCCTAAAACCGGGCATCCCTGAATCAAGGACTCAAGATAGACCTGTCCAAATCCCTCGACGAGTGACGGCATCACAAACAAATGGCTGCTTGCGTACTTCTGCTGTAGCGCTACGGCGGAGGTTCCTCGAATCAATTCAACACCCGGCGAAGTTTCGGCGAGAACTTTGAGAGGGGCCTCAATATTCCGGCAAATCAGCGTGAGGGTTGAACCCTTTGGAAGACGTGCCGCTCGCCAGGCGAAGAGAAGATGATGCAAACCTTTGCGTTGCACGCCGGATCCAACGAAGACGGCATGGAATCCGGTTTCGGAAGGTGCTTGAGCGGAGAGGCTGGTCCCGGGATCGCACCCGTGATCGACTCCGTAGGGAACGACAAGGCACTTGGATTCTTCCGCTCCGTACGCGAGTAGGGATTGTTTCGTGAAGGTGCTCGCGCAGATCACGAGGTCGGCATGTCGCCACGCCTCGCGGTCACTGCGGGAACGTGCCTGATCCCGAGCTCCTGTGTCATGGCGGGGATCAAAGGTAATCCGGCCCGCAAACTCTCGGCGATCATGGGCAAGAATCTCGGACTCGAAGTCGGGGTGGGGATGATATTGGAAAAGAACCTTACGAGGGTGATGTGAGTAGCGATGGTGAAAAGCCTCCCAGGCATAGGAACTATAGAGAAATAGATGGGCCTGCGAAGTCTCGGCGCGTTTTGCGGCAGCGAGCGAGTAACGCTTGTCGAGAAGTTGGTAGGTGCTGCCGTGAGGAAATCCGAGCTTGTGTCTGAGATGCTCAAGGGCGGTTTCCGGCCAGAGGGAATTCACGAGCCCGTCCGGGATTCCATCGATTTGCCGGAACTCGACCTTCTCCTTGAGTGTTTCCGGTAGGCACTTCGCGAGGCGACGGAGATTTGCACCCGCATAGGCGTCGGTGATGAAGTGGTCCAGAAGACCGGCTTCGGCAAGAGCTAACGGAACCTGATAGGAATCGCGGCGTCCGCGGAAGGCACAAACGTAAGGCGTCATGGGACGTTTGGTGGAGGAAATTCCGAAACCAGCCACCAGTTTCCAATGTCGCGACATTCCCGGCCAAGGATGGGGTGCGGTTGCTGATCGATCTGGATGAGTTTCAATCCTGCTTCATCGAAGATTTGGCGGAGCTTTGTGAGGTATTCTTCGTGGTGAACCTCGATAAGGAAAAGGTTGTCGGGATGCATCCAGTCTTTCGCTCCCTCAATCACGTCAATCTCGGCACCCTCGACGTCAATTTTAATGAGAGTTTTGTGGCGCCGAAAAGTCGGATCGAGCTCGTCGAGCCTAACGAATCCATTTCCACTTTCTCGCCCGGCAAAGGCGTGTATCAGCTCGATGGAAACTAAATCTGAAATTTCTCCGCTGAGCGAGTGTTTGAGTTTCTCGATGTGTTGCGTCTGAGCCTCGATTGCAACGATCCGGCCGGATTTTCCCAGGCGACGGAACGCGGCCGCGCATCCAAATGCGAAATATCCGTCGTTAGCACCGACATCGACGACCGAAGAGACTTGCTTCAGTGCGTCTTCGATCCAATCGTTCAACTCACGTTCGTAGAGACCCATCATCTTTCTCAGGGAATGGCGAGGGTTCATCACCGGTTTGGCACCGCGGAACGGCCCGCGGAGCACACGCAGGGGAATGGGACGGTCTGGAAGAAGAAGTTTGAGTCGTGAAAACATAGGCGTGTTAGGGACTGAGTGGATTGGGAGGAAGTGTCGAGGAGGACGAGGAAAGTTATCCGAAGTCAAGGAAAGCGCCTCGGATTTTAGCTGCTGTCGATTGCCAAGAGAATTCCGATGCACGGCGTCGGCCATACGCAATCGCAGCGGCGCGTTCGCCAAGATTGAAGTGAAGCGACTCAACCAAATCGGCGAATTTAGCGGTGGCACTGGGATCTACAACTAATCCGCCCGGGCCCATGATCTCAGGAAGGGACGCATGGCAGGATCCGATCGCCGGGACACCGACGGCCATGGCTTCGAGGACAGGAATGCCAAAGCCTTCGTAGACCGACGGTAGAATCGCAACTCGGGCGTCTTCTGTGACCCAGCGGATAGCTTCGGGAGCGAGTCCCCGCCCTATCACCGTCAACGCGGCGCATTTTGCCGCAGCAGACTGGAACTCGGGATCAATCGGCCCGATGACCACCACCTTTAATGGCGAATTTCGACGGTCCAGTTCCTGTGATAACGCGATGATCGAGGGTGCGCCCTTCTTTCGGGTCAGTCCGCCAACTTGGAGGATGTAGGGGGCATTGGAGATCGATTCCGGCAATGGCTGTTTGCCTGGAGAGCGTGGTCCCAGAAAGATCGAATCTACTGCGTTCGGGGTGACCTGGATCTTCTCTGGATCGCATCGGAAGAGAACCAGGATTCGTTGCCGGGTAAATTCCGATACCGTGAAGACAACGTCGGCGCGGTCGAGAGCGCGTTGCCACACTAGCTTCTTTTGAAGGCGGAGGCGCAGTGATCCGGACCATACCTCAGGTTCGAACAAAAAAACGTCGTGGACGGTGATCGCGTACCGAAGGCGGCCCGGAGGACACCAAAGTTCGCGCGGGCAATAGATCCAATCCGCGCCGTCCGCCCAACGGTCGATCAAGGGGCGACCAATGGTTCTCCAGAGAATCTCGAGTTCAATACGATCCAAGGGAAGACGCCTTCGAGGAAGGTGCCCGAGAGGTGACCGGGACGGATCGGACTCCGAATTCACCGGATCGGTCCGCGGGAGCAGCAGGGTCGGGCGAAGATCGTGCATCTTCTCGAATTCCAACGCCATGTTGATGAAGACTTTGCCGACGCCCGTGGTAAACTGTGGGGGTAGGCCCGATGCGTTCCAGATCGCGATCTCTAGAGGGGACTTAATACCCGAGTCGCTTCGCGGTAAGTTATCTTCCTGTGCCGCTGAGTTCACTTGTGGAAATTGGGTTTTGGGTTCTCTGATTCCGATTGAGCTCCAGCCTCGCCCATGACGTGGTCAGCGAATTGTCGCGCCCGGCACTTCCAGGTGTGAGAGGTAATGTAGGCGCGACGGGATTCGAGAACTGACTGGTTCAGTGCCGCCGGCTTTTCGGCGAGCCGTGAGATTAAAGATTCAGGAGATTCGAAGAGATCTACGTGTTCGCGATGCATCCGCACGCCGTCAAGATCAGTAGAAAAAATAGGAACCTCTGTCGTCAGGTAATCATAGATCCTCAGAGGATCGCGGCGATGATTATGATCCGAGACTGCGAGGGGATTGAGACAGATGTCGAATCCACGGAGGAAGGAGGGGAGACGGTCGTGTTCGAGGCGACCGAGCCAATGGACGTTCTTCCGCGCAAAAAAACGTCGGATACTCTCCGTGATTTCCCCTTCCTCAAAAAGATTGCCGATGAAGACGAACTGAGTCTTCGGATTTACGGCGGAGGCCGCCTCCAGAAGGTTCCAGTCATAACTACCGTTGATCTGGCCGATGCAGCCGACGACGGGACCACCAAGTTGATGAATCGAGTCGAGTTGACAAGGTATCGGTGTTTTTTGGGCGGAAATGAAGTCCTCGGAAACCCCGTCGTGCAGAAGTTCGAAAGGGAACTCCGGGTAGCGTTTCGCATAGTCGCGAACGAGCTGCGGCGCCATGGCGAAGCGGGCATCACAAAGAGGAACAAGAAGTTCCTCGTGGTGATTCACGTAACCCGGCGCAAAACCATAGTAGGCGAATGCGTCGTGAGCCCAATAGGCGACAAGGGAAGCGGGCAGTCGCTTCCGTATTATCGCTGCGACCGCTGAATAGTAAGGGAAGGTGAATAAGAAAACCGAACCCATCGACGACGTTTTCCGACTTGGCAGGAAGGCATTTAGAATTGCCGTAGAAAGGGATTCGAAACACCGCCAACCCGGGGTCACGAGGTAGATCTCCTCCGTTCGTTCATCGAGGCGTTTCCATCGGCCAAGCCGCGAGACATCGTGCATGCCACCGGGGAGCCAAAGCGGGTTGTAGATCCGATAGTGGCGGATAGTCCAATCGTCCGGGAGCGCGTTCACGAGGGAACGGACCCAGGGAGCATTCGCGTCGATGACGTGGAGGACAGGCATGCGTTCGAGGGCAATTGACGACTCGCCGGATCGCCGGTCAGTTCGGGAGGAGTACAAAGTTCTCCAACACGATCATCGACAGATCGATGTTCTTCGGCTCCTCTCCGGGAGTGCCGTCGGGAAGGAGGCGGTAAGCACGATAGGAAACGGATTCGATTTCGGCGAAAAGCTCCGTCATCGATGTTCCTGCGTGATTCAGGTTCCATGGGCAGATTTCGATGAGAGCGACCCCGACGCGTTTCTCTAGAAACATCTTGCGTCCTCCGCGAATCACTCGCGTTTCCATTCCCTCGACGTCGATCTTCAGAAAGTCGATGAAGGCGAGACCTTCTTCCTCGGCATAGCGATCGAGAGTCGTGATCGGCACTTGAATCACGCTCGGACCTCCTGATGTGCTGATCCGACTCTGACCGGGTGAATTTCTGGGGCGCTCAAAATCGACGAAACCTTCCTGATCTCCGACCCCAAGAAGTTTAACCCGGATTAGGTCCCCTAGGTCGTTTGCGGTGACGTTCTGTTCCAGTCGGGCGAAGGTGTCGGGCATCGGTTCAAAGGCGTGGACTTGGTGACCAAGTGACGCAATACGAGTTGCGAAGATGCCCACGTTTGAACCGATATCGAGCGCGAGACCTGCCTTCCCGTCTTGGCGGGACATCGACCTGAGGAGTAGGTGCTCTTCTGAGTCGGGGATCAGCCCTTGGTAGGTCCAATATTCAGAAAACGAGATCCAGCCTCCGATCGACGCGGCTGAAATTTGACCGTCGATCTTTCGGAAACAAACACGGGGTGAGCCTCCGAATATCCGTGAGCTGATCCATCTGGCGAAAGCGATCGCCATTTTCGGGTTTCTTAACGCCGTAAAAACTTTACTGAGGAATTGCATTGGATGGGGGAAAAGCTGAAGTATTCCTACATCGGAATCGATTCGTGGGCTTGAGATAAAAAAATTGGTTGTAATGCTGGCAGTTCACTTCTCAGCCTCCCAATACTGAGACCATTCCGGTGGTGCAAAGCTGAACCGTTCGGGGTGGGTGTCGAAGGATCCGAAACGGGAGGCTTTGTCTCTGTATTTCGATGGAATGACCTTCGTGAATCCGATTGTGGACAGTAATCCCATCAATTCATCTTCGCTGTAAATATGCTCGTGACCGTGAAGGTGGAAAATTTCATTGATGTTCCTTGTCTCTTTCGGGTTGGAAAAAAACTCTTGCGCGAAGAAATTCAGGCTGGGTGTCGTGATGCGAATCCATCCCCCCGGCTTAATCACTCGATAACACTCTTGCATCAAAGCGATCCCTTCTGGATTCGAAATGTGTTCGATGACCTCTTCTAAATAAACGACGTCAATTGAGTCCGTCTGAAACGGTAGATTCTTTTTGATGTCCACATAGGCGTCACTCCTCGGATCGACATCGGCAGTGAGCCATCGTTCATAGAGGAGGCTTCCACCCCCGAGATTCACAATCTTGAACTCCGTGCTAGCAAGCCATTTTTTAAGATAACCCTTAGTAACCACCGGTCCGAGGAGTTTCCAGAGAAAAAAACTTTTGCGCCCGAGGAAGGAACATACGGCGTGAAGATATCCGTAGCGCGTGGAGTAGTGGGCAAATCGGGCGCTTAGGCCGTCAGGCGGAAGAATGCGTTGTTCCGGAAAATTCATGGGAGAGATTTTGACGCTTGCGTAATTGTAGGGCCGTTATCAGCTTCGGTGAGTTCGAGTGCCGTCAACCATGCTTGATGTGCTATATTCAGGGAGAAACCGTTTTCGTAGACGGTTCGTGGGCCTGCCGTCGTAATTGAACCCTGATCGAGCATCCGGACCACCTCGCTTATCGCGTTGGCGATAGAGGCGTTGGAACTGTCGGTAATGAGAAGACCAGCTTCGGGATGTTTGTCGTAAAGATCAGGTATTCCGCCGACAGCGCTTGCGATTGCAAAGCGGCCGGCTTGCATCGCTTCAAGGAGCGAGAAGCAAGGTCCTCCTTCAAATCTGGAAGTGTAGATGACGCAGTGTAGATCGCCGAGGATTCCTGGTAGATCAGTTCTATTGTCGTAGGGGCCATGAAATCGAATACGGTCGGAATGACCGAGTTTATTGGCGTGGAGTTGAAGACGCTCCAGATCCGGTCCGCCGCCGTAGATATCGAGTGATATATGTTTCCGTGCCTCCGCGACTCTAGCGAACGCATCGAGCAGGGCGAAGAGGTTCTTTTGTAATTCTTCAACTCTCCCCAAAAACCCAAACTTCCACGGTGAGGAAGGCGGCAATGTCGGTGCCGTGTCGAAGCGGGGGAGATTGTGGTAGGGGACAACATGGACTTTTCCCGTGTAGCCGTAGGTTTCCCGGTACATTCCGGCCCCGCACCGTGATACCGATATGACCGCATCGGTCTGTGCAACAGCGCGATTAAAAGAACTCTGGTATTTTGCCTTCACGGGGAGAGCGTCAGGAGTGAACGCCCAACTGGCCGCTAACCGGGCTCCCTTTTTATGGATTCCGCTGGCGAGGCGCTCGTAAATTTCTTCTCGCGGTTGTCGAACGCAGTATACCCAATCACCTGGTTGGAGATGACGGAAGAGCCAGCTACAAAGGACGTGCTGTCGAATGCTCCACCGATCTCCCGGAACCCTTCGTTGCCGATACACCTGAATGCCAACTGCTTCGAGCTCATCGACCACGGGGCAGGAGGCCATTTCACAAACGGCGACTCGAAATGGAATCTTCTCTGACCTTAGATGTATGCACAGTGCGTGCAGGTAGGTCTCGATTCCGCCCGCAGTCGTGAGGTAGTCACTGAAAATCCAGATCATGGGAGGATTACGCTTCTTTACCGGAGTGAGTTCTCCACCCAGGCGTCAGTTCCGGGTCTCCCACTGTTGCCTCGGAGGAGTTCTGCAAGTCGTTCGACTCCTTCCCTTGTATCCCATTGAGGCGAATACGCGGCAACGTCGCTGCCGTCGAGTTTCACGATCTTGCGGGTGGCGCTTAGTTCGTGGAGGTATTCGGGCACTCCATTGTATCCGTTGAAACGCCCCCAGTTGGCGTAGTCGTGCCACAGAAAAAAACCACTCGGGGAGAGGAGGGGAAGGAGGATCTCGGTGTCCGACTTCACCTCGGCAAACTTGTGTCCGGCATCCAGAAAGATGAAGTCATAGCTTCCGGTTTCCCCGGGAGTAAATGCATCGGGTTTGACCGGGGTGACTCGGCGCTCGATGCGCGCCGCAAATTCAGTGCCCGCGTACGCTTCGCCGTGTTGCGGATCGCGATCGACCGTGACGAGGGATGCGTCGGCGGGCATGTGGCGGGCGAGAGTGAGGGCGGTGTAGCCGCGGAAGCTGCCCACTTCGAGCAGTTTCCGAGGTTTCGTGCAGCCAACGATTTTCGCGAGCATGAGCACGTCGGCGACGGGTGACGACCACGAGCCCGCCGGCACTTCGTAAAACGATACGGGCACTTCGGAAAAATCAGGAAAGTAGTCTGCGAGTGAGAGCACGGGTAGCCTGAGTCTCTTTTTGTCGAGCGCTGACAAGGCGAGATCCAGGCGAGGCCGGGTTTGGAGGAATCGGGTAAAGATCATGCAACTACTGAGGGTGTGGCTTTGTCGCTTGGACGGTGGTAGGGGAAGTGGCGCTTGAGGCGATTAAGCGGGCGTTCGAGGAGAAACCAGGAGAGTGAAGCCATGACCACGGTGCCGAGGAAGAGCAGGAGGAACCCGACGATGCCGTGGTTCCATTCTTCCGGAAGTCCGGAAAGCTTTAATGCATTCCGAAGCAGTGCCGGGGCAAACATGTGCCAGACATATAGTCCGTAACTAATCCTTCCGAGATACTGGATAAGCGGATTTAGAAGGAAGTGTCCGACGTGCGGTGGAAAGCCTTTGATCCCGGTGAGGACGAGGCCAAGGGAGACAATGGCCACGGCAGTAGAGTCGAGGACGGTGACGAGCAGTCCGCTCAGAGCAAGGAAGCGAGTGAAGAAGATTTCAAGAGCGGCAAGTGCAATCACCGTGATAAAGAATTTCCGCACGATGGCGGGTGATGGGGCGGATGCCGCGCGGTTCATCCAGCAGGCACCGAGAGCCCCCATGCCAAGCGTATCGAGGTTTGCGGGAAGGAGCGTGCTGGTCGATGCGAAATCCTGATCAAAGGTAACCAGATTAAGCCCCTGGTTAGCGGACCAAAGAGAATGAGAAGGATCAGAATACGGGGAAGGTGTCGAGCGGGTGTTAGGAGAACGACCAGCGGCCAGATGAGATAAAACTGCTCTTCAACCGCGAGCGTCCAAAAATGGGAGAACGGGACTTCAAACGTTCCGAGGAGGAAAAACCGTACGTTCGAGAGGTAAAAGAAATGCCAGAGAGCCGTCTCCCGAATTTCAAATCGGTCCAGAATTACAAAGAGCAGGAGGCAGAAGTAGAACAGGGGGAAAATCCGGAGAAAGCGCCGGGCATAAAACTGACGAAGCGAAAAGCCGACGCGCTGGAGCAGCTCATTATTGCGGTTGTCTCGCAGGTCGAGAAGGATGCGCGTGATGAGAAATCCGGAGAGAACAAAAAACAACTGCACGCCAATGATTCCGAGCCCAAATTGAGGCAGGCTCCAATGGTGGAGGAAAACCAGAACGACCGCGATTGCACGGAGACCGTCGAGTTGAGGGTAGTGATCTGACGTTGCGGGGCGCATAGCACTGGAAGCGAATGTAAACCTCGTCGTTAATTTGATTATCTCGACTTGATGAAACGCCATCCCGGCACCTTCGCCAACATCCCGACAATGTGGTGATCCGGACCCAGGCGGTGGGCGATCCCCCGGGCCGTGAAGAGGAAGGCGAGGACAGTAGACGCGAAACCCAGAAGGGCTGCGGGTACTGCATCAAAGAGCATTGATGCCGCGAGCGTCCAGAAATGTGAGTGCGGGCCTTCGAAACTGCCGATCAGGAAGAATAGGATGTTCGAAAGGTAGAGAAAGTATTAAGGGGCTGTCTCGCGAATCTCGAACCTATCCAGCGCCACGAAGATAGGGTCGATCAACGCGGTGTCAGATAGAGCCATTCCATGATGGAGGGGCGCTCTTCTGAAAGTAGAACCCTTCGCTCGGCTAGAGTGTACCCCTGAAGTTCGGGGTAGGAGTAAGTGTGCGCTTTGGTGATATCGTCGCAGCTCTGAATCGCGGTGATCAGGTGCGTGCGCTCAAACCGTTTTCGCAGCTGCGATGAGATCTCGATATCAACAAAATCGTGAGTCTCAATAAGGATGTCACAGTTGGTGAGAAACGGGATAACACTCTCATTGAATAGAGAGGTTTCAAACCCTTCGCAGTCGCTTACGATAAGTGACTTCTCGTTCGTCAGCTTCTTTCGAAGTTCTTCTGAGTCGCAAAATGAGGCGGTCACGATCCGGTCTGAAGCATCATTGGCCTGCGCCATTTTTCGACATGCGAGAAGGGCGCTATCACGGAGGTCGTAGGCAAAGACTTTGGCTGTTGGGATTCTTAAGGCAAGTCCGACCGCGTAGTATCCTTCGGCACAACCCACGTCAAAAATGCTTTCGTACGATTTTGAGCAGATCTCCTCGATAATAGGCTGGATCTCTTTCTCGTAGGACCCAACGATCCGGGGTATCATTGCCCGATCAAGTGAATCGGGGACGGGGTAGATCATTCCTTTGAATGGCCCGTGGCACACTTGAACTTCCGGTGATCCGGAACGCAGGGTGTTAGTTAAGAATGAACTGATTGCCCGAGTGTAGAACCGGCTCTCTTCTGTTTCCCTCAGCGACCTCCCGAAATCGGCAAGTCTGAAGAGCGTCTGGTTAAGGAAGTACCAAACGAAATCTCTCTTTGCTGCGGTTCTTAGTGCGTTCCGGAAGGGGTGTTTCATTCGATCAATTACCTGGTGTTAAATTTGAAATGTTAATCTGTCGATTGCTTTAATTACCTGAGGCCTTCCGGAAATGGAAGCCACCGCCTCAAGATGGCCGTTTCGTCTCGGAGAAGAATCCAAACTAAGGCGCCAAAGGCAATTGTTGTCACTGCGCCGGAGACGACGATCCTGATCCATCCGGTCAGAAAATCTAACGCATTTAGGGTAACCCACCCCGAAGTGAAGGTTCCAATACAGACTACCAGCCAGCGGCCCCAGAACGCCAGTGAGGGCCACAAGCTTCTTACACCGAGCGCTCGCTTCAATTCGTGTGGAAGCAACCAACCGCTGTTCAGGGTTGCTACGACTGCCGCCGCAAGGGCGACCCACTCGTAACCGTAGAAGCTCGCGATTGAAATTGCGATTCCCATCGTCAGGATTCCTCCAATAAGATCGCTGAGAGAGGTCACTCGGTGCCGGTTGATTCCAGTAAGAGCAAAACGAAAGATAGTCAAAACGGTGCCGATCCCTGCCAGGGCAAAAACTCCCATTCGCATTCCGGCCGACAGCTCAATTTTACCATGCGTCCAAAGGTGAATAAAGGGTTCCGCTAGGAGGAGGAATCCGCATCCCAGCAAACAGAGGATCAGGAGAACCTGTCGGAGGAGCCGTCGCACCGTCTCGGCGATCCATTCGGTTTCTTCCCGGCCCATTGCCTCTCCGTATCCCGCTTGCAGGCTCGTGCTGAAGCTTGAGAGAACTCCGCAGGGTGCATGCATAAGAGTTAGAGGGATTGTATAATAGGGTACAAACTGTGCTCCAGCCGCGAAGCTGATAGCTAGAACAGGGGCGGTTCCTGAAAGAACGGCTCCGATCTGCATAACGAAACTTTTTGCTCCAGTGCGCAATTGTTGGCGGACCTGTGTCGTCTCCCAGAACCGACCCGGCTGAAATGCCCATGGATGGCGGCGACGGCAGTGTATCGAGGCAATCACTCCCACAAAGAAAGCAATTACAACATTTCCACTGAAGACCCATCCAAGAGGAGCGCCCATCGTGGCAATTGCCAGGGAAGCGACAGTACCAAAAATACGACTGAGCCCTTGATAGATGGCGGCGATATGCGTCTCCTGCAACGCGATGAAAAGATTGTAAAATGGGGACGCAGCAAGTGAGACCAGGACTGAAATTGCGATCGCGATGAGGAGCCCAGGGAATTCCGGATGAACCGGAAGCCAGGGAGGACCTCCTGCCATGCTGAGGGCTAGATAAACGGCTGCAACTACCAGAATCACGACGAGCGCAGAGCATGCAGCTAAAGGAAAACTCGTTCTCAATATGGCGGCAATTTCGGAGCGGTCGCCCCGTCCATTCGCCTGCGCCATCAGGAGCATCGATGCCCAATTGATTCCCGCGTCGGAGAACATGAGGTAGCTTGAGAAGGCAAGTCCAGTGAGGAGCAGTCCATAACGCTCCTGCCCAAGCCATATAAGGTAAAGGGGAACGGTTACGAGGGACAGAAGCAATCCCGCAGAGTTGAAGAACTGCGTGACTACTGCCGCTTTCGCAGCTTTACGGAGACGGCTCACCTGGATCTATTGATAGAGGACGAACCAATGAGTCCGGAAGAGCCGGTGACGAGGAGTTTCATGGGAGAGGGGGGGAAGCGCGCCGGGACAATCTCAGTAGCGGAGCCAATAGTAAAGAGACTTCACGACCTCGTTCTGGAAGGCGAGCAGCCCGCGTTCGTCGAGCCACCAGTTCCCGGCGGAGTATCCGATCGCCTTGAGCGGAACCATTCGAACCTCCAGTAACCGATGGCTAAGATTCTGATCAAGCAGCAGCCTCATGCACTCCCCGCAATGAGGTGGTGCTCGCGATCCGCAGCAAATGCCAGCGCCGCTTTTATGTCATCTAAATTCAAGTCGGGGAAATCCGCGATGATTTCGGCGGGGGTCATGCCTGATGCGAGCCAGCCGAGAATATCGTAGACTGTGATTCTCAGCTTCCGTATGCATGGTTTGCCACCCCTTTTTCCCGCTTCCATTGTGATATGCTGGCGATAGTCGATCATGGCACGGAGAGATTGAAGTTTACCCCGTTTACCGTAGTGCCACCCCGGGGCAAGTCAACGGAGCCGCGAATCGGGGAGGAGGCAAGAGGGGGGGGCGGAAAAGCTGAAACGAAAAGCGGTTGGCGGTTAGCGGTT
>JBDNIL010000258.1:0-7943 GCA_041688355.1 Verrucomicrobiales bacterium | reverse complement strand
GTTGATCCGGAAATAAGTGGATAACTCCATCGGGCAACGCACCCCTTTGGGGATGTAGCAGAACGAACCGTCGGTGAAGACCGCCGAATTGAGCGTCGCGTAAAAGTTGTCCGTGTAAGGAACCACCGAACCGAGATACTTGCGGACGAGGTCAGGGTGCTCCCGCACCGCTTCGCTGAACGAGCAGAAGATGACTCCCTTCTCGCCGAGCTGCTTCTTGAAGGTGGTGCCGACGGACACGCTGTCCAGCACCGCGTCCACCGCCACGCCCGCCAGACGCATGCGCTCGTGGAGGGGAATTCCGAGCTTCTCGAAAGTCTCCAAAATCTTCGGGTCCACTTCGTCCATGCTCTTCGGGCCGTCCGCAAGACTCTTGGGCGCGACGAAGTAAGTGATATCCTGATAATCGATCTTCGGATAATGCACCTGGGGCCACGTCGGCTCTTCCAGGGTGGTCCAGTGGCGGTACGCTTTCAGCCGCCATTCCAGCAGCCACTCCGGCTCGTTTTTCTTGGTTGAAATAAACCGGATGATGTCCTCGCTCAACCCCGGCGGCGCGGACTCCGTCTCAATGTCCGTGTAGAAGCCGAATTTGTATTCGCTTTTGACAAGTTCTTCGATGGTGTCAGTTGAGGTGCTCATGAGAGTGATCGAGTTGGTTTGATTGTTGCTGAACGAGCCGGCCCCTCCGGACCCGTTCGGGTCTTACCCGGGGTGATGCGCGTCGCATGACCGGTCGGTCGGCGCATCGGCCACGACTGCCGTCAGTTGCACCAGTCCCGCTTGGAGCAGGTAGGCTTCCACTTCGTCCCCATTGACATCGACCAGCAGGTGCCCATCGACCTCCACACAAGGGGAAAGATTCTGCCCGCTCTTTTCGATCATCTCCGCCCGGAATGACGGGTTGATGATGATGTCGCGATCTTCGTAATCCAGATTGTATTTGCGCATGATAGAGCGCACTCCCTGGCTCCAGCCGCAGGAGGTTTTCAAGTAGGCGGTGATGATCGGTGTTTTGGTTGGTGTTATCATCGATGTTTTGCGTTTTGTTTTAGTTTTCCGGTTAAGGTTGGTCGTAACCTTGAGGTCCCGTCCGTCTGGTAAATCGGTCACGCTCCGTCTGCGCCGTTGTTCCCAATCGCTTCGACCGGGCACCCCTCCATGGCTTCCATGCAGAGCGCTTCCTCCTCGGGGGTCGTCGCTTGCTTGAACACATAGGAGTAGCCACCCTCTTCATTGCGCGTGAAATTGTCCGGTGCGGTCTCCCGGCACAAGTCGCAATCAATGCACTGGTCATCGACGTAAAGCTGCCCGGCCACGTTTTCCGCGTATTTATTTTCAATGTCCGCCATGGATTTTCTTTCGTTTCATGCTCTCCGGGAACGTCGTCTCAAAGTCACGTGCCGGAGCATCGAATGGATTCCGTCTGCGTGCCTCCGCGCTTTCTAAAGTAATTTCTTTAGAAAAAGTAGGCGACGGCATTGAGCCTGACAAGCGATTTGTTAAAGTTTTTACTTTAGAAACAATCGGTCGATTCGACTGGCGCTGGAAAACGGTTGACTGTAAGCTCTGAATGATGGCAAAACGCGACACTGCTCCCAAAAAAGCCGATCTGGTTCCCAGTCGGCAAGCGATCCTGCGTCTCCTCAAGCGGCAGGGGCCGAGCGACGCCGAAGCCCTCGGTGCGCAATTGGGCATCTCCGCCATGGCTATTCGGCAGCACCTATACGTGCTGCACGCTGAAAAGCTGGTGACCTACGAGGAAGAGCCGCGCCCAATCGGACGGCCGGCCAAGATGTGGCGCCCAACGCCAGCTGCCGAGTCCCATTTCCCCGATGCCCACGCGGGCTTGACCGTGAATTTGCTCAACGCGGTCGAAGAGACCTTTGGCGAGCAAGGTCTCACGCGCGTCGTGTCGCAAAGCACACACCGGCAGATTGAGAGCTACCGATCCCGCATCCCGGCTCGCGCCTCGCTTCAGATTCGGCTGAAGACGTTAATCTCCCTTCGTAACGAAGAGGGCTACATGGCCGAAGTGCAGCGGCAGCCCGACGGTTCCTTTTTTCTGATTGAGAACCACTGCCCCATTTGCGCCGCAGCCAGGGTGTGCCCCATGCTGTGCAACTCTGAGCTTGAGGTCTTCCGGGCGATCCTGGGGGAGAGAGTGGTCATCGAGAGGACAGAGCACATGCTGGCGGGTGCCCGCCGCTGCGTTTACCGCATCCGCCCGGCCGAGGAAAAGAAGAAAAGATGCCAGGCATTATGATGCCAGGCATTATGACCGCGGATCATCATTGGCTTCGACGGCCCCACCACGGGAAGCCGCGCTCGACAAAACGCCCTGGTGTTAGAATCTGAGAAAAATCAAGCGAATAGTATGAGTGATCTATCAAAAGAAGAATCAATCAAGGGCGCTTTCATGGGTGCCATCGTTGCAGATGCACTCTGCTTGGGAAGTCATTACGAATATGATGCTCAAAAAACCATGAGGCCTATGGGAATAAGCCGATTGAACGATTCATGTCCCCGGGTGAAATGATGGGAGGTCCAACTCATGGGATTGGCTGGGGCGAGAGAAACTATCATCCCGGTAAAAAAGCAGGGGGAACCACCGACTACGGTGATTACAATATCGTTGTTTTGGAACACTTGGCAGCCATTGCCAATCCCCCAAGGGCATTCAGTGTCGGGGCGCTGATTCCTCATTGGATGAATCGTTTTGAAAACGGCTGGGGCTCATGGATATGCACCATGACCAAAGAGACTTATTCGCAGGTGAAAAATGGATTCCCGATTGAGGAATTGGGCGGTATGTCCAATGCGATGGCGATCCGTCATGTCGCGGCACATGCCTACTATGAAACCGAAGACGAGCTAGTGGGGGTTGCACGTAAAACGATGTTTACTCACAAGAACAGCGAAGCATTGGGCGGAGGGGAATTTTTTGCGCGTGTGACCCATCGTGTGATAAACGGTGCGACACCTCGAGATGCGATAGAATCTGCCGCCGTATTGATGGGCGGGTTTTTTGAGACGAAAGTCGCTCAGGCCATTGCAAAATTCAAAGAGGCAACCAATCCTGATGCACCGCTGTCCCGTGAGCCTTTTGCGGATGATCTGGCATTGACCTCAATGGCGCGACTATGGGATGTCGGTCGCTCGGAACCCATTAAAGTCGGCAAAGCAAGTCCGACGGAGGGGACACTCCCGGGGGCTGTTTACTTCATTCTAAGATATGCCGATCAGGAAGATGGTTTAAAAAAAGCGACCGCGGCCAATGCCATGGTAGGTGGAGATAATGCGTCACGCGGTATCGCGATTGGAATGGTGTTGGGAGCGTATCAAGGGGCCAATGCCATCCCAAAGGAGTGGCAGGCAACATTGGATCAATGGGATTATTGTGATAACCTCCTTAATCAGTTGCCGCTTCTAAAAACAAGCTTCCTCTCTCCCAACCTCCGTTCAGAACCTTCTTCCCAAAAACAGCCCCAACCCAAAAAAGAAATTTCCTAGCAGGAGGTTTCTTGGCGTGCGCGGAGTTTGACCAAACCGTTTGCCCGGAAGCCATGACGCATGCAGATAACGCAGGCTGAGAAACCGTTCAAAGATGAACCAATCGTGGTTCCTGCTCTCAAACGAAAACGGAACTAATACAACAACAATATTTAGAGATACCCATGAAAAAGAACGTGACGCAGAAGTTGATCGGAAGCCATCTGGTCGAGGGAACGATGCGGTCGGGTGAAGAGATCGGTCTCAAAATAGATCAGACCCTCACGCAAGATGCCACGGGCACTTTGGTCATGCTGGAGTTGGAAGCGATGAAGATTTCCCGCGTTCAAACCCAGCTTTCCGCCCAATACGTAGACCACAATCTCTTGCAGGTGGACTTTAAGAACGCCGACGATCATCTCTTCCTGCGGAGCGCCTGCCGCAAGTTCGGCGTGTGGTATAGCGGCCCGGGCAACGGGATCAGCCATGTTGTCCACATGGAACGGTTCGGCATCCCGGGCAAAACGTTACTGGGCTCAGACAGTCACACTCCGGCCGCTGGTTCTCTGGGAATGCTGGCGCTTGGCGCGGGCGGACTGGAAGTGGCCCTGGCCATGGCGGGCCAACCGTTGCAGGTGCGAATGCCCAAAGTCTGGGGCGTAAAATTGACCGGCAAACTGCCCGCTTGGGTCAGCGCCAAGGACGTCATCCTTGAAATGCTCCGTCGTCACGATGTGGATGGAGGGGTTGGAAAAGTCATCGAATACTATGGCCCAGGACTGGAGAACCTAACCGCCATGGACCGGCACGTTATTGCCAATATGGGCGCGGAATTGGGTGCTACTACCTCGGTTTTTCCCTCCGACACAGCAGTTCGGGCCTTTCTTAAATCGCAGGGGCGGGAAAAAGATTGGATGGAAATCGTCGCGGATGCTGGCGCCGAATATGACGAACACGAAGCCATCAATCTGGCGGAACTGGAGCCGCTCATTGCGTGTCCGAGCAGCCCTGGCAAGGTGGTGCCGGTGCGGGAGGTAGCTGGCCGGGAAATCTACCAAAGTTACATCGGCTCGTCGGCCAATCCGGGCCTCCGGGATTTTGCCGTGCCCGCCGCGATGGTTGATGGCAAACAGGTGCATCAACGGATTTCCTTCGACATCAATCCGACCTCGCGGCAAATCCTCGAAAACCTGGCTTCACTCGGGCTCCTCGGAAAGCTCATTCGCGCCGGCGCGCGCGTGCATCAAGCGGGGTGCAACGGCTGTATCGGGATGGGGCAGGCCCCGGCGACGGATCGGATCAGCCTGCGCACCGTGCCGAGAAATTTTCCGGGACGATCTGGGACCCGCGAAGACAAGGTGTATTTGTGCAGCCCGGAGACCGCGGCAGCGTCCGCCCTTACCGGCGTGATTACCGATCCCCGCACGCTGGGAATCGAGTATCCTCAATTCACCGAACCCGATACCATTATCCTCAGCACTTCCCTGCTCGTGCCACCGTCCGAGGAAGGCGAAGACGTGGCCCTGGAAAAAGGCCCGAATATCAAAGCGCTGCCCTCCTTCGAACCCTTGCCGGATACACTGGAAGGTCCGGTGCTGTTGAAAGTCGGGGACGATATCTCGACCGATGAAATCCTGCCCGCCGACGCCCGCGTGCTCCCTTTCCGCAGCAATATCCCTGAGATCAGCAAATTCACCTTCAACGGAATCGATCCGACCTACTACGACCGCGCCATGCCGCATCGCGACCGGGGCTCGTTCGTGGTGGGTGGTGAAAACTACGGGCAAGGTTCCAGCCGCGAGCACGCCGCCTTGGCCCCGCGCTATCTCGGGGTCAAGGCCGTGCTCGCAAAAGGCTTTGCGCGGATCCATTGGCAGAATCTCATCAACTTCGGAATTCTGCCGCTGCAACTGGTCCACTCCGAAGATTCGGAGAAGATCGACCAGGAGGATGTCCTGGCCCTCCGTGAGGTTCGCGGAGCACTGCGGAATGGCAACACCGTCAAGGTTGAAAACCAGACGAAAGGCCAGAGCTACGATACGATTCATACGATGAGCCGACGACAGGCGGACATCGTGCTGCGCGGTGGTTTGATCAACGCGGTTCCCGAAAATCACACCTCAACCCTCTCATGAACATTCCTCCTAAAAATCCTCCGATGGCGGCCAAACCGCTACATAAAAACGAAGCGCTGAAAGCTGGGAGCAATTCCCTCCGCGGCCACATCCTCCAGGATATCGAGGACAACTCGACGGGCACTGTCACCGAGGACAGCGCTCAACTCCTGCGATTCCACGGCATCTACCCGCAGGACGATCTGGCCCGCCTCTAAAAGTCATGCTGCTCGACACGCTCAACCGTCCCTTGCGCGACCTGCGCATTTCAGTGACCGACCGCTGCAACTTCCGCTGCGTCTATTGCATGCCCAAGGAAGTCTTTGGCGGCGAGTTCCAATTCCTTGAGCGCGAGCAGTTACTCACCTTCGAAGAAATAACGCGGCTGGCCCGCGTGTTCGTGACGCTGGGCGCAGAGAAGATTCGCCTTACCGGCGGCGAGCCGCTGGTGCGGCGCAATCTGGAGCAGCTCATCGCCATGCTGTCGTCAATCCCCGGCGTGGACCTGACCCTGACCACCAACGGCTCGTTGCTCGCGAGGCAGGCGCAGGCGCTCAAAGACGCGGGCTTGCACCGCGTGACCGTGAGCCTGGACTCGCTGGACGATGCCGTATTCAAGGCCATGAACGACGTGGAGTTTCCGGTGGCAAAGGTGCTGGAAGGAATCGAAGCCGCCGCCGCCGTGGGCCTTGCGCCCATCAAAATCAACATGGTCGTCAAGCGCGGCGTGAACGAGCACAGCGTTGTGCCGATGGCGCGCCACTTCAAAGGCACGGGCCACATTTTGCGCTTCATCGAATATATGGATGTGGGACACACCAACGGCTGGCGGCTGGATGACGTGGTTTCAGCGGCGGAGATCATCTCCATCCTTGATACCGAACTGCCGCTGGAGCCGGCGGCCCCGAACTATCGCGGCGAGGTGGCCAAGCGTTGGCGCTACCGTGACGGCTCCGGCGAGATCGGCGTGATTGCCTCCGTGACGCAAGCTTTCTGCCGCGATTGCACCCGCGCCCGTCTGTCGCCGGAAGGCTCGCTCTATACCTGTCTATTTGGCATCAAAGGATTTGATTTGCGCGCCCTGGTGCGCGGCGGGGCCTCGGACGAGGAACTTGCCCGCGCCATTGGCCGGGTCTGGCATGTGCGCGGCGACCGCTACTCCGAGATTCGTTCCGAAGCCACGGTGAACCTGCCCAAAGTGGAAATGTCGCACATCGGCGGCTGAGACTTTGTTCGCACCCCGCCAAAGGAAATATTTTGATATGACACCTCCGCAGCGGGATGCCGCGCTCGAAAAAACGTTCGCCTATCATGAGGAAACCAAACATCATCTGGATCGCTACGCGCGCAGCCTCGGCTACCTCGCGTGGGCAGATCAGCCCAATCCCTTCCGGGAATTCCAGGGAGCACCCCGCGTCGAGCTTCCGCTCGCACGCGAAGAGGAGTCTCCGCCATTTGCCGAACTTTTCTCCGGCCAGCCCAGAACCGCTCAAGCGTTGACCCGGCAAACTCTGGGACTCTTCTTTGAACTGTCACTGGCACTTTCCGCTTGGAAGGAGACCCCCGGAGGCCGGTGGGCGCTGAGAATCAATCCATCGAGCGGCAACCTGCATCCCACCGAAGCGTATGCCCTCCTCCCACCGGTGGAGGGAATCGCCGCGCACGGTGGCGCCTATCATTTTATCTGAGCCGTGGTCATGCCCTGGAACTGCGCTGTCGCTGGGAAGAAGCGGCGGCTCCAGGAGGATTCTATCTGGCTTTGACCTCCATTCCGTGGCGGGAAGCGTGGAAGTATGGCGAGCGGGCGTTCCGCTATTGCCAACACGACCTTGGTCATGCGCTGGCGGCGGTGAGTTTTTCCGCAGCCACGCTGGGCTGGAAAGCCCGGCTTCAGACTAGTTCGCCGGAATATATTACCTGGCTGCTTGGACTCGATCAGCCGGCGCAACCACTCGAACCCGAGATTCCCGAAGCACTGGTTTGGATCCAGACCGGCCTGCCTGTGCCGCCTGCTGGCGCGCCACTCGCAGACAAACGCGCACGGCAGACCAGCCCACCGCCGCCTCCCTTTCCCTTGCCGGCGTCGCATTCTCCGCTCCAGTGGTTTGGCCAGCCCAATCAGCTCAGCAAAGGACATACCGAGTGGCCTCTGATTGATGAAGCCGCCGCCGCCACCAGCCAACCGTCCGCTCCCGACTCCACTCCCGCACCGCCCGGATCACGCTGGCCCGATCCCCAGCCGGTGCCTTGCCTGCTGCCGGCGGGTGCCATCATCCGGCAGCGCCGCAGCGCGGTGGATTTCGATGGCACCACGCCGCTGGCGCGGGCCGCCTTCCT
>JBDNIL010000257.1:0-13719 GCA_041688355.1 Verrucomicrobiales bacterium | reverse complement strand
GGCGGTGGTGGCGAGGACGGCGAGCGAGGCGAGGAGGGGAAGCGTCTTCATGGAGGGCATCGTAGCCGATCGCGTGCCGGGAAGGCAATCCCAATCTTTGCAAGAGAGCCCCTCTTTGCCTTACCGCGTCGTCGCCTGCCGGATCTCCTCGATCTTGTCCGCAGGCAGGCCCGAGGACTAGAGGGCGGCGGGGGCCGACGCGGTAAGGCGGTGCCACTGCTCATAGACCTTTTGAACGGAGTTCCCTCTCCCTGATTCCGCGGAGAACGACGCCAACCCTACATTCAGTATTTCAAAGGGACGGCTAATAATCAGATACAGTATTTACAATCAAATGTTTAAAACACGAAAAATACAGCAATTAAATAATTTACAGCCGAATAAATAACCGGCGAATTATCGATGCCGTCACCTGAACCGTGAAATTTTTAGGGTTCTTGAAGGCGGCGGCGGGAATGGCAAAAGCAGCGCCATCCGTGAGTGCAATGTTGCCGTCCACTTTTTCGATATTTCCCGATTGCAGTTCTGCAGGAATCTCGTTGCTGGATAATTCCCACACGGGCGGGAGAGTTTCCTGTGCCATCGCGAATGAAGTGATCATGGAAATGATCGATACGGTGATTGTATTTTCAGCGTGTGACATGATATAGTTTTATGATTGAATGATGAAATGAGAATCACGGTGCAGGCGTAGCGTTTTCTTTGCCCTTCATCGCCCGGCTCACGAGTATCCTGAGCCGTGACTTTGGTCCCGACAGCTCTTTGGCGAGGACATCCTCCTCCGTGAAGCGGGCCATGTAGATCTCCGCGTCGGTGGTGCGATTGTGGTCGTAGGTGAGGTAGATCGTGCCGTCGGGAGCCTGGAAACCGTCGGGGTAGGAGATGCTGCGGCGCTCGTCGAGCATCAAGCCGCCTTGCCAGGTTTTCCCCTCGTCGTCGGAAAGCCACGCGGTGATTTTGCTGCGACCCTCCAAAACGTCGAGTTTTTCCCCATGTTTAATCAGGAGGATGCGATCGGAGGCGAGACGACGAACATGAAATCTCGCCGCCGGGTGTTTGATGCCCTCGGGAAAGGTCGCTTCCGACCATGTCCGTCCCCCGTCTTTGGAAAAACTCTGCATCATGCCCTCGGTGGTGCGAGCCAACATCCAGAGGGAACCGTCGCGCATTTCCACGATCATGTGCTCGAACCAGCTAGGATTCGGAAAACTCGCCATGCCGCGACGTTCCCAGGTCTCCCCCTGATCGCTCGAAACAAAGACATTCGCGCCCCGCAGCGGATCGAGTCCGGGAAAGACTCCGTCAACAAAAGGTCCGATGCCCTTGCGATGAACGAGCAGTTGCACCGGGAGCATCCACTCTCCGGTGGACAGCACGGTAGGCTTGTTCAGCATCGAGCCGTGCCAGATTCGTCGCGGATCCGACCAGGTCGGCTCGTCTGCATCGGGGTCGTCGCAGACCGCGGCCCAGAGACCGCCCCGTCCGTCGAAATGGTGCATGGACTGATCGAAGAAAATCCAGAGACGCCCGAGCGGATCGGTCCAGAAATTGCCGATGATGACGCTGCGATCCATCGGCAAAGTGGGCGAATGACTGTCGATGACAAGGCGCGGCTTCGACCAGGAGTCGCCGTCGTCGTCGCTTGTCGCTGCCACGAGAAAGGCTTCGGGGCCGTCATACCCGGCGATCCAGGCCGCCCAGAGCCGCCCGCCGGGGGTGCGGGCGATGCCGCCGTTCATCGCGAAATCGAGCTGATCGTAGTCGTATTCCGGCAGAGGCGCGGTGTTCAGGTTCGGCGGAATCAAAGCGAGATCGGCGACCTGGCGCAGCACCTCTTTCTCGAAGGCAGTGACTTCGTCCGGTGCCATTTCCGCAAAACGCGATTCGGGGGTCTCGCCGCTCGCGGGGCCGGTCGTGGCGGCGAGAAAGACCGCGAAAACTAGAGGGAGAATACGAATCGACGGCATGTTGCTTCAGGGAGTGGTTTCAGCAGGGAGACGGCAGGACTGCCAAGCGGGGAAACGCCACTGACCGTTCTCCTCTCGCCAGAGGGCGAGGGAGGTAGCAAGCGGGAACTTCATGGGGGAAAGGGTGACGCGTTCGGGGGAATGCGCAAGTCCGTGAAACGGGGTCTTCGCTCGTGATCGTAACGAGCCAATGGGGATTTTTCCCCTGTCCCCGCGAGGCAGGGGCATTGTCTGGGTCGATCTCAGGGTCAGCAGCATTTCTTGACAATTCGTCCGCTCGCCCCCTCCTGTTTGCGACGGCCGACTACTGGAGAAAGACGAGGAATATTGCCTGCCCCGTCCGGCGCCCGGCACCCGGCGCCCGGCTGCGCCGAGCCGGGACCGCTTTTCATCGGGAGGCGACGACGTCACCGACTTTTTCCCGCAAATGACGAATCGAGGGCTTTCAAACATGATAAGAACACCTTGGCTCCCACGGAATCGAAAAGCGGCATCGAGACATCCTGAAGTTCCAGTGCGGGCGTCAGTAAAAACGGCGCGACCAGGTATTCGGGGATGAATACGTGTGCTGTTTCCCCGGCGTCTTCCAGTGCCGCCGCCACCGGAAAGGTTTTTTCGCCAACTTTTAGAATCGCCAGCGGTTTCAGATTCGGTCGGGTTACGTCGATCTGGTAGGGACAATACGGTTTTTGCCAGCCTGCCTTCGTATTCGGGTTTCGCAGGAACGGAAAAGGTTCTGCGCTCAGCGCGGCGGCGAGAGGACCTTTGAACAACATGGATGCTTTCTTTATCGTATCGTCGTTCCCGGCGCCGTATTTCCCGAGAACCGGCAGATCCGCGTCGTCCGCCGGCGCGAGCGATTTGGATAAATCCCCCAGCAATCCACTGTCCCGTCCCCCGATCCAGAGGAGCTTGCCGCCTTCCTTCACGTAGATTTTCAGCGCGTCCAAGGCCGGTTGGGGCAAACGCGCCCCGCCGGAGCAGACCATCATGACCGGCATATCGGCGACGGTCGGCGGATTCTCCGGGTCCATCGTACGCAGGTCCACGGCCCGCCAGGGGATTCCGTTTTCTTTCATGGCCCGCATCGCCGCCGCCGAGATATACTTCGAGCTGAAACCAAGATAGCTCCGGTTCATTTTCTGCGACGGTTCTATGAGCACGCCCACGGCGGGACCGGATTGCGCGCCGTCGAGCAGACCCGTGAATATCGAGTCGCTCGACAACGACCGTGCGGCGATGAAGGCCTTTTCCGCCTCCTCCGCTTTTTTCAGCAATTCCTCGTCGAAGTCGAGCGTGGCGGCCTTTCCCTGCTTCGCGTAGTGCCAGGCGGTAAGGATCACGTTGGCGGCCCGCTCCGCGCCGTATTGCCCCAGTTCGGCCAGCGCCCGCCGTGCTTCGGCTACCGTTTGCTCCGATGCTGCGGGTTTATAAGCGGCGGCGATCGTGGCACCCCGGCTGGTCATGAACGCATTGCCTTCGGCCTCGGACATGAGCAGGTAGCGAAGCGCCTCCTCCGGGTTTTCGGATATAATGGCGGGCTTGAAATTTTTCGCCAATTCGGCAACGACGGCCTTGCCTTCTTCGGTTTTCGCCACGTCGGAATAATCCAGCCCGGTTCCCATCTCCATGGGAATGCCATATGCTTTGAAGGCGTAAGTGATGTAACTGACCAGCGGGTCGTGGTTGCAGGCGGCTTCGTCGCCGATACTGTGCACGATCGTGCCCATCCAGAGCGCGGCAAGGTCCGGGTCGTTCCCGGCGAACGCGCGGGTGAGAAGGACGAACGCAGTGGCCTTGCCCTTCGAGCCATGAAAGCCGTAGACACCCTTGACGTCGTGCCCGACAGCGAACGCATAGCCTTTTTCACCGATCTTTCCGGGGTCGAGATCGCCGCCCGAGTCGGGGAAGTGCGAGTAATGCCGGATCAGTTCGTCGCGCTGCTCTTCGGACAGGATCGCCTGAATCTCGCTTGGCAACATCTCGAACATCAATCGCGTCTGATCGTCATGTCCGCTGCCCCATCCGAGCGCCTTGCCGATAAAAAGCGCCAGGAACAGAAATGTCAGAGCCAGTTGTTTTTTCATCTTATTCCTCCTCAAGCAAACCGCGGACGGTCACCAATTCAAGGGGCAATGCTCTGCTCGGAATTTACTTTGTCAACCCCGCCACCTGCTCGGGATTTGCGTTTCACCCCCTCCACTCCCAACTCACCCCGGGGGCCGGAGCCGACGGGGGCGGCAAACTGCGTGAGCGATTCCAGCAGGGCGGAAAAGAGGGCGAGTGAACCTTCATGGTTCTTGAACGGAACGCCGGCTTCCTGCAAACGTTTTTGCAGCCCGGAGACATTGACTCGCTGCACGGTTTTTTTGTCTTTCTGCGCCATCGCGGCGGCGATGCCGGCGGCCTCGCCGAGCATCATCCAGGTGGGCTCGACACGGAGGGAGTTGCAAGCCACGCGGGAGCTGCTGAGGGCGCTGGTGACGAGGAGGTTGTCGCACTCGGCGGCCTTCGGCACGAGGGCACGATACTGGATCTCATAGATAGGCGGGATGACGAGAAAGCCGCCTTCGTTGACGACCTCCTTTCCATCTGGAGTGGCGAGGCGGCGCACGACATGCGAGTCCACCGGGAAGCAGCCGAGGGCGATGGAGTCGGGCTTGACGATGTCCTTAAAAAGGTCGCGCTGCGTCATCACGAAGTCGCCCAGGATGCGGCGGCCTTCACGGGCGTAGAGGTCGCAGGGCGAGTGACCGTTGTCGACGAACTCGTATTGCTAGGAATTTGCTTTTTCCTCCATCGCTAGGAATTTGCTTTTTCATCCCTTCCGCATTCTTGCCACCCCTAAGAGAGCTTGACGAGGTTGACGGTGCGGTTGCGCAGGATCGAAACGATGAGGTACCCGAGGCATTCGAGCCGGGCGTTTTTCCAAGGGAGGGCGGAGCGGAGACGGTCAATGAGAGAGGCATTTAGCATGGAAAACAGCCGCAGACACCCAATGTCAAGAAGTGTATTGATGTAAATGACTTATTGTTAACAGGTTAAATCTCCGATTTTTGTCGTGTAGGGTGATTTTGCCCCTCTCGCGAATTTAACGAAACAGCGACTCGCAAAAGCAAAACGGGCGAACCTTGTCGGTCCGCCCGTTGAGCGTTGGTAATCAATTTGCAGCGGCGATTTACTGCCCCTGGCCGAGCGAATAGCCGGGAGTGCCGTCGAAGTTGTAGAGCAACTCCATTTTCACGAACTCGAGGCCGCCGTCCGTGACGCGCTCGAGCAGCGAGATGACTGCTTTGTGAGCAAGCGGTTTCGGCGCGGCGATCGGCAGGTTGAAGCGGCAGCGATACACGTCCACGCAGAAGGTTTCCGCGTGTCCTTTCGGCCAGACCGCCATGCCGCGGTTCGAGAGCATTTCCAGCTTCAGACCGTCGTCTTCGAACACTTGTAATTTCCCGGCAAGTTCGTTCGGGCGACCGAGGAACTCGATGAACACATCCACGCCGGTCAGCTCCTTTTTCTCGGTGGCGCGAACGTAGGTCGGGGCAACGATTTCAGGCATTCCGGCGGCAGCGGCGTAGCTGGCGACCTTGAGCTTTTCCGGGGTCTGCCCGAGGCGCGCGACGACGGCCTCAGCGAATTCCTTCGTGCCCACTTTTTCCTTGCTCACGCCGTCCTTGAAAATGTCGTAGGTGTGGACGCCGTCCTCGATCGTCTTGAGCCACGCGTTGTGCGCCCGCTCGGCGGCCTCGTATTGGCCGAGGTGAACGAGCATCAGAATCGAGCCGAGGAAAAGTCCCGACGGATTCGCGAGGTTTTGTCCAGCGCGACGCGGCGCGGAGCCGTGAATGGCTTCGAACATGGCGGCCTCGGTGCCGATGTTCGCGGAGCCTGCGAGGCCAACCGAGCCGGCAATCTGCGCGGCGACGTCGGAAAGAATATCGCCGTAAAGGTTCGGCATGACGACGACGTCAAAAATTTCGGGTGTGTCGGCGAGCTTCGCCGCGCCGATGTCGACGATCCAGTGTTCCTTTTCGATGTCGGGATAATGCTCGCCGATTTCGTCGAAAACCTTGTGAAAGAGGCCATCGGTCAGCTTCATGATATTGTCCTTCGTGAAGCAGGTGACTTTCTTGCGGCCGTTGCGGCGCGCGTAGTCGAAAGCGTATTGGACGATCTTTTCCGTGCCGGGACGAGAGATGAGCTTGAGGCACTGCATCACGTCAATGGTCTGGCGGTGCTCGATGCCGCCATAAACATCCTCCTCGTTTTCACGCACGATGACCACGTCCATCTTCGGATGCTTCGTGCCCACGTAGGGATGATACGAGACGCAGGGACGGACGTTCGCGTAAAGGCCGAGCGCCTTACGCGTCGTGACGTTGAGGCTCTTGAACCCGCCACCCTGCGGTGTCGTGATCGGAGCCTTCAAAAATACCTTGGTGCGGCGAAGCGATTCCCACGCGGAAGGATCAATGCCGGCGGAGTTGCCGCGCAGATATTCCTTCTCACCGATCTCGATGGTTTCAATATTCAGGCTGGCGCCGGCTTCCTTGATGATGTGCAGGGTGGCGGCCATGATTTCCGGGCCGATGCCGTCGCCGTGAGCTACTGTGATGTTGGCTGGTGTGGTCATAGTTTGGTTCTAAAAATTACGGGCACCATCTTACACGGGCCGATGAAGTTGTCGCCAAATTCCAAACATTTAATTTCCTTTGGCTCCATCCATCTAAATTCGACGCGACGGGGAGCGACAAGAAGGGAAGAAAGCGGGAGAGAGGCCTTGTTCCGGTCTTGTCGAAGGCATTTGCGCAAATTTACCTCTTTTTACGCCTCTTCAGGCCGGTTGAAAACCGCAAACACGCTTCGATCTCATCACCCATGATTACCAGTCCAATATTCTATCGGAGCGTCCCTGTCCTCCGCGCCCTGTTTTTCACCGGCCTCGCGGGCGTGGTTGCGGAGGAGGCTCCCGCGAAAGCGCCCGTGCAGAAGAAAGCGCCCAATCCCGCAATGCTGCCGGTCACGGACGTCGCAGGGCTCCCCCGGGTCCTCCTGATTATTGCTAGGAATTTGCTTTTTCATCCCTTCCGCATCCTTGTCACCCTTGGGCCGGGGAAGGAGGGGGTTCACTGGACTTCCAAGAGAGAGCAGACCGGAGCATCGGCCAGCCAGTCGCGGTTGTCGGAAGAGTCAGCACGCACGGCTTCCCAGCGGGTTGCTTTTCCGAATCGTTCGCTGTCGATCTTTTCCGCTATTCCGTCCAGTTCGGCGAGAATAAAGCAGGTCTAACCGTGATGAAAGAGAATCAGCGACATTCGCCGGAATATTGTATCAGCAGCCGACGCGGCCGTCCTACAGGAGACGACTGCGGAAGTAGAAATGCAGGGCGGGGGCTTCACCTGCCTTTAAAATACCACCGCGCCAGCGGCACACTCTTCGACCCAACAGGGTTTGGGCATGCATTCAACCCTGTTAGGTCGGAGCATTTCTTTACTTCGACAGCATCACGTCGTCGATCCAGCACCGCGTTCCAGCGGCCTGATTCTGGGCATGGAGACGCACGAAGATGGTCGACACGCCGGGCGGTGTTTTGACATCGGAGACGAACTGTTTCCATTCGTTCGGCTCGGCAGGAATCGTGAAAGTGGAGAGCATTTGGAAGCTGCCGTCTTTCATGCGGGCGTCGACGGAAAATGTGTAGGGACTGGTCGTTCCTTCATCGTGACGAAACCACAATCCTGCGCGATAGGCAGTGTTCGGCTCCACGCTCACGTGCTTGGAAAAGCGAGCTTGACTGCAATGCTCCAGCATGAGCGAGTGTTTTCCGGAATGCACTTCTTCAGTCGAAATTGCGATCCGGTAAGGCGTGCGGTCGGGAAACGTGTGATGGACTCCGGCCTCGCGGACTTTGGACTCGTCGAGGACGATTTCTCCCGAAGCATTCGGCGGAACATCGGTGAATTCCTCGAACCCGGGATCGGCGAGCAGGTTGGTGGCTGGCGGTTCGAGCGAGCGTTCGCCAGCGGAGGTGAAAGCGGTCTTCAGTTCCGGAACGCCTTCGTTTTCCGCCTCCGCTTGCCACCATGCAGCTGCTGCTTCGCTGCCCATTTCGCTGCGAAGAAATTCCGCCGTGTTGTGCAATCCGAGGCTGACGATGGAGCGAATTTCGGAATCGGGCTCGCCGGATTTCAGTTCGGCATAGCGAGCGAGTGGCTTGGACATGTTGCGGAAAAGCTGCCATTGGTCGAATGGCGGCTGTTCGAGGACGTTTTCGATATACTTCTCGGCTTCACCGCTGCGCTCGTAGATCAGACGTGCATCGGCGATTCGTTCGCGGGCTTCTGCCTCCGTTCGCGGGGCTTCGTCCCGGAGCCGGAATGCGGCCCATCCGCGGTCGACGGCGAGTTTTTGCAATTGGAACGCGGCGCGGATTATTTCAATTCGGTTTGCTGCGAGAGTGTCGGCTTTGGCAGAATCCGTCGCTCTTTCGAGTGCTTGCACGGCTCGCGAAGCTTCGTCCGGCGATAGGACGCGGAATTGGTCGAGGCTCTTGTTGTAGGCGTAGGAACTAAGGTCCCGCCCGAATGAATGAGGCCGCCCTTTCTCCCCGAGCCAGCGGTTGTAGCCTTCGGTCAGCACGGAATAGTAGTCCCGCATCGGTGCCTCCGCCTCGCCATAGAAACTGCTGAAATATTCGTCGAGCAGTTGATCCACGTCCGTGCGCGGGTCCCACAATAGCTCGGCTGTGACGTAGGGAATGACGTCGGCAAATGGCCACTGCGTGTGGCATTCCATATAGTAGGTACGCGCTTTTCCGGAACCGACTGCGTAGCGAATCCGCTTGGCCTGCTGGTAGACATCCATCTTCGGCATGATCGCGAATGTGTCGAGATGATGTGCGTAGATGCCGATGTGCGAGGCTCCGGATTTCACCCACTCGTCTACGCGTTCGAATGTGCTGCCCGTCGTCGTCACCGGCAGCATCCGTGGATGGGGAACGATGGTGCTCGGCGCGGACTGAGCAGCGGCGTAAGCGAGATAAACGATCCACTTGTCGGGAAATTCCTCGCCGACAATTTCGCAGATTTTGTTGGTCAGATAAACGTAGCGGTCGGAGATGCCCTCGTTCCTCGAATAGTCCGCGTCCGGTGCATCGAGCGCCCTGCAGTCCGCGCACATGCAGTCGCCTCCCCCATCGTTGATCGCTACATTGATCCCGGCGATTTCAGGATTCCCGCGGAAATGCTCGATCACGGCTCCGGCCATGACGCGGGGAACGTCGGGATTGGAAACGCAAGGTTGCCAGCCCTTGTTTCCATCGCTGTCCTTCGGCTTCAGTCGCTTCCCATTGACGAGCGCGTAGTATTCCGGATGCGACTCGACCCAGCGGCTCGGCGGGAGCCACTGGTTGTAATTTTCGCCACAAGGAAGCGCCGCGTTTCTCCGATAGAAGTCGAGGTAGGGACGTTTCCCGAACGACCGCAGCGACATCTGGAAACTCGCGAAGTAGGGCCAGTCGCGCCATTCCACTTCGGGGATCGAAAGAGAAGGCTGATCGGGAATCACATTTCCCATTCCATCGGGAGCGCCGTGCCAGTATTGACGGATACCGGCGTAGCGTTTCAAAAATCCGACCAGTCCGTGCTCGGTTGCCTCGTCGTCGTAGCCGCGGATGACGAGCGTTTGGGGATTCAGCGTTTTCACCAAAAATCCGCGCCGGTTGGGAAAACGTTCGTCACCGTATTCGAGTTCCGGCAAATCGAGCGGGATGGATTTTGCGACGGATGTCTCGCCCACGTGGATTGCACCCAGGCCCTCGGGAATGGCGCCCCCGTCCTCGATCATCTGGATACCGGCTCCGGTCGCAAGTTTCAGATAGGCGGTGAATTCCGACGCTGCCGCACGGAAGGACTTTTCGGGATCCTTCGGAAGAACGACGACGCAGCGAGCTTCGCCATTCTCCGCGATAGAGAAAAAGTCTGCTTTGCCCTCGCTCGGCGGGTCAGGGTAATTGAACGCGATTTGATCGGGTGGCAAAACTTTGAAGACCGGCTCGGCGGCACCTACAATCGAGAGAGAAACAGTTAGCGCGTAGAGGAGAAGAAACCGGATCATGGAGGAACGATGCAGCGCCGTTCCGTGCGGGTCCAATCCGGAATTGCGTTTAAGTTTCTGTAACGCGGTCGGCCATCGTTGCTCCCCTACCCAAGTCTTTCATCAAAAGATCGACGATATCTTCCTCGTAGGCGGCAAGATTATTCGTCTTCATCTCGAATTGTTAGGAATTTGCTTTTTCATCCCTTCCGCATCCCTTCCGCATCCTTGCCGCCCTTGGGCCGGGGAAGGAGGGGGTTCAGGGGGAGGCGAATCCGGAATGAACAGAACCAGGGGCAAAACCCAGAACCTGGAGAAGGAGCACTCGTATCATTCGGAGGGAGATGATGGGTGTGGAATCTTTCGGCCCTTGTCTTCGAAAAGAAATTTCACGGTGTGGATGTCGCGCAGTCGGTGAAAGTTACGGTCTCCAGATAGTGGCCTCGATGGCGCGGTCTTCGTGTTCGGGCCCGTTGAAATAGTAGGCCGTAACGACGGATCCGTCGGGCCGTACGACGCTGCGTGGGTAACCGATGTCGCCGCTCGGAGCGTCGTCGCGGAGCACGATCTCCGGTCCCCAGGTGAGGCCCTCGTCCTCACTGATTCGCGCCCGGATTCCATTGGGTCTGGCACGGTAGCCGTAGGTGAGACAAAGCCGTCCATCGGCAAGGGTGACAAGACTGGGCGGATTGCCGGATCCTATTCCCGGGGCGGGAATGCCGAGGAGTTTCCAGCTCGCCCCGAGATCCTCGCTGCGCCAGGCCTCGATAAAGGCAGGTTTGTCAGGGTCGCGCCGCCGAATCGTGGTCAGGATCGTGTCGCCCTCCAGACGCAGCGAAGAGGGCATGATGGCATAGCCTTCCGGTTCTTCGCCGATGAGCGAGACCAGTTGCCAGGTCAGGCCGCCATCGCCGGTGCGGGCGCAAAAGACGCGCCCTTCCTTGCCGTCTTCCTTGGCGGCGCTTCCGAACATGAGGCATTCCCTCTGGCCGAGGACGAGGTAGTCGGTGCGGGCGGCGATGCCCTCGACTCCCTCGACGGCGAAGGCATGGGGCCCGCTCCAGTTACGGCAGCGATCCTTTGAGGCATAAAACCACGAGGGGCCGACATGGATGCTGGCGTGCTGAAACATCAGGGCGAAATCCGGCGAGGTGAAATCGAGGGCTTCGCTCAGGGGCTGTGATTCGGGCACGGCACCCTTCCTGGACTCGGGAAAAGGCGTTTCGAGTTCCCAGGTCTCGCCCCCATCGAGACTCCGGGCCTGCCATTTCCCGAGGGGCTTGGCGAAGTCAATGGCATGACCGACAGCGTCGGATTTGTACCAGCCTGCCGTGAATCCGACAACGATCTCGTTCTCCCAAGCCCAGATTCCATGATTGGCGGGCCAGCCGCCGTAGCGGAGAGGTTCCTTGAAAAGGATCCTATCTTTCTTTTCCTGTGGGGGGCGGGCGGTTGTGTCCGCTTCCTGAGCTTCTGCATCCATTGTCAGTAAAGAGAGGCAAAGCACGGAGAGGACTCGCGCGGCGAAAATCGGGAGGGCTATTTTTTTCATGATTCAGATCGGGCAAGAACCTTCCCGACGAGTCGACCACTCGTAATCGCCCAGCCGTTCTTGAGGCCGTGGCCCCAGAGGATCTGGCCTCCGATCCCGTTCTGGCCGACGGCGTAAAGACCCGCGATGGGCTGACGCTCTGCGTCGAGGACGCGCAGGGATTCGTCCATCGCGGGACTGCCCTCGGTCGTGGTGAAGTAGGCTTTTGCCGGGCCGAGCAGCACCCGGAGCCCGCCTTCGAGGGGAACTTCCGCGTCGCGATTGTACTCCGCAACGGTTGCCTCGACCGCCTCGACGGGAAGACCGCGCGCGGAGGTCACTTCAGCAAGAGTGTCCCCGCGGGTCGTGACATCGGGACGAAGTTTTTCATAGTCCGCGACGTAGGCATAAGCGATGCGCGGTGCCGTGGAAATGAAATGAGGCCATCGGGAATACCGATCAAGGAGCCTGCGATCGAGGAGGAGAAAGCAAATCTTGTCCGGCTGAGCCGCGATCGCGATTTCGCGGTCCGGCCAGACCCGCTCATCGCAGAATCGCCTGCCCTCGCGATTGAGGAGAATGGCTCCGTCTTGAAAGGGGGCGTCCTCCGGGTGCTGCCACATCACGAGGAGCCGCTTGATGATTCCGTGAAGCACGAATTTCGGCACGAGAGGAACACACCAGCCCATGACCCGGGCGAGTGGTCCGCTCGTCGGGAGGAGTTGCAGCGGAGTCTTTTTCTTGGGAGCGACGAAGCGGATCTCGGGAGCGTAGGTGACATCCATGTTGATCAGCTCCGCTCCCGCCTCCTCCGCGAGGCGGTGCCCGTCACCGGTGGCGTGGGGATTGATTCCCTCGATCGCGGCAAAACGCGGGTGCTTGTGTTTCGAAATGATCTCCGAAGAGTTCGCATAATCTCCCGCCGCGAGGACAACTCCGCGCCCGGCAAAAAAATCGAGGACACCCTCCGTCGTCTTCGCCCGCGCCCCAACGACGCGTCCGCTCTCGTCCCGCAGCAGTTTTTCCACGGGACTGTCGCACGAGATCCGCCGCCGAGGCGGAGGAGGCGCGTTTGCAGGGTGGCGATGTAGGCCCGCGCTCCGGGCACCACGTTGTGCATGCGCGGGACACGGTTCGGCGGCTCGGGGTTGTGTCCCTGAAACGCGATGCCCATGCCGTGAAGCCAGTCCAGAGTGGCGGCCGACTCGCAAAGAGAAAGACGGCGCAGGGCTTCATTGTTCCGCGCCTCGAGTTCGGGCGTGGCGAACTTCGCGACATCTTCGAGGTGGGCCGCGACGCTGTCTTCGACGCCATGAGAGCGCTGCCAACTCGTTGCGCATCCGGTGAACGATCCCACGGCGATTCCGGTGGTGGTGCCGCATTCGGGACGCTTCTCCCGCACCAGCACCTCAAGCCCGTTTTCGCTGGCGCTCACCGCCGCGGCCAGCCCGCTCCCTCCTCCGCCAATGACGATGACGCCGAAGTCTGTTTTCATGGCTTCAGTGGCGGGAATACTCGCGTGGTGAAACCACACGAGGCCTCACGGCTTTGCATAGAGCCGAATGTCGTCGAAGTATTATTGCTAGGAATTTGCTTTTTCATCCCTTCCGCATCCTTGCCACCCTTGGGCCGGGGAGGGAGGGGGTTCAGGGGGAGGTAGGGGAAGGTCAGAGCCATCGCGGGTTAGAATCGCCCGATCTAGCAGGGGGAGTCAATGATATTCTCCTGAAAACTGATCTTCGCTCCGTGAACGAGACTCCTAGAATTTAGAATCTGCGCCACTCCTGCTCCCACTTTCGTTCTTGCTTCGACTTCTCGTTCTCAGGCCTCACGCGGTCTTGCCGGACCCTCTGGCTCGCGTTGCTGGCGTCGCTGGCGCTCGGGTCATGCGGCGACGGAAATGGGCCGTGAAGGACCGTAAAATTCTAAATTCTAGGACCCCTCGGACGGGACTGACCCCTCGGACGGCGGTTGAGGTGGTTTCGCGGGGCGGGAGCGGGGCCCTCAGGGAGAAAGTTGCTGCGGCTTCAGCCGCAGGGGTGGGGTGCGGGGGTTGAATGGGAGCGTTTTGTCAGGACGTGTTGCCCGCCCCCGGGAGCACAAAAGAGATCCTCGGCTGGAAGACCG
>JBDNIL010000256.1:0-5251 GCA_041688355.1 Verrucomicrobiales bacterium | reverse complement strand
GGTCGCGAAGCGCGTCGCGGTCCCCGTGCCGATCGTGGCCCAGGTCCCGATGAGGCCGCTAAGCGGGTCGTTAACAATGTTCGTTGTGATGACACTGCCGGCGCCCTGGATATTCAGGGTGGCTCCGGCGCCCCTCGTGAAAAGACCCGTATTGAGCGTGAGGGTTCGCCCCGCCGCGATGTTCCAGAGCTGACCGACGGCCGACTGAATCGTGAGCCCTGACTGGATCGTGAGATCCTGCGTGGCCGCGCTCATGTCGATGCTGACGCCCGCCTGACCGGCCCAGAGCGTGAGAGTGTTACCCGGACTGATCGTGACGAGCCCGCCCGGATTGGCGATGCGGATGCCCTGCCAGGTGACATTTCCCCCGAGCAGCGAGGTGTTGGCCCCGAGCACGGCGTTGGTCCACACGGCCATATTGCTCCGGTCAGGGACTCCTATGGACCAGCTCCCGGCGAGATTGAGATTGTTCGTGTTATTGATCTTGATACGGTCTCCCGCCCGCAGGCCAGGCAAAACCGACTGGGCCGCGAGGGCACAAATGAGAATGGCGGCCTTGACGGGGGTCAGGCCGGGGAAGAAAGGGGGTTTCATCTGCTCGATCCGTAACCCAGCCCGTGCGTCGTCGCAATGGCCCGATATGGCTTCATGGAACAGAAAAATCCCGGGAAACCTTGCCACCTCTCAGGAGGCCCCCATTCTTTGCCTCGTCGCATCGTCCACCGGCTCGCAGAGTCGGTAGCCGTCGCCCTGCCGCGGGATCGCAGCGAGGACGCCGTCGCGTTCGCCGGTGGAGAGAAAGTCGAGCCCGATGAGGGCTCGGCCGATGCGTTCACCCGATTGGCGGTAGTTGAAGTAGCAGGGGCTCGCGTCTCCCGCGACGTGGCTGGCGAGGAAGTCGTGGAGCGCCCCGGGCCGCTCGTAGAAGTCGAGGCGGAGGAAGGCGGGATAGCCCAGTAGATCGCCCCGCAGCGGGATGGCGCGGAAATCGACGTCGATCGCTCCGGTGAGATCCTCCCAGGGGAATCCGGCGGCCTCGAGATGCTGCGGCACCGCCGCGAGGAGAGCGGCATCGTCGGTCGCGAGAGTGAAGACCGGCCAGGCTTCCTCGCCGTCGGTCTTTCCGTATTGGAAATCAATGATGTCGATCCCCGCGAAACCGGTGTCGAGGAGTCGCAGCATCGCGCCGGGCCGCTCGGGGATGCGAACGCAGACGCAGACGCAGACGATGCCGCAGGCCCGGAGCGTTTGGCCTTCGAGAGCAGGTGCCCGGGAAAAGCATCAGGTCGCGACCTCATCCACTTCCCAGCCCGGTCGGTAGGACTTCGTGATCCATTCATTGGCGGCGGCGAGATTCGTCACTTTGAGGCTGGCGTGATCCCATTCCAATCTTTGACGGGGAAAACGCACCGCGATGTTACCGAGCTGGACTGCCTCGGTAAGAGGACCCGCGTAGGCAAAGTTGTCCGAGAGGCCGGTATTTCCGTCGAGGCAGGCGTCGACCCAGTCATGCCAGTGATGAGCCGGTCCCGGATCGGGCAGCGTGTAGTCGGCAAAATCTTTTTCAGGATAAAGCTTCGGCGTGCCCCAGTGAGGGATGAGGAGGCAGCCCTCGGTCCCGACGAGGAGCGAGGCAGGCGTCTCGAGCGATGCGGCGGCGGGCACCCCGGCGATCTTCAGCTTCGGCATCATGCCGCCGTCGTACCAGGTGATGCGGAGCGCGTCAGACTCTGTCCAGACGTTGCCGGGATACTCGTAGACGATGGTCTCGCGAAAGGGCCAGACCTGGTCGTTCATCCCCGAGTGCTCCGCCGTGACCGAGAGCGGGTGGGTTAGGTTGAGCGCGGTGTATAGCGGATCGAGGAGGTGGCATCCGTTGTCCCCGATCGAGCCGGATCCGAAATCCTGCCAGTCACGCCAGGTGAAGGGATGGTAGACGCGTTCACCGCCATACTCCCGAAAGGGCGCGGGCCCGACCCAGCTTTCCCAGTTGAGTTCCGGCGGGACCGGAGCGGATTGCGCAGGCGGCTCGAGCAGGCCGGAGCGCCCGTGGCCGGTTGCGGCGATCCAGGTGTGGACTTCCTTCACCTTCCCGATTTTCTTTTCCTCCTGAATGAGGATCTTCGCCATGCGGTATTGCGGCTCGGAGTGGATCTGGTTGCCCATGCGGGTGACACAGCCCGACTTCGCCGCGAGTCGCGCCATCTGCCTCGCTTCCCACACGGTGTGAGTGAGCGGCTTCTGGCAATAGACGTGGAGCCCGCGCCGCAGCGCCTCTTGCGTGATGACGGCGTGCGAGTGATCCGGCACCGAGACATTTACTGCGTCGATTTTGCCATCGAGCTTGTCGAACATGTCACGAAAGTCAGAGAACTTCGGTCGCCCCGGCCAGTCCCGTTCCGCGTAGTCGAGATGCCGCGAATCGACATCGCAAAACGCGACCATCTCGACCTGCGGGTGGGTGCCGATGGTGGAGACATCCTTCCACCCCATGTTGCGACAACCGATCCCGGCGAACCTGAGTTTCTCTTTCCGTGCAGCCATGGAGACAGCCTGCACGGAAGTGCCGGGAAAAGGAAGGACGTGAAGACGGAAGCTTTTATCCCTCTCCATCGTTCGCCGCGCTCCATCGTCAGCCCGCCAGGACGCAGAGCTCCCGCTCACCTGAGGTGTCGCCCCTCGAGGGATCGAGCGCCTCTTTCACCGCCGTTTTGAGGGACCGGAGTTCGAATGGCTTGCAAAGGTAGCCGGCGATGGCTTTGCCCTCGAAGCGGGAGCGCAGCTCCTCGTCGGAGTAACCGCTGCAAAGAACCACGGGGAGATCCGGCGACAGGGCATGCAGCTTCTCAAAAGTCTCGGCGCCGTCCATCTGGGGCATCGTGAGATCGAGAAGGACGAGATCGATGGAATTGTGCGATTCCCTGTCCCCCGGGGAGAGGCTGCGCTCGACGAGTTCCACCGCCTCGAAGCCGTCGGCCGCCGGGATGACGTGAAAGCCGAGTCGCATCAGCTGTCGCGAGATCGTGGTGCGCACGCCGTCGTCGTCATCGACGAGGAGGACGGTGACGTCTCTCTGCAAAGTGGGAGAAATCGGGGCAGTCCCGGGGGCTCGCCGGGTGGTGGGCGATTGTTCCATCGTCGCGGCGGTGGCGACGGGGAGGAGGAGGAGGAGGCGGAAGCCCGTCCCCTTCCCAAGTTCGCTGTCGATTAGAATGGCCCCGCGGTGACCACGCACGATGCCGAGGACAGCAGCGAGCCCGAGTCCGCGGCCGGTGAATTTCGTGGTGAAAAAGGGGTCGAAAATACGTAGCCGGGTCTGCTCGTCCATGCCACAGCCGTTGTCGCGCACCTCCAGCTCGACGTAGGTCCCCGGAGTAAGCGGATCTTTCAGCATCGTCTCCTCGAAGAAAACGCTGTCGCATTCCACGGTGCCGAGACGGATGTCGATGAAGCCGCCGGGGCCGGTCACTGCATCTGCCGCATTGAGGATGAGATTGAGGATGATCTGCCTCAGCTGGGCCGAGTCTCCCATGACCAGCGGCAGCTCAGCGGGACAGTTGAGCCGCAGGTCGGCACGCTTTGTGATCGAGGACTCGAGCAGCGCGGTCATCTCTCTGGCTGCATCGGCGAGGCTGATCGGATTGATGATAAAATGACCTTTTCCGGAGTAGGCGAGCATCTGCCCGCAAAGATCGGCGGCGAGCAGCGAAGCCTTGCGCGACTCTTCGAGACTCTGGCGGGCAGGGGTGTCGTCGGGGATCTCGGCGAGGCTCATCTCGAGATTGCCGATGATGGTGAGGAGGAGGTTGTTGAAATCGTGCGCGATGCCTCCGGCCATGATGCCGAGACTCTCCAGCTTCTGAGTCTGCTGGAACTGGGTCTCGAGTTTGCGGCGATGTTCCTCCTCCTCTTTCATCCTCGCGTGGACGATGGCTTTGGCGATTTGGTCGGCGACCTGGGAGGCGAAGCTGACTTCATCTTCTGTCCAGATGCGGGCGGGTCCGGTGTGCTCGAAGCAAATGAGGCCCTCGAGCGAACCGGAGACGCGGATCACAGAATCCAGCATTGAGGTGATGCCGTGCGGCTTGAGGAGGATTTCATTAAAGGCGCGGGGGAGTGGATCGCTCTGCGCATCATGCGCATAGATGCATCGTCCGGTGGAGATGGCCTTAAAGTAGTCCGGGAAATCGTCGGCGTAGATCTCGGCTCCGGAACTATGCTCACCGGTCGCGGCGTCGAACAGGTCCACGCAGGTGAGCCTGCCGTCGGCCTCGTAGCCTGTCCAGATGCTGACGCGAGCGGTATTGAGAGTTCGTGCCGCGAGCTCCGACGTGTGGTGGAAGATCGCTTTAAGGTCATTTCCCGCGGGTGTGTGCAGAGCGAGTTGGAGGACGGCCTTCTCCTGGCGACGGATGCGCAGCATCGTATCCCTGAGCTTTTTCTCGTGATCCGCACGGATACTGATATCACGGATCGTGGTCAGAAAGTAAGTCTCGCCGGAGACCCGGACTCGCCTTGCGTTGATCTCGACGGGAAAGGTTCTGCCCGTCTCGTTCGTGAGGGCGCCCTGTTCGGTGGACCCGGTATCGTTCTTCTCATCGGGCAGGTTTTCATACAGAGGAGTCGCTCCATAACGACGGAGGAGATCCGGCATCGGCCTGCCTTCGATGGACCCGGGACTGACGCCGAGCAGATCGGGGAAGCGTTGGTTGCAGCTGCGGATGATTCCGTTCTCGTCATGCATCACGACACCGTCCGCCATCGAGTCGAGCAGCACTCTCACGGTCTGGTTGGATTCGTGCAGGGGCCGCACCACTGAGCGCACGAAGAGGATGAGCACCGCAAAGAGTACGGCGATGGAGAGCACCGCGATCAGGGAGGTCCACCGGGTGATCGATTCGGCCCGGTCCATGATCAATTCGGTGGGCACCACCTGCACCATCGTCCACGAAGTCCCCGTATCGCCGATCGCCACCGGAGTGAAGGTATACCAGACCGACTCCCCCGTGGTCGGGTCGGGACGGATTTCATCGAACTCTTCTCCCTGCGAGATCTTTCCCAGATGAACTTCGTCGATGCCTGCCGCCGACATTTTTTGCCCCGCCATTTTGGGATCGGAATGGGCGACGATGAGCCCCTCGCTGCTCAGGAGAAAGGCGCGGCCATCACCGTAAGGTCGCACCCTGGAGATCTGCTCACTCAGGGAAGCCAACTCCACGTCGACCCCGGCGACCCCGATGACTTCTCCCTT
>JBDNIL010000255.1:0-71928 GCA_041688355.1 Verrucomicrobiales bacterium | reverse complement strand
GAGCGTCACGCCCTCGGCCTGGAGACGACGGGGATCGGGCTCGACCTGGAGTTGTTTCACCCCGCCGCCGATCGCGAGGACTTCGGCGACACCCCGGATGCTCTGGAGGCGTCGCGCCACGGTCAACTCGGCAAAGCTGCGAAGATCCATCGGGGAGATCGCTCCGTCAGTCGAGCGAAGCCCGACGAGGAGAATCTCGCCCATGAGCGAGGAGACCGGGGTCATGCCGGGCCGAACGTCGGCGGGGAGACGGGCGGAGTTGAGGCGCTCCTGCACGAGCTGCCTGGCATGGTAGATGTCGGTGCCCCAGTCGAACTCGACAAAGACGAGCGAGAGCCCTACATCCGAGTTGGACCGCAGACGATCCAGTCCGCCTATGCCGAGGAGCGCATTTTCGAGAGGTCGCGTCACGAGCGTCTCCACCTCCTCCGGCGCGAGACCGGCCGCCTCGGTCAGAACGGTGACGGTCGGCTTGGTCATGTCGGGCAGCACCTCGACCGGAAGCTCTGTCGCGGTGCGGATCCCGAGCACAATGATCAGTGCGGCGAGACAAAGCACGATCGCCCGATTGCCGAGCGACCAGATGATCATTTGATTGAGCATTTTTCAGAAAAGTGTTACTACATCAGTCATGACGAAGCGTGAATTGGTTCTAAAGCATCGGGACGCCATCCTTTCGCTCGCAGCGAAGCACGGGATGACTGACTTGCGCCTTTTCGGGTCAGTAGCACGGGGCGACGAGCACCCGGAGAGTGACATCGACTTTCTCGTGCGTCGCGTTCCTGGAAGCGATCCATACGAGATCCTCGAGCTCAAAGAAGCGCTGGAGAGTTTGCTCGGATGTCGTATCGACCTCCTGACGGAACACCCCTCGATGAGACAGGGTTTGAAAGATCGCATCATGCGTGACGCCCTGACGGTATGAGATCGACTCGCGACCGTCTTGAAGACATCCTGCACTTCAGCAACCAAATCCGCGATCATTTGCCCATGGATCGGCTTGCCTACGATTCGGATATTGTGATCCGGTATTTTCTGATGAAGCACGTGGAGATTATTGGAGAAGCTGTCTTCAAACTGGACAGTAAATTCAAGTTGAGCCATCCGGATGTCCCGTGGAAAAAAGTCGAGGGGGCGAGGCACATTCTCGTCCACGACTATTTCGACGTAGACTGGGGAGTCCTTTGGGACATCCTCCAGTGGCATATCGACCCTCTCCGGCTTCAAGTGGAGGCCATCCTTCATGATTTCAGCGAGGCTTGAAGTTTCCGGTTCCGGAGGGACGAAACAATCAGGAGCAGAAAAAGAACGCCCGAGGTGATCGCGAGGAAGAGCGTCGCCATGCTCATTACCCCATGCTCATGCTCACCCTCGTGGCCGTGGTCCTTGTCTTCGTGCCCGTGATCCTCGCCCTCACCGACCTCTGAACCGTCCTCGTTGTGGGCGTGGCCGTGGGCGGCGTCCATCGCCTCTTTGAGCGAAATATTCCCTGCCCCGGCGAAGGAGAGCGGATAGGCGCCGCGCGTGACGACCTCGTCGGCGGGGAAAATCCCGTTGAGGATCTCGACGGCGCGGTCATTACTCTCGCCCACCTCGACGGGTGCCTTGACGAAGCTGTGCGGGAGATCGAAGTGCTTCACGAAGACAAAGCGGTTCGCACCGCTCCCCTGAACGGCCTCGCGCGGCACACTCAGGACATTCTCCCTTGTCCGCGTGACGATGGAAAAGGCGGCCCTCATTCCCGGGCGCAGGTGCCCGTCCGGATTGGCGAGACGGAAGACGGCATCGATCGTGCCGCTCTCGCGATCCGCCGTGGTGCCGAACCGCAGCAAGGTCCCCTCGAAGACCTCGCCGGCGTAGGCATCGACCCGTATCTCCGCCTTGCTCCCGACGCCGATCGCCGCCGCCTGATACTCCGGCACCCTCGCGACGGCATGGACATCGGCGAGATCGATGATTTCCATAAGAGCGCTATCGGGCTCGACCGATTCGCCCGGCCGGATCGCGACGGAGGACACCATTCCCCGGACCGGCGCTTTGAGAGCGATCACCGGAGGCGGATCCCCCGATTGTCGACTTTCGACCCGCGCGACCTCGCTGCCGGCCTCGACCTGATCGCCCGGCGCGACCATGAGCGCGACGAGGCGACCGGCGATGCGACTGCTCACGACGCCCGATGTCCCCGGAGCGACCTCGATGCGGCCGAGAGTATGCACGGTTTGAGAAAAATCCGTTTCCTCGGCAACGATTGTTTCGAGGCCGAGATTCCGGACGCCGGCTTCGTCGAGGATGATGACATCTTCGGTCTCCTCTGCATTGGCGGAGGAGAGCAGACTGAGAATCGAAACGATATAGAAGAATTGCTTCATTTGGCAGACGGTCGGGAAAGAGTGAGTCCGGGGTACGCCCCGGTGACATAACGCACGCGGGCTTCCGCGAGATGGTAATCGGCGAGAAATGTGGTCGCGGCAGAGCGGAGTTCGAGGACCTGCTCCTGCGCTTTTTGTACTTGCGTCAGGGTGGCCTCGCCCTTGGCGTAGGCCTCGCGAAAGCCGGTGAGATTCTCCTCAGCGAGGCCGAGCAATTCACCCCCCGCCTCACGGGCGAGTTTCCACGAATCGAGGCGGCGCTGCCAGGCCTCTTCGCACTCGGCTCGGACGCGGAACTGCGCGGCCTCCACCCCACCGGCGGCGGCTTCGGCATCGATTTTCGCCTGCGCGATGCCCTCCTGATTGCGCTGGCGGAAGGGCAGCGGAATGGAAATACCGACCCCGGTGAAGGTATTTCGCTCCAGCCCGGTCGGGTTGTCATTCGCCGCCTCGCCTTCGACGAAGACTTTCACGGCGATGTCTTCCCAACGTTTGCTTTCCTCCAGAGCAATCGCGGCGCGGGCCTCGTCGGTTTTGGCGAGGGCGAGGACATGGTCGGGACGGCGCTGCAGAATCGAGGCGGAATCTCCCGCCGTCGCGGGGCGCGAAGCGGGCAGGTCGAGAGAGCCGGAGAGACTCAGCGCCGTGGTCGGCTCGATCCCGATGAGCTGCTTTAACGCGAGAGACTGTTGATTTTCCTGCGTCTGGAGCAACTTCACCTCCTGATCGATGGTGCGCCCGCTCAAGTTCGCCTGCATCACGTCGAGCTTTGAGACTTCGCCGAGCTTTGCCTTTTCTTCGAGAAAACGGACGATCCCTTTGTTCAGCGCGACGCCCTCCCGGCCGAGGCGCATCTTTTCGCGCGTCGCGAGCAGCTCGACGACCGCGCGATCGACCTCTCCGGCGAGTTCGCGTCGCCGCTCCACGACCTCGGCTTCGGCGAGGATGACCTGGTAAGTGCGCAGCCCTTTTTCCTTTTTGAGTTTCGAGGTCAGAGGGAATCGCTGGGAAAAGGCGACTCCGTAGTTCCCCTCACCCTCATCGAGCCCGACCCCGTCGTCGCTGACGTTGAGTTCGAGTTCGGGATTGTCGAGACGACCCGACCACTGGACCCGCGAAGCGGCACGCTTGATCTCGAGCGCGGCGATTTTGATCTCGCGATTATTGGCAAACGCCAGTGCGATCGCTTTCTCGCGGGAGAGCGCGACCGCATCGTCGGCCGCGACCGGGAGGCAGAGCAAGAGAATGAGGATCTGTAAGAAAATGGAATTCATGACGGGAAGATAGAGCAAAGCGGGATCGACCGGGAAAACGCGTCCCGGAGTCGGATCAGGAGGTCGGCGGCGGATCCTCACATCACGGCCACGAGAGCACGACGATGGGTATAGGGCCAGCTGCGGGGGCAGGGATCAAACCAGAAAACGACCCGTGAAGGTCGGATCGACGAGCGAGACCGCGTGATCGGGCGGCTCGAGTTTTTCGACGCTGCGAAGGCATTCGCCCGGCCTGGCGGCGGCAAGCGAGACTTCGAGCAGGTAGAGGAGCGCGAAAGTCTCGGCGACTGCCGGGACTTTCAAAAGGATCGGCGCAGGCGCCCCGGAGATCTGGATCTCGCACGATTCCGGGCAGGGCACTTCGTCGTGCCCATGATCGTGATCGTGGGTTTCGAAGCAGAGCGGAGCGGCACTGCGGTCGTCTTCGCAAGGATGATGGTGGCCTTCCAGACCGACCACCGCGAGTACATTGCACCAGGTCGTCTTCCCGCCCACCGTGAGGAGGGCGAAGAGAACCGGCAGAAGGATAGCCTGTGAGACTTTGCGCAGCATGAACGTGATAACGTTCGCGGGCATGATGACTCTGTCAATCCCTTTCCCAAACTGACCGCAGGTCATCACGTTTTCTGAGGGAGGTCTGGAGGGCCGATCGTGGTGGCGGGGGCAACGGGTTTCTCCCTCGCCGGCCCGGGCCGGAAATGTCCGCCGATCGCGGAGTTTTTCCAGCCGAGACGCAACCACCGCACGAGCGCGGCGGCGAGCCAGAGAGCCCAAAGCAACATCGCGAGGCGAAACCACCAGATCGAGATTGACCAGTAACCCGGCTCGGGAAGATCGCCCGTGGAGCGGGCCGTGTACCAGTTGAGGGAAGAGGCGCTCGACCCGTTGCCGGCAATATACATCTCCGGACTTCCAAGAAGACCGGCCGACGCGATCCTGAAGAAAGTGCCGAGAGCCCAGAGAGTCAGGACGATGAGAATGACCTCGCAGACATTGTAGACTTTTCTCTCGAGATCCTGAAATCCCTCCGTGCCCCGCCACTGCATGAGGAAAAGCCAGGCGACAACAAAGAGCGAAAGGGGCACTGGCACCTGAATCAATCCGACCGAGAGCAGCAACCATTCATAAAGCCGCAGTGGTGAGCGAGGCACCCGGGAAAGCGCCGCCGCGGCGAGGAGCGAAAAGACAAGGACGCCCCAGAATCGAACTGCCGGGCCCCGCTGCGGTCCATCGGTGAGCAGCAGCCAACGGTCCTGCGTAGGACGGATTACGGCAGAGACGTTCGCGGCCTCGACGGGGAGCGTGACCTTGTCGACCCGCGTCCAGCCTCCCGCGTCACCGGGGAGTCGCCATTCGACCTTGATGCTCTGCGCTCCGGGGCGCAGGGGGACAACGACGGCGTCCCCCTCTTTCCGAACGGGAATGTTTTTGTTGTCATGAGAGAGTGTCGTGATCTCCGCGTTCGGGGGCAGGGTGATCGGAAAATCTTCTCCAAGGCTCGTTCGCAGGGAAAGAATCAAAGTCGAGGCGTGCTGACGACGTCCCGGCACGAGCCCGTGTTCGGCGTTGTCTATCGTCACGGCAGCCCCCGCGACCGCTTCAGGACGGGAGACGGTCATGGAGGCGGACTCCCCCGGCCAGGGTTGCCAGAGCGGGACGAGTTGACCTTCCAGATTTTCGAAAGTCGGCGCCAGGCCCGAGAACGAAACATTCCATACCGGCGAGGCGACGAGGCGCCAGCGCTCCGTCCACGTGTCCGTCTCGCGGGTCGCCAGCGCCAGCTCGTTCGCGGGAGAAAGCTCCCCTTCCCACGACGCCTCCTGCATTTCAGGGGCGAGGCGTATCTCGATGGCACCGCCCTCGACCGAGCGACCGGCACTGACCACTTTTTCGCCGGGCAGGAGAGGCACTCGCAGCGCGGCCGAGCGTCCCTTCGGGGAAAGACGGGAGACCGTGGTCCGCACCTGCCAGACGAGACCGAGTTCGATCTGGCGCTCGACGAGAAGGGAATGGCGGGTGTCCGGCCGGTCGTAATTTGCAGCGGCGGCGTTTTCCGCATCGCGTCGGGCACGGGAGAAAAGGAGCTGATCCTCGGCACTGCCGTCGGGACGCAGCCCGCTGACCGTCCATCCGGGAGCCTCGACCGAGATTCTGCGGGGCTTCAGGGCAAAACCCCATTCCCAATCGGTCACGTCGCGAATTCGGCCCTTTAGCGAGAGCCGGTGAATTCCCTCGTCGGGCAGCAGGGTCCAGAGCGCTCCCTCCCGTCGTACAAGGGTGGCGGGACCACTGCCCTCGATTTCGGCGCTGCCGGGAACAAGGGCGGCGAGGGGGACAGGCACCGGAACGGCCGTCCTCGCGGCAGCGTGATACTCGAGATTGAGGGTAAACGTCTCTTCTGCCAATACCAGCGAGGCCGAGGCAATGTCAGCCGCGCCGGGAAAGGCGTCCGAGCTTTCCGTAAGCCGGGATTTTAGCTCTGCCAGGATCTCCGGACTGGGGAACTGGGCCTGAGCACTACCGGGAAGGGCGAGCAGCGAAAGACCGAGAGCGAGCAGAGCGACCACGGGACTGGAGCCGGAACCAGGAACGGAAACAGGATCGCCGCTCGCAGGCTCGACTTCCTCCGGCGTTTTCGGCTGCCGTTTCGAGCTGAGGAGAAGACCGGCGAGAAGAACGAGGCAAACCACCCGGACGAATCCGAGCAGGCGCGAGATCAGCGGAGGGATGAGCACGGGCCTGACCTCCTGAGTGGCGGAAACCGGTCCATCCCAGCCGAATTCCACGGTGCGCCAGTTCCACGCCGGCACACCGGGCCCGGTCTGAATGATGGCTTTGGGATCGGCCTTGAGGTTGTCGGCGTTTTTGGAAAATTTGCCGTACTTCTGTTTCTCCTGTCCGCTTGCCCGGCTCATTGATGAACTGCTGAGGACGTTCGCCGCATCGACCGCCATTTCCTGAAGCGCCTCCCTTTGATCACCATAATAAACCGTCGGGGCCGAATACCCCGACCCGGTCCGCTCCAACTGGGGAAAAATCGCCCCCTGAATCTGAAAAGCCAGAAACGGTGCCAGAAACAGGATGAGAATAGCCGCGCCTCCCCATTTAAAGCCAACCGCGACGCGTTGCCAGCGCCCTGCCGGGAGAGAACCCGCGAGAGCAACCGGGATGAGGAGCAGCAGCCACGGAATGTGCGGTGCCCCGATCTCGTGGTAGGCCAGGCCGAAAGCAACAAAGGCGAGCAGTCCCGCCCCCACTCCGCGAAGTCGGAAAACGGCCAGAGTGAAAAGCAGAAGCAGAAAAATATCGAGCAGCGTCCAAGAAGTGAGCCAGTCACCGCGCGAATAATCGGCCCCCGACAGGGCAAAAAGTCGATATCCCGGCGGCAGTTGCAAGGTTGCCCGGAGACTGTCCGCATCGGCCTGCCATCCCGTCGCCGGCAGGGTGCTACCCAGAGCGATACGCCCCGTCGCGACGACGTCGAGTTGCGGCGCTCGAATCTCGAATCCCGGTGCGCCGCCGTCCGGATTGTGGGTGATGAGTTGCGGTTCGCCCCCGGCACTGACCGAGCCGAGTTCATGGCCGGGAGCCGCGTCGAGGCGCCGGATCTCCCGAAGTGCGCCCGAGAGGGTGTCCTGATAGGTGAGCGCTTTCCCATCATCATCGAGCCAGAGAGACCGCTGAATCGAGAGCGGTGCCTCGCCCCGCTGCCCCGGTCCGCGGACACGCTCGACGAGCTGAAAAGGGCTTGCCGTGTCCCATCGATAGACCGGGAGAGACCGCCAGGCCTCGGGCACCTGCGTCTGGGCCACATCGATCTGGGGGAGCCCGGTGATCTCCGCCTGACGGAAATCAGGGCTGGCGCGATAGGCGAGCGCCTGATCCGCCACCGCCGGGGTCGCGCCCTCGGCGAATGCGATCTGCTCGGGCTCACTGGTCCGGAAAGCCCGCAGGGTGATGTTCCAGCGTCCTGCCCGAAGCTGCGCTTTCAGCAAACCCCGGTCGTCAATGGCGACCGGGAGCGGTGCCTCGATCGTGGCGAGTTGCCACCCGAGCGGAAGCACGGAGCCGAGAGTCTCTTCGCGGCTCTTTCCCGCCACGATCATTTCGACCTGCGTCTCGAACCAGAGCGGGATACCGTCCTCGATCAAAGAATGGACTTTGAGCGAGAGAAAATCCTCATCGACCTGCTCAGACGAGGCCTGGCGTTGCAGCCAAAGGGTGCCGTCTTTGTCCCAGGAGGGGGCATTCTGGAGCTGCCCCTCAATGCTGAGGGCGAGCAGCCCGACTTCCGGCGGCAGCTTGATTTGCTGCGGCAGCTCACTCCACTGGAAGCTGCCCGTGACCCTGCCGCCGCCCGCGAGCAGATGAGTCGCCGGTCGCCCCGCGCGCTCCACCACGGGCACAGGCCGACCATCGAGGGCAACGGCGGTCGGCCAGACATTAATACTACCCGGGAGAGCGAGCCACGATGGGGAAAAAGCCGCGACATCGAGAGAAAAAGTCGCGCTCGTGCCGGTGGCCTTCAGGTCGAGCCGCGAAGGCCACAGGGACAGGCGCGTCCCGGCGGCATCATAGGCTGGCGGACTCCCGAAGTCGGGGAGATCGCGCAGCACCCAGTCCACCCACGGAAGCAGGGGAGCCGGAACTTCTTGTGGCAGGACAGGCGCGACCGATCCGGGCGCAAGGGCGGACGGAGGTGGTGGAACTGCGCCCGGGGCGTCAGTCACTTGAGCAGTGAGCGGGAGCACGGAGAGGGATGTGACCCAAAACAGAACCAAACAAAACCTGGGGTGCATAGCGATAGAACAGTTCTCGACCTTTGGCGCATTCTGTGAAAAACAAACCGGCATGGCAAGTGCAGAGGCAGCGGGGGCGATTTATACGCGAAGGCACAAAAAAACCCTGTCATCAGACAGGGTTTGCTTTGTCACCGGACAGGGTATGCCCGGTGAAAGTGATTTGATCAGTGACGATTACGCCGTGGCGGGAGCCGGGCTCACCTTCACTGCCATGCGGCCTTTGATCCGGCTGGCGGTGCGTTTGTGCATCGCGCCGAACTTGGCAGCCTTGTCAGCGGCGGAAGCGAACAGATTGTAAGCTTTCTCAGCAGCAGCCTTGTCACCGACCTCGATCGCGGCAAGCGCGTTCTTGCGAGCTTGTTTGAGATTGGACTTGATCGCGCGGTTACGAGCCGTGCGAACATTGGTCTGACGGACGCGTTTGAGAGCTGACTTGGTATTGGCCATCGGTATCTGGTGTTTCGATCAATAAATGAAGGGGCGGAATATACGCACAGCCCTGCATCAGTCAACTTTTAACTCAGCGGGTGGGGCCGTGTCGAGGTAAGTCGTATCAAATCCGGACTCGGAAAGCAGGTCAGAGCCGTCTTTGAAGATGCTGACCTCGTTCCAGACCGGCTTCACCGCCGGCGGCGCGACGTTCCCCAGTGCGAGCGGAGCGGTCGCTTCGGGGAGAGGCACGGCGTGGATCGGCTCGCCCATTTGCTTGCCCTTTTCGACATCGCGCCAGAGGCCCTTTTGCACGACGAAGACCTTCGAGCCTTCGCCGACACGGTCATGGAGATCGATGACGTCTTTTGACTTCATGCGAACACAGCCGTAACTCGCAGGCTTGCCGATATCGCGCTCCGCCGCCGTGCCGTGGATGTAGATGCAGCGGGCGAAGGCATTCGCGTTTTTCGGTTCCAATCCCTTGAGCCAGAGGATGCGGGAGACGATCGGGTCGCGGCCGGGCGCGTCGGGTTTGATGACTTCACCGGTCCACTGACGGCTCTTGAAAACGGCTCCGGCGGGTTTGCCTGATCCGATCTTCTCCGCCACTTCCATCTTGCCGGGGGGGGTGCGGTAGCTCCCTTTTTCATCGCCGAGTCCGAACTTCGAAGTCGAGACGGGATAGGTCTTGACCAATTCCCCCTGGCGATAGAGGGCCATCTTTTGCATCGGCACGGAGACCTCCATGACATTCAGGCTGTCCCGCTTGGCGGAGGTCTGGACGGCGCAACTGCTCATGGAGAGGGCGGCGCCGGCGAGGAGGGAAGTCTGAAGGGACTTCCGGAGGATGTGGGATCTCATTTTGGGGCTTGTAGTTATAACGCAGGTTCAGGTGTTCTCTTAGAGGACCCCGCTACAAATTCCCGATGTTGTTGATTCCAGTGAGTGAGTGGTGGAAATGAGATTTCTCTCATATCTAATATCAATGTATCTTAAATAAATACAAATTTCTAGCATTCTTTTTGGCCGGATCTAAATTTATTTCTTTTGAGGGGCTGAACCTTCAGCCAATCTATCATGTCATTCTTCAAGCCGGCACTCCTCCTCCTCCTTCTCCTCGCCCTGCTCCCGGCAGGTGCGCCTCTGGTCACCCTGCAGGCGCAGGAGATCCCGGAGGAGCTCCTCGAGGACGAACATCTTCGCGAGGAGATGGGAGTGAACGACTTCACCGCGCCCTCGATTCGCAAGATTTTCGACGATCTCAAGCGGATGCGGCCGCTCCCCTACGACGAGCTGAAGCGCCCTCTGCCCGAGCAGACGCCCCAGGACCGCACGAAGCTGGCCCTGACCGTGGGCCTGCTCCTCGCGGATGGCTTCTTCGCCGTCGAGGCGGAACAGTTTTTTGATCTCGAGCCGATCGGGCGGGTTCTCCTGAATCACTCCAAAGTTCTCGGATCCGGAACCCGTATCTCGAGCCACATGAAGAGCGTCCTCGAAAAAGGGGCGAAAGGCGAATGGGACGCGCTGAAGGAGGAACTCGTGCGCACCCAGAAGGACGTCGAAAGAGAAATGGTGCTGATCCGCGACGTCGATGCGGCGAACCTGATCAGTCTGGCCGGCTGGCTCCGCGCTTTCGAAATCGGCTGCGCCGCCTCTCTCAATCCCTACGATCCCGCCAAGGCATCGACCCTCGCCCGTCCCGAGGTCGTGGAATATTTTGTCCTCAATCTCGAGACGCTCGAGCCGCGCATCCAGAAGAACAAACTCGTCGCCAACATCCGCGCGGGCCTGCTCACGATTCAGGAAAAGACGAAAGTTCCCGCTCAGGAAATTCTCAGCGAGGAGGAAGTGCGGGCACTCCAGGTCATCGTCGAAGATCTGATCGACCAGATCCACGGCAGCGAGCGCCTCATCAAATCCACGCAGACCTCGACCGAGCCAAAGCCCGGCGATATGGCGAAACCGGTCAAGCCGGCCGCCACCGGCGGGGTGATCTCGGGCGAAGTACCGGAGTGATCCGGGGTCCGGAGTGATCCGGGGTCCGGAGCGATCGGTCAGAGACCGGGCAAAAGAAACTTCGCGGCCTGATCGACGTCTTTATCGCCGCGACCCGAGAGGTTCACGACGATGATCTGATCGCGGTCCATCGTCGGGGCCACTTTCTTCACGTAGGCGAGCGCATGGGAAGTCTCCAGTGCCGGGATGATGCCCTCGGTCTTGGAGAGTTCGGAAAAGGCGTCGAGGGCCTCGTCGTCGGTCGCATAAGTGTAATCGACGCGGCCTTCGCTCTGGAGCCAGGCGTGTTCGGGTCCGACGGCGGCGTAGTCGAGTCCGGCCGAGACGGAATGGGTCAGCTCGATCTGGCCGTCATCATCGGCGAGCAGCCAGGTCTTGGTGCCCTGAAGAACCCCGAGCTTGCCTCCCTGGAAACGTGCCGCGTGTTCGCCGTGCCGAATGCCGTGGCCGCCCGCCTCGACGCCCATCATCTTCACGCTCTCGTCATCGAGGAAGGGATGGAAAAGGCCGATCGCATTGCTGCCGCCGCCGACACAGGCAACGAGAAGATCGGGGAGCCGCTCCTCGCGCTCGAGGATCTGCTTTCTCGCCTCCACACCGATGACGCGGTGAAAGTCCCGCACCATCATCGGGTAGGGATGCGGCCCGAGGGCGCTGCCGAGGATGTAGTGGGTCGTGCGCACGTTCGTGACCCAATCGCGGAGGGCTTCGTTGACAGCCTCCTTGAGCGTCTTCTGTCCAGCCTCGACTCCGCGCACTTCCGCGCCGAGGAGCCGCATGCGGATGACATTGAGACGCTGACGCTCCATGTCGATCGCCCCCATGTAGACGACACATTCCAACCCGAAACGCGCCGCGACGGTGGCGGCGGCGACGCCGTGCTGCCCGGCCCCGGTCTCGGCGATGATGCGCTTTTTCCCGAGGCGCTTCGCCAGAATGATCTGGCCGAGAGCGTTGTTGATCTTGTGCGCACCGGTGTGGAGGAGATCTTCACGCTTCAGGTAGATGCGGGCACCGCCGAGCTTTTCGGTCCAGCGCTCCGCGAAATACAGCGGCGTCTCCCGTCCGCAGAACTCGGAGAGGAGTCTATCCAGCTCCTCTTGAAACACAGGATCAGCCTTGGCGCGGTGGTATTCCGCCGTCAGGGTGTCGAGGGCCGCGACGAGGGTCTCGGGGACAAAACGACCGCCAAAGGTGCCGAAATGCCCGCTCGCGTCGGGAAGGGTCTGCGTTGTCATAGCGGTGCTCATCAGTGGGTAAGGTTACGCTGAATCGGATCAAATTGTTTTCAAGACTCGCAATTTCGCTGGGCCGTGTATATTCGCGGCGGTCAGAGGCTGCGGAGTGACGGCAGGCAAACCCCGCCAGGGCCGGAAGGCAGCAACGGTAGCTTGTCCTTCATTGCCGCAGTTCTCTGGCTATTTCTCATTCCTCCCCCATCACGCGGCGGCGGCAGCGGAGACATCGAAGACTTCGCGGGCGTCGCTCACCACTCCCGTCACGGCGGCGGCGGCGACCATCACGGGCGACATCAGGATCGTGCGTCCGACCGGGCTGCCCTGGCGGCCTTTAAAGTTGCGGTTGCTGGAACTCGCACAGAGTTGATCCCCGATGAGTTTATCGGGATTCATTGCGAGACACATGGAGCAGCCGGCGGCGCGCCATTCGAAGCCGGCTTCCTCGAAGACCTTGTCGATCCCTTCCTGCTTGCAGAGGTGGTCGACGATCTCGGACCCGGGGACGGCGATGGCGGTGACGCCCGCAGCGACCTTGCGGCCTTTGAGAAACCTCGCGGTCTCGCGGAAGTCGGAGAGGCGGCCATTGGTGCAGCTGCCGATAAAGCAGACATCGACCGGCGTGCCGGCGATGGGAGCGCCGCCCTCGAGTTTCATGTACTCGAGCGCCTCGCGGATGCTCTCGCGCCCTTCCTCATCGGTCGCGTCAGAGGGCGAGGGGATGTTCTCGGTAACGAAGATCCCATGATCAGGTGAAATGCCCCAGGTCACCGAGGGAGCGATGTCTTCGGCCTTGATGTTGATGACATCATCGTAGGTGCAGCCGGGATCCGAGGCCATCGCCTTCCAGCCGACCACGGCGGCGTCCCAGGCCTCACCCTTCGGCGAATAGGGGCGACCTTTGAGATACTCGAAAGTCTTCTCATCCGGATTGACATAACCGCAGCGGGCCCCACCCTCGATCGACATGTTGCAGACGGTCATGCGCTCTTCCATGGAGAAAGAATCCAAGAGGCTGCCGCCATACTCGTAGGAGTAACCGATCCCGCCCTTCGCGCCTAGGAGCTTGATGATGTGAAGAATGACGTCCTTCGCATACACCCCCGGCTTGAGGGCGCCGTCCACATTGATGCGGCGAACCTTGAGCTTGCTAAGCGCCATCGTCTGGGTCGCGAGCACGTCACGGATCTGGGTCGTGCCGATCCCGAAAGCGATCGCCCCGAAGGCTCCGTGCGTGGCGGTGTGCGAGTCGCCACAGGCGATCGTGGTTCCCGGCTGGGTGATCCCCTGCTCTGGCCCGACGACGTGGACGATGCCCTGGCTTCCGCTGCCGATGTCAAAAAATTTCACGCCGAACTCCACGCAGTTGTTCCGGAGGGCGAGGATCATCTCTTGCGCGAGTTTGTCTTCAAACGGCTCCACCTGATTCCGCGTCGGCACGATGTGATCGACCGTGGCGAAGGTACGATTGGGAAACTTCACCTGCAGGCCGAGATCGCGGAGCATGCCGAAGGCCTGAGGACTGGTGACCTCGTGAATGAGGTGCGTGCCGATGAGAAGCTGAGTTTGCCCGTTCGACAACTCTCCTACCGCGTGTGCATTCCAGACTTTTTCAAACAGACTTTGGCTCATTTTTCAGAAAATTGGAGTTTTGGGGAGGAAGCTAGCACACGCCGCAAGGGTGGGGTAACGGAAACTTTTCAGAGAAGACCGGCGAAAATCCGCCTAACGAACGGGCAATTCGTTGAAATTGCTGGAAAGCAGGTGTATGAGACCTAGCCGCAAAGGCAAACCAACCCAACTGAACCAACATGAAAATTACTAAATTGATCGAAAAACTGATGGCAGTCGCCCTCATCGCAGCCGCTTTTTCCCTTGTGAGCTGTGAGAAGACCATGGAAGGCGTCTCCGAAGACACTTCCAAGAATGTCGAAGCTGCCGGCGAAAAGGCTGAAAAAGCTGCCGAAGCGAGCAAAGAAGCCGCCAAGAAAGTGGAAGAAGCCACCGCTCCTGCCGCACCGGCACCGGCCCCAGCACCTGCTGCGCCCGCCCCGGCTCCTGTCCAGTAATCGTCTCGCTGGGGCTGTCTCCAGCCCGTGCTTTTCAACGGCCCTGCCTTCACAAGAGGCAGGGCCTTTTTTGTGCCCGTCGGCTTGTTACCTGCGGCGATTTTTTCATGCGAGCACGCTTGACTGACATGGCCTGTATCTGATAAAACTGCCGGAGTTAAAAGTTCTGAGTTTTCCGATTATGAAGCGAAAGCCCTCCCCCTCCGCTGCGGAACCGTCCCTCGATATGTCTCCGCTGATCGATGTGAGCTTCCTCCTCCTGATCTATTTTCTGGTCACCTCGACGCTGGAGCCGATGGAATCCGATCTGGCCTTGACCTTGCCGGGGGAGCCCTCCCCCAGGTCACACGTCGTCGATTTTGATCCGATGCAGATCAAGGTGAATGGCGAAGGCGCGATTCTCGTCGAAGACGAAGTGCTCGATACCGATGTCGCGTCCCGCGAGCTGCCGCTGCTGCTCGATCGGCTCAGGACCTACGCAGAGAGCGCCCGACTCACGGACAACAGACCACGCGTCATGATTGCCGCCGACGACGCGTCAAAGGGACAACGTTTTATCGATGTTCTGAATGCGCTAGCGAGCAGAGGGATCGAGATAAATGAAGTCATCCTCGAGGGCTTCGAGAAAGAGTAGCCGAGCGGATCCATCGCGCCCTCGACGACGGCGCAGGATCATGGTATGCCCTGTGTGTACCAGGAAGCCCTGCCCCCGATGATTTCAAAACCCTCCCTCACCTACGTTCTCTTTCTTGCTCTCTCCCTCGCCCCTCTCTTCGCCGAGCCCGTCTCCCGTGACATCGTCGTTTATGGCGGCACCAGCGCCGGGATCGTGGCAGGGATCCAGGCCAAAACGATGGGCAAAACCGTCGTCGTGATCGAGCCGACCTCGCGGGAGGGCGGCCTCACCACGGGTGGTCTCGGCCAGACCGATATCGGGAACAAGCAGGTCATCGGCGGTCTTTCGCGCGAGTTTTACCGTCGCATCGCCCGCCACTACCACGAAACGACCTCGTGGCAGTGGGAGAAGCGCGAGGAGTATAGGGACTCGGGCCAGACCCGCACCGAAAAGCGCGAGGAGACGATGTGGACCTTCGAACCCTCGGCGGCACTGAAGGTCTACCGCGATTGGATCGCCGAAACCGGGCTCGAAATGGTGATAGAAGAACGCCTTGATCGAAGCTCCGGCGTGAAAGTGGAAGGCGGACGCATCGTCGCGATCACGATGGAATCGGGCCGGGAATTCCGGGGCAAAATGTTCATCGATGCCACCTACGAAGGCGACCTCATGGCCGCGGCGGGAGTGAGCTACACGATCGGACGCGAGGCCAACGCGCAGTATGGCGAGACGCTCAACGGCGTGCAGACGGCGATGGCGAAACACCATCAGTTCGTGAAGGGCGTCGATCCCTACCTCGTGCCGGGCGATCCGGCGAGCGGCCTGCTGCCCTTTATTGATCCCGCCGGACCCGGCGACGAGGGCGCCGGAGATGCCCGCGTCCAGGCCTACTGCTTCCGCATGTGCCTCACCGATCATCCCGAGAATCGCGTCCCCTTCGCCAAACCTGCGGGTTACGACGAACGGTGGTTCGAGCTCCTCCTGCGCAACTACGAGGCCGGCGAGACGGGTCTGCCCTGGATCAACTCCTCCATGCCCAACCGCAAGACCGATACCAACAACAGGCTTGGCTTTTCAACCGATTTTGTCGGGCAGAACTACGACTATCCCGAGGCCACCTACGCAGAGCGCGAGGCCATCGTGGCAAGCCACCGCCTCTACCAGCAGGGCGTGATGTGGACCCTCGCCTACCATCCCCGCATGCCCGAAGAGGTCCGGGAGAAGATCGCAAAATGGGGCATGACCAAAGACGAGTTCACCGAGGGCGGCGGCTGGCAGGAGCAGCTCTACATCCGCGAAGCGCGCCGCATGGTGGGTGGGCTCGTGATGACGCAGAACCACTGTAAGCAGAAGGAAAAAGTGGACGACTCCGTCGGCATGGGTGCCTACACGATGGACTCGCATCACGTCCAGCGTCATCTTGATGCCGATGGACACGTCCGCAACGAGGGCGACGTCCAGGTCGGCGGGTTTCCTCCCTACCCCATCAGCTACCGCTCTATCATTCCCCGTGCCGAAGAGTGCGCCAATCTTCTCGTGCCCGTGTGCCTCTCGGCCACCCACATCGCGTTCGGGTCGATCCGGATGGAGCCCGTCTTCATGGTCCTCGCCCAATCCGCCGCCACCGCCGCGAGCCAGGCCATCGATGAAAACAAGGCCGTGCAGAGCATTGACTTCGCCGCGTTTAAAACCAGCCTTGAGCGCGATGGGCAGATCCTCGACTACACCGCTCCGCCCCGCCCGGCGGCGAACTTCACAGCGCTTGACTCACTCAAAGGGATCGTCGTCGATGACGATGACGCCAAACTCAGCGGCGCCTGGGCCGCGTCCACTCTCACCACCGGCATTCATCAGGGCTACCGCCACGAGAGCGACACCCGTGACGGGAAATCTGTGGCCGTCTTCACCGCGACCCTTCCCGAAGCCGGCACCTACGACGTTCAGGTTGCATGGTCGCAAAATGGAAACCGCGCCACCAATGTCCCGGTGCGCATCACCCATGCGGATGGCGATACGGAAGCCACCGTCAATCAGCGCGAGCTTCCACTGATCGACAAGTTCTTCGGGTCTGTCGGCAGGTTCCGTTTCACCGGAAACGGCTCCGTTACGATCAGCAATACCTCCACCGACGGACACGTCGTGATCGACGCGGTGCGCTGGGTGAAAGTGGAGTGAGCCTATGCGGCATGAATTCGCCGCGAACGGGGCGCGGTCAACCCGGACCTGAGGACGCAAAAAAAGACCGGCAGTTTTCCGCCGGTCTTTTCCTGTTTCGAAAGCAATTCGGTTCTCGCGATCCGCGCCAACTCAGTAGCGATAAAGCTCGGGCTTGTAGGGGCCTTCGACGGGAACGCCGATGTAGGTGGCCTGCTCGGCGGTGAGCTTGGTGAGCTTCGCACCGATCTTCTCGAGATGGAGACGGGCCACTTCCTCGTCGAGCTTCTTGGGAAGAACGTAGACGCCGGGGGCGTAGATTTCCTTGTTCTTCCAGAGATCGATCTGGGCGAGAGTCTGGTTGGTGAAGCTGTTGCTCATCACAAAGCTCGGGTGACCGGTGGCGCAGCCAAGATTCACGAGGCGACCCTCGGCGAGCATGTAGAGTTGCTTGTCACCGGGCAGGTCGTAGCGATCCACCTGAGGCTTGATCGTCGTCTTGCTGACGCCGGGAGCGTCGTTGAGCTTGGCGACCTGGATTTCGTTGTCGAAGTGGCCGATGTTGCAGACGACCGCCTGGTCTTTCATCGCGAGCATGTGGTCGAGGCGGATGATGTCCTTGTTCCCGGTCGTGGTCACGTAGATGTCACCCCAGCCGAGGGTGTCCTCGATCGGAAGCACTCGATAGCCTTCCATCGCGGCCTGGAGGGCGCAGATAGGATCGATCTCGGTGATGACAACCTGGGCGCCAAATCCGCGCATGGTCTGGGCGCAGCCTTTGCCGACATCGCCGTATCCACAGATGACGGCAACTTTGCCGGCGATCATGACGTCGGTGGCACGCTTGATGCCGTCGACGAGCGACTCACGGCAGCCGTAAAGGTTATCAAACTTGGACTTGGTGACGGAGTCGTTCACGTTGATCGCGGGGACGCGGAGCTTGCCGGCCTCGGACATTTGATAGAGACGGTGCACGCCGGTGGTGGTCTCTTCGGAGACACCCTTCCAGTCTTTCATGTAGCCGGTGAATTTGATGGGATCCTGACCGTTGATGCGGCGAAGGAGATTTTTGATGATCTCTTCCTCTTCGCTCTCGGAGGCACTGTCGATGAAGGAGCTGTCGCCTTCTTCGAGCTCTGCTCCCTTGTGGATGAGGAGCGTCGCGTCTCCACCGTCATCAACGATGAGCTGCGGTCCTTTGCCGTCGGGCCAGGTGAGGGCGGCCTCGGTGCAATCCCAGTATTCCTCGAGCGTCTCGCCCTTCCAGGCAAAGACCGGGATCCCGGCTGCGGCGATCGCGGCGGCAGCGTGGTCCTGAGTCGAGAAGATGTTGCAACTGCACCAGCGCACATCGGCACCGAGTTCCACGAGGGTCTCGATGAGGACGGCGGTCTGGATCGTCATGTGAAGGGAGCCCATGATGCGGACACCTTTGAGCGGCTTCTCAGCGGCGTATCTGGCGCGGGTGGCCATGAGGCCCGGCATCTCGTGCTGGGCCACTTCGATTTCGAGACGCCCGAAATTGGCGAGACCGATGTCGGCCACTTTGTAGTCTTCTTTGATAGCGATTGCTGTGCTCATGTCTTTTTTTGTTGATTGGTTAGACCTCACGCGCAGGCACTCTTGAGCGCATCTGCCTTGTCGGTTTTTTCCCAGGTCAGGGAATCGGTGTCGTCTTCACGTCCGAAGTGACCATAGTTCGTTGTCTTACGATAGATGGGGCGAAGCAGATTCAGGTCACGGATGAAATCGGCCGGTTTGAAAGAGAAAATCTCCTTGATCGCTTTTTCAATCTTGGCGTTGTCGACGGTGTTCGTGCCGAAGGTATCGACGTGGACACTGACGGGTTGCGGGTGACCGATGGCGTAGGCGAGCTGCAGTTCGCAACGCTCGGCTAGACCAGCGGCAACGACGTTTTTCGCAACGTAACGGGCCATGTAGGCGGCGGATCGATCCACTTTGCTCGGGTCTTTGCCGGAGAAAGCACCGCCCCCGTGACGACCCATGCCGCCGTAGGTGTCGACGATGATCTTGCGCCCGGTGAGGCCGCAGTCACCCTCGGGCCCGCCGATGATGAAGAGACCGGTCGGGTTGATGTGGTATTCGGTGTCGGGAGTGAGCAGTTCGCCGGGAATGACAGCTTCGATGAGTTCTTTTTTCAGGATCTCGCGAATCTCGGCGGTGGTGATGCTGGCGGCGTGCTGGGTCGAGACGACGACGGCGGTGACGCGGGTCGGTTTGCCGTCAACGTATTCCATCGAGACCTGAGTCTTGGAGTCGGGGCGCAGCCAGGGGTGCGTTCCGCTCTTGCGGAGGTCGGTGATGGCGCGTCCGAGCTGATGCGAGTAGGCGATCGGCGCAGGCATGAGTGCCGGGGTCTCGCGCACGGCATAACCGAACATGATGCCCTGATCGCCGGCGCCTTGTTCGGCGGTCTCTTTGCCGGCAGCAGCAGCAGCATCAACGCCCTGGGCGATGTCGGGGGACTGCTGGCCGATCGCGTTGAGGAAAAAGAAGGTGTCCGCATTGAACTTGCAATCCGCGTTGGTGTAGCCGATCTCGACCATGGCGGCCTTTACGACCTCACGGTAATCGAACTTCGCACTGGTCGTGATCTCACCGCCGAGGACGACGATATTGTCTTTGACCATCGTTTCACAGGCGACCCGTGAGGAGGAGTCCTGCTCAAAACACGCATCGACGATGGAGTCGGAGATTGTGTCACATACTTTGTCAGGGTGCCCTTCGGTCACTGACTCGGACGAAAAAATATAGGAGTTTGCCATGTCGTATTTACAAATCTTGATTCGTTGATAGACTAATCGAACCGATCATGTCGTCAATTTTAAAATCACTGCGATTGATCGCTGATCCGACCCGCCTGCGGATCCTCAACCTGCTCCGACGCGAGGACCTCTCCGTGGTCGAGCTGCAGGACATCCTCGGGATGGGGCAGTCGCGGATTTCCTCGCAGCTCTCGCAGTTGCGCCTCGCGAAGCTGGTGACGGACCGGCGCTCGGGGAAGAACATCATTTACACCTTCGGAAGCGACGCGACGGCGATCGACGAGAGGCTCCTGCAGGCGCTCGACCTCGCCATGTCCGACATCGATGAGATCGCCGACGACTGCGCCTCCCTCGATCTCACCCTCGCAAAGCGGAAGGACAAGGCGAGAGCCTATTTCGACGCGCTGGCGGGGAAATTCGGCCGCACTTACTGTCCCGGCCGGTCCTGGAAGGCGCTTGCCGAGACGCTCTTGAAGCTGATGCCGCCCATGGTCATTGCCGATCTCGGTGCGGGCGAGGGCACCTTTTCCCAGCTCCTCGCGCAGCGGGCGGAAAAGGTCATCGCGATCGATAATTCGGAAAAGATGGTCGAGTACGGGGCCTCGGTCGCCCGGGAGAACGGCTATCACAATCTCGAATATCGCCTCGGCGAGATCGAGTCGCCCCCCATCGCGGAGGGCTCGGTGGATCTCGCTTTTTTCAGCCAGTCCCTCCACCACGCCGAGAACCCCCACCTCGCCATCGCGGCGGCCCATCGCCTCCTGAAGCCGGGCGGGCGCATCATCATCCTCGATCTCCTGAAACACCATTTTGAAGAGGCCCGCGATCTCTACGCGGATATCTGGCTGGGATTTTCAGAGCTGGAGATCTCGCGCTTCCTGAAAGACAGCGGGTTCCGCGAGATCGAGATTTCGGTCGTGGACCGCGAGCCCGACCCACCGCATTTCCAGACGGTGATGGCGCTGGCGCAAAAGTGACGTAGGCTTTGTCGAAGCAACGCTGATTATCCAAATCTGCTAATTTCAGGCTTTCTCACGCGTCTACACTGCATCGTGTCCACCTTTCCTCCATCGGCTTTTTTTTCCGGCGTTTCCGCGATGTTTGTAACGGCTGCGGCCCTTGCGACCCTGAACGGCACCGTGCAAGCAGACTGGAAGATCGAGGATCAGTCGCCCGCCCAGAGTCCCGATTCGCCGCTCGTTATTGAAAAAAAGCTCATCAGCCAGGCGGGTGAGACGGGCTTTTTCTCGACCCGGCGTATCGACCTCGTCTGGTTCCACGCCTCGGAATTCACTTTCAAAGTGATCGACAACGGCCCCATCGAGACGCCGCACTACCCGGGGCTCGGAGCGGCGATGCAGGCGCACGGCTGCCTCGCGGGTTGCAACGGCGGATTTTTCCTGAAAGACCACGCCCCCTCCGGACTGATGATCGCCGACGGCACGCCCATCGGACGCTTCGGCGAAGGCGCTCTCCTCAGCGGGGTGCTGCTCTCGAGCGGTAATCGTAATCCCTACCTCTTGCGGCGGGCCGAGTATGACGGCGCGAAATACAAGGCCACCGACCTGATCCAGGCCGGCCCCTTTCTCGTCGATCAGGGGGTCACGGTGCGGGGCCTGTCGCCCGAGAACTCCCGACGGCGCACCTTCATCCTCCACGACGGAGGCAAGTGGTTCGCGATGGGTCTCTCTGACGCTTTCACCCTCGCGGAGCTGGGCCAAATCCTCGCCCGCCCCGATTTTTCCCCCTCCCGCGAGATCCACCGGGCTCTCAACCTCGATGGCGGCACCTCATCCGGCCTCTACTGCGAACGCGGCAGCGCCGGGGAACCGCTCCTGATCGAGCCTTACAAGACCGTGCGCAACTTCGTCGGGGTCGTGCCAAGGGCGCGTTCGCGTTGAGGGGAAAAAGATGCTGTCACGAAAGCACGGCGAGCGGATATACTACCCTGTGAGCGAAATGGTAAATGAAGACGCACTCGTCGTCCGCGTGCAAAAAGGGGATCTGGGAGCTTTTGAGCGGCTCCTCGACCTCCACAGCTCGCACCTGCGAGCCTTCGTCGCGATGAAATTGCCCATACCCCACCTCATCGACGAGATCGCGCACGAGACTTTTGTCTTTTCCCATCGCCATATCATGGACTTCAAGGCCGGGACGGATTTCGGGAAATGGCTGCGGGCGATCGCCTTCAACCTCATCCGTAAAGAGACCCTGCGTCACCAGCGCCTCGCCAAGAATCAGGACAAATTCCTCGAACATCATCTCGTGCAACAGTCCGTCCGGGGAGATTTTTCGCCCGCACTGCCTCTCGTAAATTTTCTTGAGGAATGCCTCAACCGCCTCCCCGAGCAGCAACGCAAGCTGCTAGAGCACAAATACTCTCTCTCGGAATCCTCCCGTGAGATCGCGAACGCCTTCGGGCAAAGCGAGGCCTGGGTCCGCACGACCCTCTGCCGGATCCGTACCGCCCTGCGCCAGTGCATTGAACAAAAACTAAGCAGCTCCCCGGAGCTCCTCTGACCTTTCCCCCGCTTTGGACTCCGAACATTTAGAATCCTATCTCGCAGGCGAACTCGACGAAAATGGTCGGCGTCAGGTGGAGCATGCCCTCCGCCACGACAGCGATCTCCGGGCGAGCTTCACGGCCCAGGCCCAGATGGAGGCAGCTCTCAAAGTTCTCATCGGACCGTCAGCGGAAAAAGGAGTGGCGAGCTTCAATGAGGGTGTCCTCGCCCGCCTCCGCACGGAAGGGGCCGGTGACAACCGCGGTTTCGCCAAGTCGGTTCTCACCGAGATCGTGGAAGAGCGCGAGGGCCTCCGCCCGCTGCGCTGGCCGCTCCTCTTAAAAACAGGCCTGATCTCCGCCGCCGCTTCGATCGGCCTGCTCCTATTGCTGCAAACGATCATTTTCGAAGATTCCTCCTCCGGCTTTGCCTTCACCCGCGAACCGCTTACCCCGGTTGGCTTCGCCGCTCGGATTGAAAGGAGCGAAGACGTCCACTGGGCCGGGACCACCGTCAACCGCATCCGCGAGGACGGCTGGCTCTCGGCCGGTCTGCTACAGCTCGAGTCGGGCACCCTGCTGATCGCCTTCAACTCCGGTGCTACCGCTCTAGTCGAGGGGCCTGCAGAGCTGAGCATCGAGTCGGGCAACCGCATGTTCCTGAAGTCGGGACGACTCACGGCAGAGGTGCCGCCGCCCGCCTCGGGCTTCACAGTTAACACTCCCAGACTCAACGCTGTCGACATCGGAACCCGCTTCGGGGTGACTGTGGAGAGCAACGGCGACTCCGAACTGCACGTGATGGAAGGTGAAGTAGAAGTCAGCCGTACGAGCGGCAACTCAGTCGCAACCCTCGTCCGCGAAGGCATCGCACTCCGGGCGGACGGACGGACCCGCAACGAGCTGAAACCGATCCCTTATTCCGGCGACCATTTTAAACTTCAACTCGGCGAAACCAGCGAGCCGCAGCCGGCTCTGCGCTACTCCTTTGACGAAACGGTCGGGGCCCTCGTGGAAGACTCCGGGGCGGCGCCGCTCTTCGATGTACCCATCATCGCCCCGGGGGAACTCGGCCGCTCACCGCGTCGCGGTCCAGGGAGAAGCGGTGGCGGCCTCGTCTTCCAACCGGGAGAGATGCTCGATGTGGCTCTTTCGCGTAATTTCCGATTAGAGTCGCCGCACACTATAGCCTTCTGGGTCAAGTTGCCGCCCAAGATCGACCGGAGCGATCAGGAACAGATCCTCGAATACGGGCGCGATGGGCTCAGCTGGAAGGTGAGTTGCAATCTAGAATCCGGCCGTGGCGTGCGGGGAGCCCTCAAAATCGCCTGTCCCGGGGGGCACGTCATAGGCAGCACCGATCTCGCAGACGGTAACTGGCACCACGTTGCCTATCGTTTCATCGGCGGCAGCGACAGCGACGTCACCTCGCACCTGCAACTTTTCGTCGATGGGAAGCCAGAGACACTGAGCGATTCGCAATCCGCTTCAATGCGGCCGGGACGGGCGGGTAATCTACGCCTGGGAGGCGCAAAGACCGAGGGGTTCCAGGGCTGGATCGACGAACTGGCCTTCTATGGCGAAGCCGTCTCGACGCTGACAATCCAACATCTCACCGATTGAGTCCTTGCTCTAAATTTATAATTATCATAAAGTTTTTCTTCTTTGTCACAAAGGCCGTTCGCCGCGCTATACTTCTTAGAATTTACCTTGTTTAAAACTCCAAATGACTACCCAAACCCTAAAATCCCTGTTATTCGCCCTCGCTGGCGGACTTGTTCTGACGGCGGCCTCCGTGCAGGCTGAAATGCGCACCTGGACCTCGGCTGATGGAAAAACTCTGGAAGCGAACTTTTCCGGGACTGCCGGTGCCGGGGCCAATGCCGTCGTGAAGCTTAAGCTCGCCGACGGCTCTGTCATTGACTATCCCGTGGCGAAGTTGAGCGAAGCCGACCGACTTTTTGTCAAAGGAAACCTGCCTACCGATCCGGCCGCTCTCGCCGCCGAGATCGATAAGCTCGTGCTCAATAAGTTGAAGGAGAGCTACTACGGCCTCCGCGAAGAGCTGGCGGCCCTCCCCCAGAAAGCCGACCTCACCGCCGATGAAAAAGTGAAGCGCAAAGCGGAGATCGAGAAAGAGATGTTGATGTGCGTCCCCAACGAGATGACAAACGACAACCAATTTCTCCGTCGCATTTACATCGACGTCGCAGGCCGTATCCCCACCTTCGGCGAAGCCGAAGCTTTCCTCAGCGCGCGGGAGCCGAACAAGCGCGCCCTCCTCATCGACAAACTTCTCGATTCCGAGGGGTTTGTGATGCGCATGTATACCTACTATGCAGACATCCTTCGCATCCGTGAAGGCGTGACCATGATGGGCAATGGCGACCTCAAGGTGGACCCCTACATGGAGTACATCAAAGCGAGCATCCGTGAGAGCAAGCCCTACGACATCCTCGTCCGCGAACTCCTCACCGCCAAAGGCAAGGTGTGGGAAGAGCCCGCCGTCGGATACCTCATCTCGGATCAGGGCATGCGCCTCTGCAACCTCTCTAATACCTTCACCATTTTCATGGGCACCGAGATCACCTGTGCCCAGTGTCACGACCACCCCTTCGAAGAAGTCTACCAGATGGACTTCTTCAAGATGGCGGCCTTCATGGGCGGCACTGAGACTTCGGCTCGCGGAGGGAACGCCATGATGATGATGGGCAGCGGTGACTACCGTGCCGAGATCGACCGAATGAACAAAGTCCTGCTCGACGCCGGCAAGCTCCGTCCCAATCAGACTCAGGACCAGAACCTCGGCCAGTGGTTCGGAACGCACCGCACCCAGGTCGTTGACTCCGATGCCAACGCAGTCAAGCTCCCGCACGACTACAAGTATGACGATGGTGAGCCCGAAATGAAGGTCGAGCCCGGAACCTACTTTGGCGACAAGACGGATCTTTCCAAATTCGAGTCGCCGCGCGAGGCTTTCGCCAACTGGGTCGTTTCTCCCGGGAACCCCCGCTTCACGATCAATGCAGTGAACCGCTTCTGGAAAATGGCCTTCGGTCTCGCCCAGATCGAACCCGTCTACAACATCCCCGGTCACCTCGACGGGCAGGCGCAAAACTACGAACTTCTCACCTTCCTCGAGGAGATGATGAAAGACCTCGACTTCAGCGTGAAGGATTTCTTCCGGGTCGTCTACAACAGCAGCACCTACCAGCGCGAGGCTGAGACCTTCACCCCCAGTCTCACCCAGGTTGACAAGGGGACCTACCACTTCCCCGGCCCTGTTCTTCGTCGCATGAGCGCCGAGCAGATCTGGGACTCTCTTGTCGCCCTGACGACAGCAGACCCCGAGTCCGTCATTCGTCGCGGTGCCGATGAATACAAGCAGGTCATGAATGTCGATCCCGCATCGCTGAAGACGGCGGACGAAATCATGAAGTGGAAGGCAGATTTCGGCAACGTCAGCAAGCTTCAGAAATACAGCGGTGAAGTCGTCTCCCGCGAAGACACCGTAGGCGGGGTAGAGATGTTCCGCGCGTCTGAACTTCGCCAGCCAATGCCGGCCGATCACTTCCTCCGGATGTTCGGTCAATCCGACAAACAGCTCATTGAGAATCAGTTCACGACCGGCTCCGCCCCGCAGGTCATGGCCCTGTTGAACGGCTCCATCACCAACGCCGTGCTGTCCAGCCCCGACGCCTACCTCATCAAAGAGATTGCCTTCGGGAAGGGATCAAAAGGTGACAACGTGGACAAGATCTTCCTCAGTGTGCTCTCGCGCTACCCCACCTCTCAGGAGAAGACTGCGGCCCAGTCAGGCATGCGCGCCAAGACCGACCGGGACATGAGCGAAGCGGAGAAGCTGAAGGTCGAAGCACAGGCCATCGGCAACGTGATCTGGGCGCTCGTAAATACCCGTGAGTTCATGTTCATCCAGTAAACAATCCCCCTTTATTTAAATCTCTATTTTTTAGTACATCATGAAAAACCAACTGAATAAACTCGATCAGCTTAGCCGCCGCCAATTCGTGGCCCGCGCTGCCAAAACCGCTCTAGGCGTGAGCATCCTTCCGATCGCCGGGGCGAATCGTCTTCTTGCTGCCGGTGGTGGCAAGGCTGAGCATTGTATCTTCTTCTACATGTCGGGCGGGATGACCCACATGGAGACCTTTGATCCCAAGCCAGGTACCGAGACAGGCGGGAAGACCAAAGGGATCTCCACCGGCGTCGCCGGGGTGGAACTCGCCGAATTCATGCCGCAACTCGCGCAGCGCTTCAGCGACATCGCCGTGGTTCGTTCGATGACCCAGAAGACCGGTGATCACCGAGGTGGTGCTTACTGGATGCGCACCAGCTACGAGCCTCGCGCCACCATCATCCACCCCTCGATGGGTCCCTGGGCACAGACGCTCCTTGGCAAGAAACATGATACCCTCCCCGACTCCGTCGTCATCGGCGGTGGTGGTGAGCACCCCGGTGCCGGATTCTTCGGGCCCGCCCTCGCTCCCCTCCCTATCGGTGATCCCGACAAAGGTGTACAGAACTCCGCCCCCTATAGCGGGGTTAGCGAGGATCTCTTTGAAAAGCGCCTCGACCTTATGAACACCTTCGACGATTCCTTCCGTCGCAAGTTCCAGACGGATGAGGTGAAGGCCTATACCCAGTTCTACGAAGAGACCCTTAAACTAATGAAGAGCGAAGATCTCGCCACCTTTGATCTCTCCCTTGAGGAGAAATACGAGGAGAAGGCAGCCCGCTACGGCAACACCCGTGTCGGTAAAGGCGCCATGCTTGCCAAGCGCCTCGTCAGCTCGGGCGTGCGTTTTGTCGAAGTCGTCTCCGGTGGATGGGACATGCATAATGATCTCTGGGATGCTATCCCAACTACCGGCGGCCAGCTCGATCAGGCACTCGGCTCACTCATCGACGACCTCAAGGCGGAAGGTCTCTTCGAGAAAACCCTCATCGTTGTCGGCACCGAATTCGGACGCACACCCATCATCAACGCCAATGGCGGCCGTGATCACCACCCCCGCGTCTTCTCGACGATGTTCGCCGGCGGCGGCATCAGCGGCGGCCAGGTCTACGGCAGCTCGGATGAAAAAGGGATCGCTGTGAAAGAGAACCCCGTCGAAGCGACAGATTTCAACGCAACTATCGCTCATGCGATGGGTCTCGACCTGAATAAGGTCATCTACGCCCCCTCCGGCCGCCCCTTCCTCGTGGCCGGTCACACTCGCGACCCCAAAACGGACGGGATTGTCTCCGAAGGCCAGCCGATCATGGAGCTCTTTTCCTAAGATCGGACGAGTTAAGTTCCCTGCACAAAAAGAAGACCCGGAGGAAACTCCGGGTCTTTTTTGTATAGAAATGGAATAATAAGAAAATTAAGCTTTCTTAATTAAAAAATATCGCGTAAAAGAAATGCCAATCCTCACCCGGAGACTCGCTTTCCCGTTCCACAATCCCGATGAGTTTGGTAGCAAAAACCGAGCCACCCCTTTCCGTAGCGTTAGAGACAAGCGTAGGCGTGCTCGTCATCGAATCGCGGTCCACGACTCCGTTGGGACCCAAAATTGTCTTCGCCAACGAAAGGATCGCCAAGCTCTCCGGATACGAGATGAGTTCGCTGCTAGGTTCGCCGCTGGGACTCCTCTACGACCGCTCGGACCTCTCCGCTCTCATCGAGAAGCTACCGGTCATCGCCGCGCGGCCCAATCATTGCTACATGGACAGAGTCCTGATGCGGAACGGAGGCACCCGCCGCCCCTGCCACTGGACGATACGGTCCTCCACCCGCGAGGGGGACAGCCGGGGATTCTTCACCCTCACAGTGAAACCCATCGTTGCTCCCGCTCGCGGCATCGCACCCCCGAAAGCGCCGGGGCATCCCGCGGCAAGCAGCCCACCTGCGGCCAATGCTCCCAGCCCGACCGTGGCAAGAATCACCGCACCGACCGGGCAGCCCATCGCCGAAACCGCTCCGCCGCCGCTCCCGCCCCACGATCCCACTGCGGCGGATTATGCGACCTCGCGCACCGAGTCGATCTCCCTCACTGCGGCCGGGGTAGCGCACGATTTCAAGAACGCGCTCCAGACGATCAAATCGAATCTCGAACTCGCTTCCGTAACCAGTCCGGCTGCGGGGCCGGTCCAGGCCTTCCTCAACGAAGCCCAACTCGCTCTCGGTGACGCCGAGATGCTCGCCCACCAGATGCTTACCTTTACCCGTGGAGAAGGGGAGAAGAATCGAGTTTTCGGACTTGGCGACCTGCTTACCCGCGTCTCCAGACTTTGCTCGGCCGGTTCGGGCATACGGTGCAAGCTGTTCGTCCCGTCCGCTCTCCGATGCGTCGAGGGCACTCCCACCCGGATCTACCAGGTCCTTCACAATCTCGTTATCAATGCCAGCCAGGCGATGCCCAGTGGCGGCACGATCAATCTCACGGCCGGCAATGCCGATCTCAAGGCCGACAATCCCTATTCGATGCCCCCGGGGCGCTACACCGTCGCCTCGGTGAAAGATCGCGGCTGCGGGATCCGACCCGAGATTCTTCCCTGTATTTTCGATCCGAACTTCACGACCAAGCCAGAGGGCAGCGGCTTCGGTCTGGCATCTTGTCAGGCTATCATCGCCAGCCACGGTGGTGCCATTCGGGTCGCTTCGAAAGTCGGCGTGGGGACCGAGTTTCTCGTGTTCCTGCCCTCGAGCGACGCCGCCGCCGATCCCGGGTCCGTTTTTCCCCCGGCCCGGACTCCGCAGATCGCCGCGCCCCTCGCCCCCGGCGGCTGGAGCGGACGCGTCCTCGTGGTCGAAGACCAGGTCGATGTCGCCAGGGCCACACGCGGTCTTCTCAAATATCTCGGCTACGAGAGCATTCACTCCGCGAACGGGGCGGACGCGATCTCCACCTATCGCGAGCACCTCGACTCGGCCGAGCCCGTCGATATCGTCCTGCTCGACATGACCCTGCCCGGGGGCCTCTCGGGAATGGAAGTCGCCGGGGAGATCCGCCGACTCGATCCCCTCGCCCGCATCATCGCCACCAGCGGTTATTTTGAGGAAGGCAGCCTCGCCAACGGGGAACCGGGAGAGTTTGCCGCGATCCTGCCCAAACCCTACTCGATGGCTTCGTTGTCCGAGGTGATGGAAGCGGCTATCGCCCACTGAGCGCAGGGTATCGGCAAAGATAGTGCTCCCGCTCACCGCGGAAAAACCACGCGACGAAGTTTCTCCTCGTGCGGATGACCACCTCCGCGACCGGCCTGCCCTGCCACGATGCGCAGGCCTCGTAAAGCGAGACCAGGTTAGCCGGGTGATTGACCGGCCCGACTTCATCGTCCGGGATGGTTACGCGAACGAAGTCGGGCGGCGGCATCATGTCCGGCGCATCGGTCTCGAGGAGGAGCCTGTCCCCCGGCACCGTCTCGAAGACACGCAGCTTTTCCTCTTTTCCCTCCCTGAAAAAATAGCCTGACAGAGAAAAGAAGACCCCGAGGTCCGCAAAATCTTTCACCATTTCCGCAGGCCCACCGTAGGAGTGGAGGAGGCAGCCGGCGGAAAGATCCGCCTGGCGGAGGCACTCGAGCAGCGCTCCCCAGGCTTGGAGGCAATGGACCGAGAGAGGGCGACCCCACGAAGCGGCCAGTTCGAGCTGGGTGGTGAAGACTTCTTTCTGGCGTTCTAAATCGTGCCCCTTGATCCAACGATCGAGTCCTGCCTCGCCCACGCCGGCGAGGGGGAACTCCCGCAGCCATCCTTGCAGGCTTCCCGCCCAGTCATCCGCAGCGCCGTCGATATTCCAGGGATGGAGCCCGAAGCTGGGAATGACCTCGGGAGCGACGCGCGCGAGGCGGGCCACCTCTGCCCAGTCGTTCGGATGAGTCCCGTTCACGACGAGACACGAGATCTTATCGCGACGAACTGAGGAAAGGATCCCGGACGGGTCGCCGAGACGGGCATCCTGCAAGTGGAGGTGGCAGTCGATCATTCACTCTGGGGCACTGACCAGTTCGACAAGCGTCCTCCGGATCTGGCTCAACCCGCGAAGACGGGTCGGAGTGAGGTGCCGGTCGATCGCCAGCCTCTCGATAAAGTCCGGCGGGGTCCCGGCGATATCCGCTCCCGGCGCGTCCGAATAGACCCGGCAAAAGAGCGCCCCGATGCTTTTCAGGGCGGGTGCTTCCGAGTCTATCATCACCTCGAAGTGCCCCGCACCGGTTTCGCGAACTGCCAGCCAGACCCGCGAGACACACCCGGGTACGAGCCTGTCGTCAGTGCGGAGTTCTTCGGGAAAAGGCGCCAGACTGTTATGGGCCGTATCGACGATGAGTTGGAACCGTTCGAAAGAATCTTCAATCACTCCGTAATCCTCCACGAGGAGGTTCTGACGTTCTCTGACCGTCATAGCCTTTTGCCGTCGTCGATCATGACGGGAAAGTGCATCAGTCCTCGAAGGTCAGACGCATCGGGATCATGTGCGAATGGTGGAAGTCCATCTTCTCGAAAAAGCGCTGACTCTCCGCGCTGATCTTGTCGGTGAGAAGGGTGATGCGTTTGAAATCTTTGCGCTTCGCGAAATCAATCACATAATCCACCAACTGCGAGCCGTAACCCTGACGACGGAAGTCCGGGTGAATGATGACATCCTCGAGCAGGATCACGAACCCGCCCATCGCCGTGCTGATCGTGAAAAGGACGTTGACCATCCCGATGATCTCATAATCGGTCCGGACGACAAAGATGCGACCCCGACTCGGCTGCTCGAGAATGGATTGCAAGCCGCGCTCCTGCTTCTTGGGATCCGGATTGAAGTCCTCTTCCAACTCGAAGAGCGCCATCGTGAGATCGACGAGCCGCGGCAGATCCTCGATTGTTGCAGGCTCGATCCTGGCTCTCTGGTTTAGAGGCTTGATCGGGGCAGTGTTTGAGAATTCCATCAGATTCAGCCCTCGTAAGGGTATAGATCGGAGGTTAGCAAAATACACAGCATTGTAAATCCTTACTTTTCCAGCCTCCCCTTGGCAACTACGGCCTGTCGAGCGGGATGAGGCCGGGGCGGTCCGTTGACTGGGTGAACTCGCGCGCACTGAAGAGCCAGATGACGGCCTTTTTGTTCTCCCAGTATCCCGGCGCCGCGCTCGCCCGGTAAAAGAGCTGCTTCCTCGCCTGAACGAGCCCCGAGCCCCGCACTCCGACCAGGTCCGGAGCAGAGCCGAGGCAAAAAGCGAGATGATCAAATACGCCGGCACCGCGGCAGTGCATGCCGTTTTCCTCCCCCGCCTGAAAGACGAGGGTGTGACTATCACCGAGCAGCAGGACAGAACTGCCGGAATCGGGCTCGACCGGACCTCCGGCGGCGGTGGTAACTTTTTGCACCGGAAGTGTCTCCCCCGGGATACTCCCGTCCCATTCGCTTCCCACCACTTGATCACCGCTGATCGTGAGATCCTCCCGCTCGCCCCCAAGGATGGCATCGCTCGCACCTGTGCCGGAAAGAGCGAGCCTTTCAGCGATACGCTCAGCCACCTTTTTCGCTGCGAGAGGCGAAAAATGAGCATCCTGCCGACAGTAGAGGAGGGTATCGGGGGTCGTCGTGACTGTCTCAAGAAAGACAGGCTCCAGATCGAGCACCTCTACCCCTCCCTCTCTGAGGAGATTCAGAAACGGGGCAAGGGGCTCGGCATCGCCCCGCCGGAACTCGGCCGCGAGCTTTTCGGGGTAGATCGCCGCCTTTGCCGGGACAGGGACCAGGAGGAGACGCACCCCGCGAGCCTCCAGCAACTCCCGAAATTCAAGGATGCCGGGAACAGGGCCTTCACCACTGGCCGGCTCGGTATCGCGGGGCTTTTCCCAGAACCTCCCCGCCGCAAGGTGGCGCAATTCTTTCACGAGAAAAAACCAGTCGCGATCGTCTCCTCTGACACTCGGCTTGGCCTCGACACGGGAGCCAGCCTCTTCTGCAAAGGCGAGACGACGCGCCACGACCTCCGCACTATCAGACTCTGCTGCAGCGGCAGGAGCGATGCCGGCGGCAAATGCGGCAAATGCGGCAAATGCGGCAAATGCGGCAGCAAAGATCCAGACCCGGGGAATAGCGCTTCTCATTTTCCGGATCGGTGAAGTTGCGCCTCTCAAGGCCGAACGCTGCGGAGGTAGCGGGATCGGAGATGCTCCACGAGAGCATCGGCCGTGGCGGGGCTCCCGGCCGCACGGGTGACGAGATCATCCGGCAGGTAGAGACTGCCGGGACGATGGATACGGGTCCTCATCCAATCCAATAGCCCTGAATAGTCAGCCCTGTCCATCTGCGAGGCTATCGCGGGATACTGCCGCCTCGCCGCCGCGACGAGATGGGCGGCATTTATGTTTCCGAGACTGTAGGTGGGAAAATAGCCGAAGATCCCCAGACTCCAATGAATGTCCTGCAGACAACCCTGCGCGTCGGACTCGACCTTCAGGCCGAAAAGCGATTCAAAACGACGGTTCCACTCCGCAGGCACATCCTTAATGGCGAGGTTTCCGGCAAAGATCTCTCTCTCCATCTCGAAGCGCAGGAGGATGTGGAGGTCGTAAGTGACCTCATCGGATTCCACCCGGATGTGGCTCAGCTCCGCCTGGTTCACCGCCTCATACATCTCATCGACGCTGACCGCACCGAGATTCGGGAAATACTCTGCCGCACGCGGGAGCCACTTTTCCCAGAAAGCCCGGCTACGCCCAACGTGATTCTCCCAGAGACGCGACTGCGATTCATGCACGCCGAGTGAGACCGCCACCCCGACCGGTTCACCGCGTCTCTCCCGCTCGAGTCCCTGCTCATAGAGACCGTGTCCGGCCTCGTGGAGGACTCCAAAGAGCGAGCTAAGGAAGTCGCCCTCGTCATATCGCGTCGTCAGCCGCGTGTCATACGGTGCCATTCCGGAACAAAAAGGGTGGACAGCGGTATCGATACGGCCAGCCTCGAAGTCGAATCCGATAGACCCGGCGACCTCACGGTTGAAGGCCTCCTGCTTTTCCCGCGGGTAACAGGCGGTGAACTTTGTCTTGTTGAACGGCGCTTGAGCGGTCGCCTCCATCACCACGGGGAGGAGGGACTCTCTCAGCGCCCCCAGCGTTCCGGTGAGACGGTCCGTCGTCGCCCCGCGTTCAAACTGGTCGAGCAGAGCATCGTAGAGATGCTCCTCGAAACCCCAGCGTTCGGCATGCTCGCGAGAGAGGGAAACGAGTTTCTCAAGGTGCGGAGCAAAAAGTGAGAAGTCCGCTTTTTTCCTCGCTCCGGCCCAGGCCGCTTTGGCGAGAGCCGTCGATTCAGCGAAGTCTTCGACGAGTTTCTTCGGCAGACAGGTGGCGCGGGTGAACTGATGACGCCACTCGCGAAGATTCGCTGAAACGAAAACATCATCCGACCCTGCTGCCTCGTCCTCGGCGGTGGCGAGCCACCCCCCCACCTCTGCGGCGGTAAATCGTTCGTGCAGGTAGCCACTGAACCACGCCATCTGCTCGGCGCGGTAGGCAACCCCTTTCCCGGGCATCAATACCTCCTGGTCCCAGCCAAGAAGAGCGGAAGCGTCAGAGACGAGCTGTAGTTCCCTGCCGAGAGCGTGAAGTTTATCGTAGGACATAGTCCGATGGGATACGCCTCCCGCCGATGCGCCGGCAGATGGTCGATCACTTGTTCGCTTCGCGGGCAAGATCTGCCATCACCTGGATCGACCCGGCCGAGAGCGTCCCGAGCACACCCGAGGGTTTGCCGTCGATGATGCGAACGACGGTCACGCCGACAGGCTTTCCATCGAGGGTAAAAACGGGAATCCCCTGAGCAGTACCGGCATCGGTCACGAAGAAAGTCCGATCCCCTTTGAAGACACCCGTGATCCTCCCCATCACCAGCGTCGGCATGTAGCCGTACACTGCCGAAGAACGGGAGAGACCGACGACTTGGTCCGCCGCCTCTGCGGTGGCGGCAAACTGGGAGAGATCGACCCGATCGAACACTTTGCTGGCCGCCTTCGCCGCCTCTTGGTCGGGGAGGATAAACGCAACGTCCGCTTCGATATCCTGACGCAAGACTTTCCCCTTGAGCAGAGTGGAGTCACCATAACTAATCTCAATCTCGGAGAACTCGGTAAGGGCCGACTGGATCGTTACCACGTCCTCGTCCATCTTCGCCTGCTGTCCAGCGAGACCGACGCTGGCATCGATCGCGGAGTTCGACACCACGATGAGACCGTCCTCCCCTACTGTCACCCCGAGAGTGCGGCGCTGTTGATCACGGTCAGGGAGCGGCTCACCAGTCGTCTTCGCCTTGAGCATCCCCTTGGCTGTTACGACGACGAGCGATGACTTGTGCTGCTCGAGCAATTTACGGGCCTGCTGTTCCACCGTCTCCTGCCCCGATGCAGCAAAGGGAGCCGAGACTACGGCGAACAGAGAAAGAATAGGGATCAGAGGGAGACGTTTCATTTACTGCGGGTGTGGCTCGGGTTTCCAGGAGACGGAAGGAAGAAGGTAGCCACTGTCAGGCGCGACTGAAAGAACAATTCTCCCTAAAAACAAAAATGTGACTTCCGGTGATCCAGGGAACGCCGAAAGCCACATCTGTAAAAAGCAACCAAGGGAGGTTAACGGGAGTAAAGCTCCACCACGAGGCGAACGTTCACCATTGTGTCAATCTCGTTCGCTTCCGGAAGACGATTGAGCACTCCGCTGAGCTTGTCCTTGTCAAAGGAGAGCCAGTCCATCAAGGGCCGGGAAGACGTCTGTTCCACAGAGCGGCTTGCCAGCTGAACGGAACGATTATTTTCGCATACAGAGATCACGTCACCGGGACGGACGTTGAACGAGGAGATATCGACGCGGCGACCGTTCACGCGAATGTGACCGTGCCCTACGAGCTGGCGTGCCCCGCGGCGGGTGCTACCGAAACCGAGGCGGTAACAAACGTTGTCAAGGCGGGTCTCGAGCAACTGAACAAGGATGTCGCCGGTGATGCCACGACGACGCTGCGCCTCGGCGAAATAACGGCGAAACTGCTTCTCCATGATCCCATATTGAAGGCGAAGCTTCTGCTTTTCCCCGAGAGCGACAGCATAGTCGCTTTTCTTGCGGCGGGCACCGCGCGCACCGTGTTGTCCCGGGGGATAAGGGCGACGCTCAAGCGCCTTGGAGGGACCGAAAAGCGCCACACCGAAGCGGCGGCTGATTCTATCTGTAGGACCTGTGTCTCTAGCCATGTCTCAGTAAGGGGAAAAAGTAAATAAATGGGCGATTGCGCCTTAGACCCTGCGGGCCTTTTTGGGACGACATCCGTTGTGCGGCACGGGAGTCACGTCGCTAATCCTGAGGACATCGATGCCCAGTCCCTGAACCGCGCGGACAGCGGATTCCCGACCGGCACCGGGGCCCTTCACGCGGACTTCAGCCTGCTTGAGACCGTGTGCCATCGCCTGACGGCAGGCGTCCTGAGCAACCAACTGGGCGGCATAAGCGGTGCTCTTACGCGATCCGCGGAAGCCCATCTTACCCGAACTCGACCAGCCGATCACATTGCCGCTCTGGTCAGCAACCGAGACGATCGTGTTGTTGAAAGTGGCCGCGACATGCACGATTCCCGAGTGGACGTTCTTGCTGCCCTTGGCCTTGATAACCTTAGGCTTCTCAGCACCCTCGGCACTCTCCATCTCAAGGAAAATGTCCTCGGCGGTACGGGGCCTCTCCTTCTCTTTGCGCACTTCCGGTGCGGGAGCCTCGACCTTAGCCGGCGCTGCTGCCGCTGCTTCGGTCACTTCCTGGGTATTCTCTTCTTCAGCCATCGTAATTTGCCTTCTAAAAATTATTTACGAACCACGCCAACCGTCTTGCGGCGACCTTTGCGCGTTCTCGCGTTGGTGGAGGTCCGCTGACCACGCACCGGAAGACTCCGGCGATGGCGATACCCGCGATAACAGTTGATTGAGGTCAGTCGCTTGAGGTGCCCCTGAAGATCACGACGAAGATCACCCTCGATCATCACGCCACCACCGGTGATGGCATTGGCGATGCGGCTCATCTGCTCATCGGAAAGCTCGCCGGTGCGTATGCCCGGGTCCACACCCGCTTCGTCAAGGATCTTGGCAGCCGTCGTCGGACCGATGCCAAAAATGTAAGGGAGAGACGCTGCGATGCGCTTCTCATTGGGAATCTCGACTCCGAGTAGACGTGCCATAATTAAAATAGAGTTGAAATGGATTATCCCTGGCGCTGCTTGTGCCGGGGGTTCGTGCAAATGACACGAAGCACCCCCTGCCGCTTGACGATGCGACAATCACTACAAAGACGTTTCACAGATGGCCTGACTTTCATGGGACAAAAAAAGGGGGGGGGGTCGTTGGTCGTTAACATGAGGCTGAACCATTCATCAGGCCTCGTGGAAATGACTCCCCGCTGGATTTCGGGCGCGGGGGTGGAATGTGTACTACAGATTTTCGGTCTCGCAACCAGTGTTTCTCTAAATGTTTGAATTTTTGAAAAGTTTTTTTTATGGTCGGCAAACTCGGAAGAAACGGCTCAGACCGTCGCTGGAACAAAGCTCCTCTCCCGGGGTGTAAGGATTTCCGGCTCATCCGAAGTGATAAGAACCATGTGCTCGTAATGAGAGGAGAGAGCGCTGTCTGCGGTGATGACAGTCCAGGCGTCGTCGAGAATGAGGACATCCTCAGTCCCCGCATTCACCATGGGCTCGATGGCGAGGACCATGCCTGCCTGGAGGCGGGGATTTTTGAAGTGGCGGGCGGACATCTCTGACGGATCCCAGTAATTTGGGACCTGGGGGTCTTCGTGAAGCTTGCGCCCTACTCCGTGACCGACAAACTGTTTCACGACGGTGTAACCGAACTTGCTGACATGGGCCTCGACTGCCCCGCAGACGGAGGAGAGTAGCTCCCCCTCCCTGGCGTGATGGATCGCTGCGTAGAGTGACTCCTCGGTCGCTGAGAGCAGTTTCGCCGCGTCAGCAGGGAGCGACCCGACCGGCACGCTTTTCGCATTGTCTCCGATCCATCCCCTCTTCGTGAGAATACCGACATCGATCTTGACGACGTCCCCGTCCTCAAGGACGCGCGATCCCCCAATTCCATGTACCACCTCCTCGTTTACCGAAATACAAATATGTCCGGGAAACCCCTTGTAGCCCAGAAAAGCGCTGACGCAGGATTGCTCGGCCATGAAGTCGCGCGCGGCCCTGTCAATCTCGCCGGTGGTCGTGCCGGCCTTGACCAGATCAGAGGCACGCTGGAGGATCTCAGCTGCCTTCGACCCGGCCTCGCGCAGACCATCGAGATCGCTCCCGGAACGGAGCTGGATTCGTGACTTCCTCTTGGCCATGGCGATAGCGGCAGTTACTGCTTCGCAACCTCGTAGTAGACGATGCCACCGATGATGAGAATAGCGACGATGACGAGGAGCCATAGCATTTGGTTGCCGCTCGCGGGGGCACCCTTGATACCCGAACGATCGTAGCGCCCGCGGATCTTGCCCTTGCGGAGGAAGCCATCGTAATGCCGCTGGATGAGGTGAGTCTCTACCTGGCGCATCACGTCGAGGAGCACTCCAACCATGATGAGAAGACCAGTGCCCCCGAAAAACTGCGCCGCGAGCGGGGGAACCCCCATTAGCGCGGTGAGGATGGGAGGCAGAATCGCCACGATGGTGAGGAAAATCGCTCCGGCGAACGTGAGACGACTCATCGTGCGGTCGAGGAACTCGGCGGTCGGCTTGCCGGGCCGGACACCGGGAATGTACCCGCCGTTTTTCTTGAGGTCGTCGGCAATCTGGTTGGGCTGGAACATCGTCGCGACCCAGAAATAGCTGAAGAAGAAAATCATCAAACCCGTGAGCGTATAGTAGACCCAGCCGCTACCGCCGCCACCGAGAGTCATCGAGAGATTCTGAGCCCACACTTCGTTCGGGAAAGCCCACCCGATGATCTGCGAGGGAAACATCAGAATGGCCTGCGCAAAGATGATCGGCATAACCCCGGCGTAATTCACCTTGAGAGGCATGTGCTGGGACTGCCCGCCATACATCTTGCCCCCGCGGACCTGTTTCGCGTAATTGATCGGGACACGCCGCTGCGCCTGGGTGATTGAGATGACCGCCGCGACCACGAAGAAAAGGAAGGCGAGCAGCGCCACGAGCTGGAAGGGCCGCAGCAGATTGTCTCCCGCGCTGGCCACATAGGTGTTGTAGACCTGGAAGAGCGCACCGGGCAATGCGTAGATGATGTTCACCGTGATGATGATAGAGACACCGTTGCCGATTCCCCGCTCTGTAATCTGGTCTCCCAGCCACATCAGGAACATCGTCCCCGCGGTGATGATGATGACCGTCTTGATGATGAATAGCAGGCCCGCGTCAGGCACCAGTTCGCGAGTCGAACCACTCGCGATGTCCCGCAGGAAAGGGTTCGCCTCGGGAGTGACGAGCGACTTTGCGAGCATCCAGCCCTGGAAAAGACAAAGCACGAGGGTGAGCAGCCTCGTGTAGAGACTGATCTTCTGCCGCCCCCCCTCTTCGCGAGAGAGCTTCCCCAGGGAAGGAACCACCGCAGTGAGCAACTGCATCATGATCGAAGCGCTGATGTAGGGCATGATCCCGAGCGCAAAGAGCGCAGAGTTCTGCAAACCGCCACCGCTGAAGACGTTCATCAGGGCCAGCACCGCAGTGAGACCGCGACTGTCGCTGGACTGCTCCTCAACTTGTCCATACCAGTCCTGGAGCACGTTCGCATCGACTCCGGGGAGAGTGATCACCGCCCCGAGTCGAACGATGACAACGACGAGAAGGGTAAAAAGAATCCTCGAACGAAGTTCCGGGATTTTGAAGGTGTTGGCAAAAGCGGAGATCATTAGAGAAGACGGGGATAGACTCAGAAGGAAAAGGAAGGTTCAACAGGGTTGAACCAGAAAGTGAAGAGGGTAGGCCGACAGAGGGGATTAGACCTCTGACACGGTGCCGCCCGCTTTTTCGATCTTCTCTTTCGCAGTGGCCGAAACCTTTTCGACTGCCACCGTCAGCTTCTTCGTGATCTCACCATTGGCAAGAACCTTGACGCCGTCAAACGTCCCCTTGATGAGCCCCAAGTTGCGGAGAGTTTGTTCGTTGACCTCATCTCCATCGGCGAACTTGATCTCAAGATCAACGAGATTGACGATGGCGTACTGGGTCTTGAATTGGGCGTTGTTAAAGCCCTTCTTCGGAAGACGACGGGCGAGCGGCATCTGCCCGCCCTCAAAGCCGGGGCGGATCGAAGCGCCGGAGCGGGCTTTCTGGCCCTTGTTTCCTTTGCCGCTGGTTTTACCAAGGCCGGAGCTCTCTCCGCGACCCACGCGTCGACGGCGGTGCTTGGATCCGGGGGTGGGTTTCAGGTCGTGAAGTCTCATGAATCGTATCTCCAATCAGAAAGTTAAAGGGCCTTTTTCTCAGCCATGCGCTTCCCGCGGATAGCATAAATTTGTTCTTTGGTGCGCAGTTGCTCCAGGGCGTTGATCGTGGCCTTGACGACGTTCGCCTTGTTGTTCGAGCCCATGGACTTCGCGAGGATGTCCTTGATCCCGGCTGCCTCGACGACGGCACGGACACCACCACCGGCAATGAGACCCGTTCCCGGCGAGGCGGGAATCAGCATGACACGGCCTCCGCCGTGCTCACCGATCACCGAATGCGGAATCGTGTTGCTGGTGATGTTCACGGGGATCATGAACTTCTTCGAGGCCTCGCTGGCCTTCTTGATACACTCGGCGACTTCCTGAGCCTTGCCGAATCCGAAGCCGACCTTGCCGTCGCGGTCTCCGCTGACGACGAGAGCACTGAAGCTGAAGCGACGACCACCCTTGACGACCTTGGAACAACGATTGATGTGAACTACTTTTTCGAAGGAGTTTTCAAACTCGTCACGAGATGACGGCGGAGCACTCGAACGCAGGATCTCTTCCGCCCTCTCGAGCTTGTCGAAGCGGACATCGCGAGGGTCGGCAACCACCTCGACTGCCAGCAGTTCTAGGTTATCTGCCGCCCCGGCAAGAGTTTCCACTTCCGCACCGGCTTCGGCCGAGGCCACCACAGGTTCGGTGATTTCCTCTTCGGGCGTATTTTCGTTAACGGTTTCGTCGCTCATTACAATCAAAATTAGAAATTCAGGCCGGCTTCCCGTGCGGCATCCGCGAGGGCTTTGACCTTGCCGTGATACTGAAAGCCACCACGATCGAAGACTACGGTCTCGATGCTGACGCTCTTCGCCTTTTTGGCAACCGCTTCACCAACCTTGGCAGCAGCTTCTTTGTTGGAACCCTTCGTCTCGAGCCCTTTGTCCAGCGTCGAGGCGGCGGCAAGAGTACGGCCAGCCACGTCATCGATGAGCTGAGCGTAGACGTTCTGATTCGAGAAGTGGATCGCGAGACGCGGACGCTCGGCGGTGCCGGAAATTTTCTTCCGAATGCGGCGCCTCACTTTGGCGCGGGCCTGTTTGCGAATGTAAAGACTCATGTGTTGGTTCTCCTCTGAAAATTGACCTTAGCGTTTCACGCTCTTACCCTGCTTGCGGCGGACTTTCTCGCCCTTGTATCTTACCCCTTTGCCCTTGTATGGCTCGGGCGGATAATAGGAACGAACATCGGCGGCGAACTGGCCGACAAGTTGCTTGTCGATTCCCTCGATCCTGATGTTTGTGTTCCCCTCGACGGTCACGGTCAAGCCGGCCGGAATGGGGTGCAGGACAGGGTGCGAAAATCCCAGGCTGAGATCGAGGTCGGTTCCCTTAACCGCAGCACGGAAACCCACGCCGATGATCTCGAGCTGTCTCGTGAAGCCATTGAGCACTCCCTCAACCATGTTCGCGATAAGGCTTCTGGCCGTGCCGTGCATGGCTCGCACCGTGCGCTCTTCGGAGCTGCGGGTGACGACGAGAGTGCCGTCCTCCTGCTCGATGGCGAGACCGCTCGGGAGCGTCCACTTGAGTGCGCCTTTCGGGCCCTCAACGAGGACGTCTGTTCCACCCTGAACTTTAATCTCCACCTTCTCGGGGAGACTGATTTGCTTTCTACCTATCCGCGACATGACTGTTCGATAATTGAGTTTCCGGAATGATTCGGCGGTTTCTACCAGACGAGCGCGAGGAGCTCCCCGCCGATGTTCTGCTTGCGGGCGGTGTGCCCGGCCATGATCCCCTTGGAAGTGGAGACGATGGTGATACCCATGCCACCGAGGACCTTGGGAATGTCATCACAACCCACGTAACGACGCAGACCGGGGCGACTGACCCGCTTGAGGTTCTTCAGCGCTGGAGTGTGGCCCGAGTATCGAGGCTTCGCCTTGATCTCGGCATGCACGCCTTCGCCGACCTTCTGATAGGACCAGAGATAGCCTTCCTCCTTGAGAATGCGGGCAATCTCCTCCTTCACTTTCGAGTAGGGTGCGGAGAACTCCTCCTTCTGCGCCATCGTGGCGTTCTTGAAGCGGGAGAGGAAATCTGAGATGGGATCACTAACGACAGCCATGGTAGCAGTAAGTTAAATTGGTAAGATGAATTTTGTTCGTTAGGCGGCCGAGCCGGGCTTGCGGAAAGGAATGCCCAGGAGAGTGAGAAGCTCGCGACCTTCGTTGTCGGTGTGGGCGGTGGTGACGATAGTCATGTCAAAGCCGATCGTGCGACTCACCTTGTCGAGTTCGATCTCCGGGAAGATAGTGTGATCGGCGATACCGCAAGTGTAATTGCCACGTCCGTCGAAGGACTTTGGGGAGAGCCCGCGAAAGTCACGAATCGTGGGGGACGCCACATTGATAAAGCGATCGAGAAATTCCCACATCCGGGCACCCCGGAGGGTGACGCGGGCTCCAATCGTGTCGCCGATGCGGAGCTTGAAGTTCGAAATAGCGATCCGCGACTTGGTCGGGACAGCGCGCTGGCCGGTGATCTTCCCGAGGTCCTCGATAACTGCCTCGGCAGCGGCCTTGCGGTCCTCCGCCTTTCCGAATCCCACATTGAGAACCACCTTCTCGATCGTCGGGATGCGGTGAACGTTGTCGTAGGCGAACTTCTCTTTGAGAGAGGAAGTGACCTTCTGCTTATACACTGTCTTGAGAGCTGGTTCCATGACCTTAATACCTGACTGCTTTTAAATTATTTGGCGACCAGCTTCACATTCGAGATGTGAATCGGACCCTCTTTTTCAATGATGCCGCCTTCGGGGCGATCCTGGGTCGGCTTGGCATGCTTCTTGATCATGCGCACACCTTCTACGATTACCTGAGACTTCTCAGTAAAAACCTGAAGCACGCGGCCCGCGTCCCCTTTGTGGTTGCCGGTGATGACGACCACTTGGTCGTTCTTTTTGACGTGTGTCTTTACTCGCTTAGCCATGCTGATACCCTTTCGAAAACTGATGCTTTGATTTACAAGACCTCCGGCGCGAGCGAGACGATCTTCATGAAATTTTTCTCACGCAATTCGCGAGCGACGGGGCCGAAAATACGGGTGCCCTTCGGATTCTTGTCTTTGTCGATGATGACGATCGCGTTGTTGTCGAACCGCAGGACCGACCCGTCGCTGCGTCGGATGGGTGCGGCTGTCCTCACAACCACTGCGCGGACAACATCACCCTTTTTCACGTTTGCTGTCGGGATCGACTCGCGAATGTGGGCGGTGATGATATCACCTACGTGAGCCTGGCGGGAGCGAGTCCCCAGCACACCGATCATCTTAGCGACGCGTGCACCGGTATTATCGGCCACCTGAACCTTGGATTCCATCTGAATCATGAGTTTGTAGTAGTAAAAGTTTCCTTGGAAAAAAGTTCTGATCAAATGATCCGTTTAGTGCGAGAGAACCTCTCTGAGCTTCCAGCATTTCCTTTTGCTCATGGGACGCGTCTCCTCGATGAGGACGCGATCACCGACCTTGGCGTCGCCGGTCTCGTCGTGAGCAAAAAAGGTGGACGTGCGTTTCACGATTTTCTTAAACCGGGGGTGCGGAACACGGCGTCGAACCTCGACCACGATGGTCTTGTCCATCGCGTCTGATGTAACCACTCCGACCCGCGTCTTGCGCAAACCGGCTTCACTTTGATTCTCTGACTCGCTCATTGGTACTTCTTGCAAATGGTTCGGACAACACGAGATCCTCTAACTCAGGCCCTCGAAGCGTCGCGCTTCTGGGTCAGGAGCGTTTCAATCTTCGCCACTTCGCGGCGAGCCTGACGAATTCTCGAGGGATTCTCAAGCTGGCCCGCTTCTTTCTGGACCCGGAGCATGAGAGATTCCTCTTTGAGTTCACGACGGCGCGTGGCCAGTTCGTCGACACTCAGTTCGCGCAGTTCTTTGGTGGATTTTGACATCGTGATTCTCCTCGGTGGTATAATTGATTACTGGTCGGAACGGCGCACGAAGCGGCAACGGATTCCGAGTTTGTTGGATGCGAGGCGGAGCGCCTCCTTTGCTGCTGTCTCCGATACACCGGAGATCTCGAACATCATCGTGCCGGGGCGAACGACGGCAACCCAATGCTCGACAGGGCCCTTGCCCTTACCCATCCGGGTCTCGGGCGGACGCCCGGTGACGGGCTTGTGGGGGAAGATACGGATCCAGACTTTCCCCTTACGCTTGAGGTAACGGTTGATCGAGATCCGGCAAGCTTCGATCTGGCGATTCGTGATCCAGCCACGACCGAGGCACTGAAGCCCGAACTCACCGAAGCTGACTTTTGTTCCACGAGACGCATTTCCCGCGCGGCTCCCGCGGTGGGTCTTACGAAACTTGACTCTTTTTGGTATCAAAGGCATGACTTGTCTCCTTTTTCTTTAAAATGGTTGTAACGGGACCGCTCGAGGATCAGCCGTTGTGATCACGACGCTGGGGGCGGCCACCTCCGCCGCCTCCACCACCACCCGGACCACGTCCGTTGTTGTCGCGGCGGGGGCGCTTCGGCGCTTCGCCCGGCACTTCCTCTTTCTTGTTGATCCAAACCTTGACGCCGATGATGCCCCAGGTCGTCTCCGCTTCGGCGAAGCCGTAGTCGATCGGGACGCGCAGGGTCTGGAGCGGCACCTTGCCCTCCCGATAGGCCTCGGCACGGGCGATATCGGCCCCGCCAAGGCGACCCGCGGCGCGGATCCGGATACCTTCCGCACCGAAATCCATGGCGGTCTGAATGGCACGCTTCATGGCGCGGCGGAATGAAACCCGGCGCTCAAGCTGAGTCGCGACCTGAGCGGCGACCCATGCGGAGTCGAGTTCGGGCTGGCGGATCTCGAAAATGTCGATTTTGACTTGGGATCCCTTACACATCCGGCTGATGTCGGCGGTCATGACCTCGATCTCCTGGCCGCGCTTCCCGATGATGAGACCCGGGCGGGAGGTGTGGAGGGTCACGCGGACACTGTTCCAGGCACGCTCGATTACCACGCGGGAAACAGCGCCCTTCTGAAGTCTGCTCTCCAGGTAACGGCGGACCTTGAGGTCGGCGTGCAACTGCTCGGCATACTCGCCCTGCGGTGCGTACCACTTAGACTGCCAGTCCTTGCTCACGGAGAGCCGGAAACCGATCGGATGTACTTTCTGTCCCATATAAAAATTTCAGGTTTAGTCGTGAATTACTTGGCGTATTTCTCTTCGTGCAGAGCCTGCGCCTGCTTGATCCACTCTTCCCTCTCGATGCGACCCTTGAACGAGAGAAGCTCGTCAAATTCCTGCACGTTCCTTTCGGTCCAGTTCGCGATCTGCTCGAAACGATAGACACCAATGGAATTGAGCTTCTCAGCGAGAACGGGACCAACTCCGCTGATCACTTCGAGGTTGTCGACTTCGGCGGGGGCGGAGTCATAGACCATTCCGCGGGCTTCGTCAACTCTTGCTCCGTCGGAAGGTGCTTTTTCCTTCTCGGCTTTGGGCTCGGCCTTGGCGACAGACTTCGCTGCCTTTTCCCCCTTCGCCGGGGCCACATTCTCCGATTGGGCTGGCTTGGCCGATTTGGCGCCCCTGGCTGCGCGGGGGGCTTTCTCTTCGGGGCCTCCCTCGTTCGAGAGCACTACCGTGAGATGACTGGTGCGCTTGCGGATGGCTGCTGCCGAACCGCGGGCGCGGGCCTTGAAACGCTTGAAGGTAGGGCCCTCCCCGACCACGGCACTCTTCACGAAAAGTCCGTCGACCGAGAGTTCGAAATTGTTTTCGGCATCCGCGATAGCCGTCTTCATCGTCTTGCTGAACAGCTCCGCCCCTTTTCGAGGAGTGAAGTTCAGGATGTCGAGAGCAGCCGAAACGGGGAGACCCTGAATCTCTCTAGCCACGTCGCGAGCCTTGCGCGCCGAGATCCTGGCAAATTTGTATGTCGAAGTGACGTCCATGGTTCTAGTAATAATTATCTCTTATAAAGTTTTCTGCTCGGGAAGGAGGCGGATGCCGTCGCCGACTTCGACCTCTCCCCCGTCAGCCATCCTGTCCTGAAGGACGGCTCCTGAAATAGAATCTCTCACATCCACGATCATCGCGGAGTAGATCGGCCTGTCGCCCCGGAGGACGGTGACCGGCGTTCCGACCCTGACACCGCTACGTCGACCGGCATCGAAGACGACGAGGCCGACTCCGCTGTCAATGCTGACGACACGCGCCTTGGATACATCGTCCGCGCTGGCACTATTGTCAGGACTTACCGCACGAGCGGAGAGAGCCCGCCCGGCAGAGGCGATCGCCGCGTCGGCCTCGGCCCGCTGAGCCCCGGAAAGTTGCGGTGCCGATTTCAGCACCTTCATGAAGGACTCGCTCAGCTGGCTGATCGCGGCCGCCTGTCGCTCGATCGCCTGCTGAGTAATATCGAGATCCCGCACCGCTTTGAGAAGTCGCTGCTCCAGACTGTTGTCGTCCTGAGTAAACAGATCGACACCGAAAGCCTGGAGCTTGAGTTCGGTCTCACGGGAGGAAACCATCTGCTCTTCACTGACCCGCACTGCCTCGGAGAGACTCTCCACGAGAACCATCCGCTGCGATTCGACCTCTCCGCTCCGCTTCTGCTCGGCGGCGAGTTGATCCTGAGAAAGGCGGAGTGCCACCTTGAGCTCCCTGACCTCGATCGATTCACCACCCACACCATCCTGCGCCACGAGCACCCCGCCGGACCACAGACCCAGAACAGCAACTGCGAGCGCAGAGCGGAGGGAGATGGTGATGGAAGGAGTAATGGCCATTTTACTGAAGAGGTGGAGCAATGGTGGGCGGTGGGGTGGATTAGCCCTTGATCTTCGGATTGTGACCGCTGTGACCGCCGAACTTCCGGGTGAAGGAGAATTCGCCTAGCTTGTGGCCGACCATGTTCTCCGTCACGAAGACAGAGTTGAACTCTTTCCCGTTGTGTACTAGGAAGGTGTGTCCCACGAAGTCCGGTGTGATCATCGAGCGACGCGACCATGTCTTGATCGGGCGTTTCTGCCCGGCTTCATTCATGACGTCAATCTTGATCAACAACTTGTGATCGATAAACGGTCCTTTTTTAAGTGAACGACCCATAATAACTTTTCTCTGAATTCAAACTGGATTAACGACGACGCTTCTTGGTCTTGCGGCGCTCAATGATGAACTTGTCACTGCCCTTATGCTTCTGGCGAGTGCGCTGACCCTTGGCATGGCCCCAGGGGCTCTTAAGGTGCTGGCGACCGCCGCCCGACTTCGACTTACCCTCACCACCACCATTGGGGTGATCGACAGGGTTCATACACATACCGCGGACGGTCGGGCGAATCCCGAGCCAGCGTGAACGGCCCGCCTTGGCGCTGACGACCTGCTCATGCTGGCCGTTTCCGACGCTGCCGATGGTGGCGTAACAGCTGGTGTGGATCTTGCGGATCTCACCGGAGGGAAGTTTGATGAGCGCGTAGTTGCCTTCGCGGTTCGAGAGGATACAACCCTGGCCGGCACTGCGGGCGATCTGGCCCCCTTTACCGGGGGTGAGCTCCAAATTGTGGATCGTCGAACCAGTCGGGATACTCCCGAGGGGGAGAGCACAACCCGGCTTGATCGGAGCCTTCTCACCGGCGGAGACCTCAGCATTCACCTCAAGGCCTTTGGGCGCGATGATGTAGGAACGCTGGCTGTCGGGATACTCGATCAGAGCGATCCGGGCGCTGCGATTGGGATCGTATTCGATCGAGATCACCTTCGCGACTTCGTCACGGCGTGACCGCTTGAAGTCGATGAGGCGATACTTGCGCTTGTGACCGCCCCCTTTGTGACGGCAGGTGATGCGACCCGTATTGTTTCGCCCGCCCGACTTCTTGAGGGGACGGCAGAGGCTCTTCTCCGGCTTCGAGGTTGTCACCTCTTCGAAGTCGGGGAGAAGCTTGTACCGGTTGGACGGTGTGATTGGTCTGTAAGATTTTAAACCCATGGCTTTTTAAGCGTTAACGGTTAGACAAATTCGATGGACTCGCCCTCCTCGAGACGAACGAAGGCTTTTTTCCAGGCTTTGGTGCGACCGAAGTCTGCGCGACGCTCGCGCTTCTTTTTGCCGCTGTAGTTGGCGGTGCGGACGGCGACAACCTTCTTGCCGAAGAGTTTCTCGACGGCCTGGCGGATCTCCAGCTTGTTCGCGTGGCGGTTCACTTTGAAGACGTACTCGTTGTTCGTCTCCGTGAGCAGCGTGGCTTTCTCGCTCAGCTGGATTGTATCGATGACTTGAAAAATATCTTTCATAGGGCGTGCCTTCCTTTGGTTCAGTTGGCGGTCCGAGCGGCGAGAGTTTCGAGAGCGGACTCCACGACAACAATCTTGGTGTAGTGAAGAAGTTGCTCGGTGTTGACCTCGTGCGCAGAGATGAGCAGAGCGGACTGGCAGTTGCGGGCCGCTCGTTTGGTTTCTTCGGTAAACTCGTTGCCGACGATAAGGACGCGCTTCACGTCACCGGCGAGACCGTTCACTTCCTTGACAAAGCTGGCGGTTTTGCCGTCGGCTATCGCGAAGTCGGCCACAGTGAGGACATCCTCTTCGGCGATTCGCTCGGTCAGGACTTTGGAGAAAGCAAGGCGGCGGGTATTGCGGTTCACCTTTTTCGAGTAGTCCCGGCAGCGAGGGCCGAAAGCAACACCACCACCGCGGAGCACGGGGGAGGCATTACCACCCTGACGGGCACGACCGGTTCCCTTTTGCTTGAACGGCTTCTTGCCGGTCGCAGCAACTTCGCCGCGGGTCTTGGTGTGAGCGGTGCCGCTGCGCCGGTTCGCATGCATCGCCACGATGACGTCATGCACGGCCTGGAGACCGCGTCCGGCTTCTTCCACGAGGGTGATGCTCGCGCTTTTTGCGCCTTCGAGATTGAGAGTCTTAGCTGCCATTGTAAATATTCCTTCTATCTATTCGGGTATCCGTGTCGGCTGTATCAGCTCTCGGTGGTTTCCTCCGCAGCAGCGGGCTCGGCAGCCTTGGCGGCTCCAGCTTTCAGGTTCTGCTCCGGTCCTTCTTTCTTCTTCGCAGGGCGAATCACGACGTATCCGCCGTTCGCACCCGGAACCGCTCCACTGACAAGGATGACATTGTCATCGGGACGCCTTTGCACGATTTTAAGGTTCTGGATCGTTTTGCGATCAGTGCCCTGACGACCAGGCATCGCCTTGCCCTTCCAGACGCGACCGGGGTCGGTGCCGGCACCGATACCACCTGTCCGGCGGTGCATCATGTGACCGTGTGCCTGAGGCTGCCCGTGGAAGTTGTGGCGCCGCATGACGCCCTGGAAACCCTTGCCCTTGCTCGTTCCGATGACATCGACCCACTGTCCTTCTTCAAAGAGATCGAGACCGGGATGGCTCACTTCGGGAAGCTGATCATCATTCTCCAGCCTGAACTCGAGAATCTTCCTTTTCGGTGTCGATCCGCTGGCTTTCAAATGACCGAGCTGGGCGCGGTTGAGACGGGACTCCTTCTGGTCGCCGTATCCCACCTGCACGGCTGTATAGCCATCCTTTTCAGAGGTCTTTTTCTGGAGGAAAACGTTGTCGCTGATGTCGATGACGGTCACCGCGACGGCCACACCCTCATCATTGAAGATGCGGGTCATTCCTACTTTTTTTCCAATTAATCCGATGCTCATTGCAGTCGTCCTTACGTAAAGTTTAACAGGGTTTACACCACTTAGATCTTGATGGTGATATCGACACCAGCGGGGAGATTCAGCTTCTTCAGTTCGTCCACCGTCCGTGAGGTCGGCTCGACGATGTCGAGGAGTCGCTTGTGCGTTCTGATTTCAAACTGCTCGGCCGACTTCTTGTTGACGTGGGGAGAGCGGTTGACACTGAACTTCTCGATGCGGGTCGGGAGAGGGATCGGACCGGCGACACGGGCGCCGGTGCGCTTGGCGGTCTCGACGATATCCATCGTCGACTTGTCAAGAAGTCTGGAGTCGTATGCCCGCAGCCTGATTCGAATACTTTGTCCCTGCATTTCAGTTTACTCGTTTAAATTAAATGATTTAGCGTCACACATACTGCTCTGTCATCCGCTCCAGAATGGCGGTTGGCACCTCTTCAAACCGCAGCGGCTCCATGGAGAAACTCGCGCGGCCTTTTGAAAGACTTCTCATATCCGTGGCGTAACCGAACATCTCGGCCATCGGCACCTCGGACTTGATGTGGCTGAGACCGTTGCGCGTGTCCACCTCGGAGATGCGACCACGACGACGATTCAGATCACCAATGATGTCACCGGAACAGTCATCCGGCACATCGACCTCCACCTGCATGACCGGCTCCAGGAGAGCGGGACCGGCAGCCGTAAAAGCCTCGCGCATCGCGAGAATCGCGGCGATTTTGAAAGCGTGCTCGTTGGAATCGACATCGTGGCTCGAGCCACCGACGAGATCGACATGAACATCAACCACCGGATAGCCGAGGATAACCCCGTTGTTGAGAGACTCGCGGATTCCGTTCTCGCACGACGTCATAAAATCTTTGGGGATCTCGCCGCCACTGATACGGTTATTGAGAGTGAAACCCTTGCCGCGCTCGTTCGGTGAGACGCGGACAATGACGTGGGCGTATTGGCCTTTCCCACCGGTCTGCTTGACGAGCCTGTATTCCCCATCCGCCGCACGGGAAACCGCCTCACGATAGGCGATCTGCGGTTTGCCGGCGTTCGTGCGAACGGCGAACTCGGAGAGGAGACGGGACTGGATGATCTCAAGATGGAGCTCACCCATGCCGGCGATGATAGTCTGGCCGGTCTCTTCGTTGGTGGAGACCACGAAGGTCGGGTCTTCTTCGGCGAGACGCTGGAGCCCTTCGGAAAGTTTATCGGAGTCGGCCGTCGTCTTGGGCTCGACGGCCATGGAAATCACCGGATCCGGGAAGGCCGGCGGCTCGAGCATGATGTCGAAGCCCTCGGCGTGGAGCGTGTCACCGGTGCGGGCGTTTTTCGGTCCGACAATGGCGGCGATGTCACCGGCATAGCAGGTGTCGATATCTTTGTGATCGTTCGACTGAATCTGGATGAGGCGACCGACCCGCTCGGCGCGGCCGGTGCGGGAATTGAAGACCTTGTCCCCCTTGGAGACTTTTCCCGAGTAGACACGGATGAAGACGAGCTTACCGACAAATTTGTCTGACCAGAGCTTGAAAGCGAGGGCGCAGAACTTGCCGTTGTCACTTGCCGGAGCCTTGAGAGAAACGGATTCGTCGCCGACCTGCATGCCCTGAGCAGCGGGGATCTCAAGAGGACTGGGAAGGTAATCCACAACCGCGTCGAGCAGATACTGGATACCCTTATTCTTGAAGGCGGAACCACCGATGACCGGAACGATGGCGTTGGCGATGGTCGCACGGCGGAGACCGGCCTTGATATCCGAGGGGAGGATCTCGGCCTCGTCGAGAAACCTCAGACCTACTTCCTCATCGACATCGGCGAGAGCCTCGAGGAGGGACTTGCGCGCTTCGAGGGCAAGCTCGAGCTGCTCATCGGTAAGCTCGGTCACCTCGTAGGTCGAACCGAGCAGGTCGTTATCGGAATAAAGCACTGCCTTGAGATTGATCACGTCAATCTGCCCCTTGAGTTCATCCTCGGAACCCATCGGGATGAGGACGGGGTGGGCATTCGCCCCGAGCTTTGCGCGGACATCTTCCACGACGGCAGCGAAGTCCGCCCCGACACGGTCCATCTTGTTGACGAAGATAAGGCGAGGAACACCATACTTATTAGCCTGGCGCCAGACGGTCTCGGACTGGGGCTGCACGCCGGCTACCCCGCAGAAAACGACAATCGCACCATCAAGCACCCGGAGGGACCGCTCAACTTCGGCCGTGAAATCCACGTGACCGGGGGTATCGATAATGTTGACGCGCTGCTTCTCACCGAGGTAGGCCTTGTAGACACCAGCCTCTTCTGCCTGCATCCACTCACAGGTCACCGATGCGGAGGTGATCGTAATACCCCGAGCGCGCTCCTGCTCCATCCAGTCGGTCGTCGCCTGACCGTCGTGGACTTCGCCGATCTTGTGAATCATGCCCGTGTAGAACAGGATCCGCTCGGTGAGCGTGGTCTTCCCCGCATCAATGTGCGCAGCAATCCCGATATTGCGAGTCCGCTCAAGCGGGAACGCGCGATCGGGAGAGTTAGGACCAACACTCATCTTACCGGGAGCGGAAGCAGTCTGTAGGGTAGCAGGCACCGAATTTTACCAGCGGAAGTGAGCAAAGGCGCGGTTCGCCTGGGCCATTTTGTGAGTTTCGTCGCGCTTGCGAACCACCACACCCTGATTGGTGCTGGCATCGCGAATCTCGTTCGCGAGAGCGATGTGCATCGGCGTGCCGCGGCGACTGCGCGCGGCATTCACGATCCAGCGCATCGCAAGAGCTTCCTGGCGATCCAGGGAAACTTCGAGGGGCACCTGGTAGGTCGCTCCACCGACTCGGCGACTCTTGACCTCAACGCGGGGCTTGGCGTTTTCTACGGCACGGTTGAGAACTTCAACCGGATCCACTGACTCGGCACCTTCATTGGCACGGTCAATCGCCGCGTAGACGATGCGCTCGGCGAGAGCGCGTTTCCCCTGATGCATCACTTTGGACACTAGCTTCGACACGACAGGACTGTCGTAGCGAGCGTCACGCCGCTCAGGCTTTGTGTAGACTCTTTTTCTTCGGGACATAGGATTATTTCAGTCAAATGCTAAAACATTCGTATCGCCGGAGAGACGATCTGACCTTAGGTCAAAACATCACCCCTTCTTCGGTCGCTTCGTTCCATACTTGGAACGCGACTGCATACGTTTGTTAACACCGAGTGTATCGAGCGCACCACGGACGATGTGGTAGCGGACACCCGGCAAATCTTTCACACGGCCGCCACGCACAAGCACGATCGAGTGCTCCTGCAGATTGTGCCCTTCACCGCCGATGTAGGCGATGACTTCCTGACCGTTGGTCAACCTCACCTTGGCCACTTTACGAAGAGCTGAGTTCGGCTTCTTCGGTGTACGGGTATAGACCTGAAGGCACACGCCGCGACGCTGCGGACAATCTTCAAGCGCGGGAGACTTGGACTTCACAGGCTTGTCCTGTCTTCCCTTGCGTACTAGTTGGTTGATCGTGGGCATAACGTTTCCGTCAGTTTAGAAAATTCGTGGCATCCTTCGTGCTTTGTCACGTTCACCTCAACGGCTTCAGGCCAAACAAAGAGCCCGCTCACAGGACGACTATACTGAGCGGGGGGCGGGAATATAGGCGGACTTGCCGTGGCCGCAACAGGAATTTATCTCAAAATTTCCGAAAGCCCGTTCCCGGCCTCCGGGAATGTAAAATCTCCGACCTTACTCCTCTTGGAAAACGTGAAAGTTGTGGGGATTTTCTAAATTTACCCTGCGACCTTCCGAGATGGATCCGATGCGCTTTGCAGTAGCAGGAGGCGGATTTGAACCGCCGACCAAAGGCTTATGAGTCCTCTGCTCTACCCCTGAGCTACCCTGCCGTCCACAAAAGCGATCCGTAAGGAACTTTTTCCCCGCCAATTGTCAAGCGCTCGCTTCATCAATCGTGCGATTCCTGAAATTTACAAATTCGCCGCGTGTAATCCCCAGGCGATCACGAAGGGCGCGGTGATGAGACTAACGAGCGATGTGACCATCACCACCTGGATCGCGACCTGAGGCTGGCCGCCAAAAAGCCGCGCGAGGACGATGGGAAAGATCGCCGTCGGCATCGCCGCCTGGATGACGAGGAGCCGCTGCAAGTCAGGCGCGACGGGGAGAAAGAGCGCCGCCGTAAGAATCACGGCGGCGTGCAGCCCGAGCCGCACGACCACACTGACGAACCCTACGCGGAAGGCATCGTTGAGGATTCCGGTCCGGAAAAAATGGCTCATCGTCGCCCCGATCATGAAAATTGATATGGGTATGGCACACCGTCCGAGCATGTCGAAACTGGTCGTGAAGATGCCGGGAATGTAACGATACATGCCGGTGTAATTGAGAATGAGCGCTAGAATGAGCGCTAGAAAGGGCCCGTTGATGACCGATTTGACACCCGCTTTCCCCGTCAGAATCGCCAATCCCACCGTCCACATCGCGAATTCCACTCCGACCCCGAACACAAAAACGAGTCCCGAGGGACCGGGATTGCCCGGGAAAAGTTCCACGAGGAGCGGGAGCGGCAGGAATCCGTAGTTCTGGATCCCGGTGCTGATCGTGAAAGTTCTCAGTCCGCTCCCTACCCGCATTCCGCCCCCGAGACCGGCGAGCCAGGCGAGGAGGAAGCCCGCCAAGGTCAGGCAAAATCCGAGACCGATCGCCCATGCCGCCGAGGAAACCGTCGCCAGGGCCGGATTCCCCGGAATGAGGGACAAGATGAGGCAGGGCGTGAGGAGATTCAGCCCGATTTTCATCATGCCGGTCTCCGTCTCGGCATTGAGCCATCCGCGTCGGTGGAAGAGAAAACCCACCGCGATGAGGATGAAAACCGGCAGCGTGGCCGAGAGAATGGTGAAGTAGGAGGGCATCTGAGGAGCTTGCACGAGGAAAGCGCAGGGTAGCGGGCGGGGCAACCTCTATAGCGCCACCATCTTCGTCCAGACCCGGACGATCTTCGATTTCACCGGACCGAGATCTCCGGTGTAGTTGTTGAGGAAGAGGGTGAAGGCGTAGCGCTTCCCGGAACGAGCGTTGACGTAGCCCGAGTAGTTTCTGATGCGGTCGAGGGTGCCGCTTTTCGCGCGGACGCGTCCTTCAGCCGAGCTCCCGCCACCGATGCTCCGGAGCGTGCCCGACTGGCCGGCGGTCGGGAGGGAGGCGTAGAAAGTGTCAAAATGCGGCGACTTCGCGGCGTGGTAGAGCATCATCGTCATCTGCCTCGGGGTCACCGTGTTGGAACGGGAGAGACCGCAACCGTCGCCCATGAAAAAGCCGGTCATGTCGATGCCTTTTGCGGCCCAGTGCGCGTAGGTCGCCTCGGACGCCTCGGTCGTGGTGCCTTTTTTTCCTTTGGCGATGCCGATGAGCCGGTGGATCGCCTCGGCGCGGAGATTGTCGGACTTGTGATTGGTCACCGTGAGGATGCTGGCGAGGGAGTCGGAGGACTGCTCGTGAATCGTCCGCCGAGTACCGATCTCTTTCCCCGCGACGCCGAGAAGACGATCCGTCGTCGCTTCGCCGGAGACCGGGAGCCCGTTCCCCCTCAAGTATTCGCTGAAGGTGCGGGCGCAGAAAAAAGCAGGATCGGGCAGCGCACCCTTGATCGTGAAGGAGCCGCTCCCGGCGGGAACGGTTCCCCGAAGGTAAAAAAGCGTCCCGTAGGGATCGCCGTAGATAAATCCCTTGTCGCCCGATCCGGAGGAGCCGACCCGCATTTCGTTGACGAACTCGATCCCCGGCAGCTTCGGCACAGTCCCGGTGAAGGGCGCTTTGGCCCCGACCGACGGCGTGCGGAAGGAGCAGTAGAAGAGATTCTGGTAGATAGTGAGACCGCTCGCTGCGGCCCCGTAGTAGTTCCCCATGTCATTCCACTGCCAGGTGTCGGGAGTGAGGGCAGTCCCGAAGATCGAGGCGTCGCCGATGACCGATCCCTCGACCTTTTTCACCCCGGCCTTAACCAGGGCTGCCTTCCAGCCGTCAAAGGGCTCCGTCGCCGAGGCCGCGCCGAGGGTGGGGTCTCCGCCCCCGCGAATGACGATGTCTCCGCTGAGAGTGCCGCCTTCGTCCACCTCCCCGGTGATCTGCAACTCGGTCACGAAACGGTAGTCGGGCCCGAGCAACTCATTTGCCGTGGCGGTGGAAATGACCTTCATCGTCGAGGCGGGGACAAGTCCCGTGTCCATGCGATAGCCCGCCGCCGCCCCCTGGTCGGCATCGAGCGGGATGAGGCAGAAGCCGACGAGGGCAGTCTTCAGGCCCGTCTCTCCGGCGATTTTCTCCACTTCGGCGATGGCTTCCTCGACCGTCCCGCCGCGACTCGCAGGGGAGAAGAGTGCGAGAACGATCAGCGCCGCTCCGAGAGTCCGGGCAGTCCCGGGCTTAGCGGAAAAGGCGCGGGGCGAAATCGGCGAGATAGCCGCGCCACACCGGCCAGCTGTGATCCCCTTCGGTGAGATGCCATTCATGAGTGACGGTTTTCTCCTTAAGCAGAGCCGTCAACTTCTCGTTTTCCCCCAAGAGAAAATCCTCTTTGCCACAGGCGATCCAGAGCAGCTTGAGTTTCGCCTTGGTAGCCGCCACATCGGAGAGCGCGCCATTGATCGTCGCTGGTTCGGGGATCGCCGCACTGAAAGCCCCGATCGTGGAAAATGTCTCAAGCGAGTTCAGCCCTATCGTGAGGTCATGGAGCCCGCCCATGGACAGCCCGCGATGGCCCGGTTTTCCCGTCCCGGCTTCACCCGATAAAATTTTTCGACCATTGGCAGGGCCACCGTGAGCAGGTCGCGGCGCAATTTTTCGGTATTCGCCGGGGAACGACCGTCACGAAAAGTTCACTCGGCCGGGGTCCCGCCACCCTTCGCGGCGCGGATTGCGAAGTCGTCGTAATGGACGTCGTTGATGTTCGTCGTCAGACTCACAACCGATTTGGTCGGATGAGCGAGCCCCTCGGACTTCAGCTTGCCCACTTGGTATCCATTGACCGAGACGACAACCTCGTCGCCTTTGCACTGGATGAGAAGGGTGTGCCACTTCTCACGATCGAGATCGAGAGCAAAATTGGCTGTTTTGGTCTTCAGCATCTCCTGAGTCGCCTCGTCGAGAGTGCCACCGCCACTGCGTTTCTCGTAAATCGCATTTTCGAAATTCCCCGTCTTCGCATCAGAGATTGAACCGGTTGTGGGGGTGATCGTGATACTGCTGATGTGGCCGGCGTGCGAGCCTTTGTAGTCTTTGTCGTCGAGCCAGACGTTAAAACGCTCGGCCGACTCACCCATGAAGTTGAACTTCACCGAGACCTCGAGATCCTGTTTGCCCTCGATCCGGATCGCATCGACTCCGGCGTGATCCTTGATGTCGATCGTCTTGCCGATGAGCACGCCATCCTTCACCTCACTCTCACTCTTGTAGTGAGTCCACTGCTCGCCGAATCCGTCCTTGGAAAAGTCGTCCTCGAAAACGAGTTCGGTGTAGTAGGACTCTTTTTCACCCTCTTCCCCCTCGGTGCCGGCGGGTTTCCAGGTCGCGAGGAACTCCTGATCCTCTTTCGAGAGACTCTCGACCGACACCTCGAAAACCTTGCGATTCGCCATGATGCGGACCTTGCCGTCCTTCACCGAGATCAGTTCGGCCTCGATCTTCTTCCCATTGGCGTTGGTGAGGGTGCGCATCTCGCGCGCATCGGCGAATGACAGAGACAAGCCAAAAAGGGCCACGAGGAGGGTCTGGGAGATTTTCATGATTTTTCCGCACTATCCTCCAAAGCGCGGGCGCAGGTCAATGCAAATCAACCGACAGCAAAATCAACCGGGGCCGAAAAGCTTGAGCAGACCTTTCTTCTTCTCACGGGGAAAGACGCTCGAGAGAGCCTTCACCACCGCATGGGCGATGAGGTCCTGATAGGCGGGGTCCTGCACGAGCAATTCTTCGTCGCGGTGGATGATGACACCGCACTCGAGGAGGATCGCGGGCATCTCTGCCGACTTCAGCACGACGAGATCGGTAAACTCGTAGACTCCCGTCCGCGCATCGAGGAGGGGGCGGTTCTCCCCCTGGATGGGTTCGTTGTGATGAAGGGTCGGCTTTAGCCCCGAATCAAAGAGTGCCGCCCCGACCGCGAGCGCAATCTCGCGACTGCGCTCGGCCTTTGCGTTTTTACTCGAGGCGAAGACGCTGTAACCGCGGAAATTATCCGCGTAGGGACGGGTGACTCCCTCGTGGACCCAGTTCTGGAGGTACTTGTCGTTGACCGAGTCGTGGTGGACTGAGATGAAACAGTCCGCCTTTTCTTTCCCGGCGAGGGTTGCCCGGTCAGCGAGACCGGTGATCGTGCCGTCACCATTGATGAGAATGACTGTCGCCCCGGCCCGCTCCAGCACAGAGGAGATGACGCGGGCAGTGGATGCGTTAAAGAGAAATTCCCCCCTCCCCCGGGCGCTCATTGCCCCGGGGGTGAGCCGGCTGTGCCCGACATCGAGCGCGACACGCAGCCCCTCGAGCGGCTTGCCGGTGAACTCCTGTTTTTTCCATCCCGCCGCCGGTGCCTCTTCGGCTTCGCTGCGGTATTGTCCCCACGGGAGAAGGCAAATCGAGAAGAGCAGGACCAGAGCGATGGGGGAAATAGGACGGATCATGGCGGTTGCTACCGTCCACCCGTCGCGGGCAGCGATCAAGGAAAGACGTGCGGTGAAAACGGGCGCGTTCTCCTTTTCCCGCCTGCCAGTTTGACACGATGCACGACAGCGGGAAAGCTGGGGGTTTCCCCTTCCCCGAAAGATGACCCGTCTCCCGCCCATCCTCGTCCTCACCGTGATCGGTGCGATCGCGGCGTTCAGCGTGATGCGGGTGCATTTTTCCGCCAATCTCTACGAGATGATGCCGGAGGATCTCCCTGAGGTGCAGGGGATGGACCGGCTCAACCGCTACTTCAGCCGGGATGGCCAACTCATCGTCACCGTGAAGGCCGACGAAGGATTTGCCGCCGGCGAGGCGATCGCCTCCCTCTCGAGGCACCTCAGCGGGCACGAGGACCTCGTCGCCGAAGTCTTTCGCGAACTCACCCTCACCGAACTCGTTAGGGACGGGGGTGGGCTCCTCGCCTGGCTCTGGCTCAATGCGACCGAGGGCAAAATCGACGCTCTCGGGGAGCGACTCGCCCCCGGTCAATCCACTGCCGAGATCGCCATCGCGATGGAGTCCATCCAGAGCGGTTTCTTCGATCAGGATGTCGTCATCAGGAGCTACGATCCCCTCGGCATCTCCCGTTTCGGCGATCTCCTCGGCGGCGGGACCGGACCCGACCCGATGAGTTCGGGCGACGGGACTTTCCAAGTCATGTATGTCGAGGGAAATGGCGTCGATTTCTCCGACTACCGCGACGCGGCGAAATGGATCAAGCGAATGAAAGAGGTCGTCGCGATCTGGGAGAGCGAGTGGCGCGAAGCTCACGCGGGAGACAGCCCCGTCACCGTCGGCCTCACCGGCACGCCCGCCTTCATGGCCGAGGTCGGGGCGAAAATGGAGCGCGACATGAGCCTCTCGGTCTTCTCCACAATGGTCCTCATCGCGCTGCTCTTCTGGATCATGCACCGGCAGTCGAAGCCTCTCTCGTGGATCATCTCGGCAATGCTTGCGATCCTCGCGATCACCCTCAGCCTCGGCGGTGCCGTCTTCGGCGATCTCAGCGTCATGAGCGCCGGCTTCGCCGCCATCCTCATGGGGCTGGCAGTGGACTACGGCATCGTCATCTACCGCGAGGCGATGGACAGTGGCGGCGACGCCCGGACCCTCCGGAAAAATGTCGGCCCCTCGATCTTCTGGGCCGCTGCGACGACGGCGGTCGTCTTCTTCTCGCTCAACCTCAGCTCCCTGCCCGGACTCGCCGAGATGGGGAACCTCGTCGCCATGGGCGTGGTCGTGGGGGCACTCGTGATGCTTTACGGCTTCGCTCCCGTCGCCGTCAGCTTCGTGCGTGAGACGGCGCCCGCACCGGAGCGGCTCAACCTCTCCGGCAGTGGACTCACCCGCCGCACCGCCGGGCTCTTCGCCTGGCTCGTTCCCCTGCTCGCTCTCGTCTCGATCTTTGCGAAGGAAATGCCCGGGCTGGAGATCAATTTTCACCCCTTCCGCATCCGCGAGAGTCCCTCCATGGTCGCGTGGCAGACCTTGCAGAAGGAGCTGCGCGGACGCGAAAATGCCGTCCCCACCGTGATCACCGGCAAGAGCCTGCCCGAACTGCTCGCGAATCTTGCGGCGGCGGAAAAGCGCATCGAGGGAGCTCTCCAGTCGGGCCTGCTCTCCGACGCCGTCCTGCCGACCGTTTTCATTCCCCACCCGGGGAATCAAAAGCGCAATGCCGCCCTCGTCGGGCAATGGCTCGGCGAAGAGGAGAGACTGCTCACCGAGATCCATGCCGCCGGATTTTCCGACGAAGGGACCGCCCTCACCGCGACGACCTTCGCCGCCTGGCAAACCTACCTGGCGGAACTCGAAGAGAACTCCTACGCCGCCCCCGTCGGCAAACTCGCCGCCTGGTCCATCGACCGCCTTTTTGCGAGCAAGGATGGCACCTACGCCGCTCTCGCGACGGTAAAGCCGACCCGGCCACTCGACCGAGCCTGGGTCACTGCCGTGTCGAACGACAATACCGCCGTCGCCAGCCTCGCTTCCCTCGGCACCGCTCTCAACGAGCGAATCCGCAGCGATGTCGTCCGCGTCTTCCTGCCCATGATCGCGATCCTCTCGCTCATGCTCATTTTCGTGTTCCGCTCTTGGAGGGACCTCGTCCTCAGTCTCTTCAGTCTCCTCTTTGTCGCCTCCGTCATGGTCCTCGCGACGGTGTGGACCCCAATGAGCTGGAACTCTTTCAACATTTGCGGCCTGCCCCTCCTCTTCGGGACCGGACTCGACTTCGCCATCCACATGATCTTCGCCCTGCGACGCAATGGCGGAGACGTCGCCGCAGCCCGGCGCGGAATAGGAAAGGCCCTCCTCTTCTGCGGCAGCTCCTCTGCCATCGGATTCGGCTCGCTCGCCACCGCGTCGGCCTACGGCCTCGCCAGTCTCGGGCTCGTCTGTGCAGTCGGCATCCTTGTCAACATGCTCGTGGCCGTATTTCTGATGCCCCGCTGGTATCGCTGGATGCATCGGCTCGGGGACTAGCGTAGGCTCCGAAACGAGACTTGGAAAAGAAAAGGGCGTTTTCGGCCTTACGTTTTCTGGTTTTTAAGATAAATTGACAAATTCCATGATTTCATTTCCCAGGCTTCTCCTCCTTTCGGGCTTCCTCCTGCTCGCCGCCGCCACGATGACGAAAGCGCAATCCGCTCCCGACATGGAAGTTGTCGAGCGCTGGCTCGGGAGCAACTCGGGTGCGAACTCACTCAAGATCGACTTCAGCCAGACCCGCACGATGAGTTCCCTGAAAGTGCCCGTGCGCCAGCAGGGCACCCTCTGGCTGGACTACGGCAACAACCGCTTTCGCTGGCAGACGGGAGACCCCGCCCAGACGATCGTCGTCAGCCAGGGCAGAAACATCCTCATTCTGCGGACGCCGATGAAGCGTTACGAGATCCGCCCCGCCGGTTCCGGGGGCGCTCCCGGTATGGCCGCGCTGGCCAATGGATTTCCCCGTAATCTGGGCGATTTCCAGCGCAAGTATCGCGTCATCGAGATTCGCTCCCAGTCAAATACCCATCGCATCGTCGCCCGCCCTCTGGGATCGGGCGGGAAAGGGGTATCGAGCTTCACATTCGTCGTCGAAGCCTCGAAGTATCGCCTCCTCGGCATTGAGATCGACCTCGAGGATGGCTCCAGCGTCAACACCACCTTCAGCCGCGTCCAGAGTAATGCTGCGATGCCGTCCGTCCTCTTCAAGCCCGATCTCACGGGCTACAGCGAGACGAAGTTCTGAAATCCACCGTCCCATCGCCCCACCGTCCCATCGTCCGCAGTCGCTCAATGCGTCTCGATTTTTTGCGGGCGGGAGGGCAGCACGGGCAATCCCTGCGGCGAAGGCACCTCGGGCAGCACATCGACTGGAGCGGGTGGCTGCGGGGGCGTTCCCTCCCCGGCTTCGTCAGAGGCCAGGCTATGCGTCTTGATTTGCTCCGTGAGATTTGCATTCGTCTCCGTGAGCGAACGGATCTGATCCTGGAGCCGTATCATGAGCCTTTCCTCACTGGAAAACAAATCGCCCGAGGCGACGCGTTTCCAGTGGATCCCGTAGAGCCAGCCCGAGATCGCCACTCCGACGAGGATGAGAAGGGCAAGAGACTGGATCGGGGTGAGCGACTTCACGGAAAAGAGACGGGGTTACTCCGCTTTCCTGCCACTGAAGAAACGGCCTAGATTCAAACCCTTCTTTGCCGTGGGTGCGGCATTGGCCGGGGCCTGAGCGGGCGCCGGAGCGCCCTGCATCGCCGCCGCCTGCGGAGCGGGGGACTGCTTTGCCGCGCCACTGAAGAGCCCCGATCTCGTCTTCGCAGCCGGGATCGGCGGGGCAGTGGCACCCTGCTCTTCGCTCTCACGGGTGATGATGAGCTTCAGGTCCTCGGGGACGTTCGCCACGTAGTCCCAGCTGCGCACCGGGAGCTTTTCCCCCCGGACCGTGTACTCCTGGACCTTGCGGCGAATCAGCGCCCCCGCCGCGTCATAGATCTGCTCTTCGGAAAATCGGCCGAGCATGTCATAGATCTGCTTGCCCCGGTACTTGAACTGGTCGCGCCCATCGTAGATCATCGCCTCTGAGGGGCGGCCCATCTCGTCGAGAGAGATCATACGGCGTTGCAAACGGGTGCCGTTTTTGCTTTTCGTATCCTGCGTCAAAGTGTTCGTCAGCATGTCCTGTTTCGACTCGGTGTAGGAGCCGTCCGAGTGGTGAATGGCGCGCCCCCAGATATCGACCTGTTTTCCCGACATCTGACTGAGCTTCGCCCCATACTGACTCAAGGCCTGGCGCTGACCTTCGGGCAGGATCATGTCACCGCCCCCGACTCCGCCGCCGAGACCTGCTGCCGACCCTGACATCGCGGCGGCCTGTTGCTGGGCCGAGTTCACCGCCTGCTGGTTGACACCCGTCTGCCCTGTCTGGGTTTTTGCGTGAAACTGCGCCTGCAGTCCACTCGTCATTGTCGATACCAGGAGCACACCCCAGGCAAAATGTTTGATCATGGCCCTTTTCATCGCGATCGCAAAGATACGACTTTTTGTACTCTCCCGCAAGAAATTACAAAAATTACGCCGAGACGGCACGGCTGAGCGGAAGTTGGCGATCGCCGACGGTCACGGCGTCAACTCCGCCGCCGTTTAACGAAGAGGCAGATCGTGTATATCGCCACGGCGATGAGGACGATAAACGGTCCGGTCGGTACGTCGAGTTCGTAGCTGAAAGCTAGTCCGCCAGTGTTGCAAACCATCGTGATCGCAATCGCGATGAACATGATGACCCAGAGTTTTCGCGAAAAGCGCGAAGCGGTGGCGGCTGGGAGGATAATGAGCGCCTGCGCCAGAATGATGCCGGCAAGCCTTACCATCAGAACCACGCTGATCGCAGTGAGCCCAAGCAGAAGAAAATAATATGCCTTCGAGGAGACACCCCGGAGGCGAGCGAATTCCTCATCGAAACAGACAGCGACGAGCTTGTGATAAAAAAGCCCGACCAGAATGAGAACAACGGCTCCGAGGATGAGGGTGGCGATGACATCACTCCGCGAGGTAAGGAGAATGTTGCCGAAGATAAAGCTCTCCAGGCTGACCGCTTTACCCGGAGAATAGTGAAGGAAGAGCAGGCCCGTCGCCATGCCGAAAGCCCAGATTGCACCAATGATGGTGTCCTCACGCTCTTTGAAGCGAAGCGTGACCCAACCGATCAAAGCCACGGAGAGCATACCGGCGACCATGGCTCCGAACATCGGTGTCAGCCATACCAGCTCAGTGCCATATTCCCTTTCGTAGATGCGGCTGAAGTAGACTGAAGCGCCGATTCCGCCGAGAATACTGTGGGCGATGGCCGCAGCAATGTAGGCAATCTGGCGGGTCACGACAAGCGATCCGACGACACCGAAGGTTAGACTCGAGACGATCCCGGCGAGCAGGACGTAGCGGATCAGTGGAACCGTTTGTACTGCTTCGAGGAAATCAGTCATGATCGCAGGCGGAGTGATCTCCTTCGATATGCCGGGAACGCCGGTCATGCTCAATACGGCGGCGGCTGCTGTATATCTCTTTGATCGTCTCGCCCGAAATCGGAAGAGAGTGCCGGTGAACACGATGATTCACGCAAAGCACGGAATTCCCGATAGAGGAGACGAGGTCGAGATCGTGGGTGACCATGAGGATGGTCAACTTCTCGCGAAGCTTCACCAGGGTTTCGATTAGGTGCGCCTCGATTGAAAGGTCAATGTTGGCGGTGGGTTCGTCGAGGATCAGCAACTCGGGCTCGCAGGCGAGGGCACGGGCGATCATGACCCGCTGGCGTTCGCCGCCGGAGAGATCGGAAAAAGGCCGTTTCGCGAGATCGATCATCCCGACTTCGTCGAGAGCTGCCAGGGCGGCCTCGCGGCACTTGCGTGAGAACGGTCCGACAAGTAAACGATCAAGCCGCCCCATCAGAACGATGTCGAGAGCGGAAATCGGGAACTGCGCATCGAAGCGCATCGCCTGTGGCACGTAACCCATCTTGCGCTGGGCTTTCTGAGGACTCTGGCCGAGGATGGTGAGCGATCCCCGGGACGGTTCGATCAATCCGAGAATAAGTTTCACCAGCGTCGATTTGCCGCCGCCATTCGGGCCGATTACGCAGAGGGAATCCCCGCGTTGAATCGTAAAATTCACGTCCTCGAGCACGAGCGCCTTGCCATAACCAAAAGAGAGGCTGCGGCATTCGACGATGACGGGCGACTCGGGAGAGGAGGATGGGGCGGTAGCGCTCAAAGAGGAGGCGATTCAGGCAGCGGTCAAGGTTGATGTCGTGATCTGACCCTGTCAGCTGATAGACGTAAGAGGGTCAAGACTGAAAGACAAGTCGGGCGAGGTGCTGATCTGGTGCTCTGGTGCTCTGGTGCTCTGGTGCTCTGGTGCTATGCCTACTCGACCGATTGGGCTGAGCGGATCGTTTCGGCCACAACCCGGAGGTTCGCGATGACATCCTTTTCAAGCGGATCCAGCGTTTGAACCTTGCCTCCGATAGTCTCGGCTAGTGCTTCGGCGCGGGACTGGTCGAACTGGGGCTGCACAAAAATGACTTTAACACCCTCCTCCTTCGCCTGCTTCGCGATTGCCGCTACCTGCCTGGGACTGGGGCTGCGGCCGGCGAGCTCGATAGCTTTCTGCTCCAGCCCATAGTCCGCGGCGAAGTAAGCGAATGCTCCGTGATAGACGTAAAAGGCCGAGCCTTTCATGGGTGCCAGCATTTCAGTAAGGTCTTTATCGAGCTGTGCGAGGTCAGCTTTGAGTGAGACAAGATTGGCATCGATGTCCTTTGATGCCTCCGCAGGGGTGTGCTGTTTGAGGATGACGGCGACACGCCCGGCCTGCTGCAGGAGCATTTTGGGTGAAAGCCAGACGTGCGCATCGCTCAGACCTTCGTGGTCATGGTCATGGTCATGGTCATGTGCTTCTGCGGAGGCTTTTTTTCCGGCAGCGGCGTCTGCTTTGGCCGATTCGCATTCGCCGCAACTGCCGGCGAGGAGTTCAAGTCCTTCGAGGAGGTCGATTTCTTTGGGTGAACTAATGCCGTCGCCGACGGCGATGAAGAAGTTCGACTCGAAGGAGATACCGCCGGAAAAAATGAGATTGGCATTTGAAAGCTCGGTGATCTGGCGGGGCGAGGGGGAGTAATTGTGACAATCGCCGCCTTCCTGAACGATCGCTTTGACGTCGATCCAGTCACCACCGATGCGCTCAAATAGGTATTCGTAGGGTAGGACGGGAACGAAAACCCGAAGCTTCTGTGAGGCTTCGGTAGCGGCGTGCCCGGTGGTGCCATTGGTGGCGAGGGCGATGGTGAGGAGTGCGGGAAGAAAAAGCAGTGTTTTCATGACGATTCGGGGAAGCGATTTTTACGGGGCCTATGGGCGATCAGCCTGCCTTGGCCCAGCTCGTGATTTCGAAATGGGAGTCTTTTCCGAGAGCCTTTACTGCGTCTGCCCGGGAAATGGCAGTGGTGCCGTCGGTCACGATGGTGAGCTGGTGCTGGTCTTCGCTCACTTTCGTGATCCGGATGGTTTTTACGCCTTTGATCTTCCCGAGCGATCGGGAGATCGTTTTTTTGCAGCCGGCGCAATCGATGCCTTTCATGTTGGCTGTGTAGGAGGCTTCCGCAGCGAAGGTATCCTGTGAAAGGAATAGGCTGAAGAGGAGGAGGCAGGTGAGGAGGGCTTTCATGCGGGAGATAGATGGGCTAAGGGAAAAGGGAGATTCGATCCGGAAATTCTTGCATTCTTGTTGCATTATGGCAGACGCTCCGATCAAACGCAAGCTGATTGCGAATGGGGAACCCGTAAGAATGGGCACGGGGCTCTTGCACGGAAAAGGTGTCCTGTCGGTTTCGTCGGGACGCCTTTTTCGTGAAGTATTTATCCAGCGAATCCCCCGGAAGGGAGAAATTCTTCTCAGTCTTCGCGCATAAAGTCAGGCAACTCCGGCGGAGACGGATGCGACGCGAGGAAGTTCTCAACCCAGGAGATATTGTATTTACCGGTGCGGAAGGCGGCATGCTCCAGAATCGAGGCCTGGAAGGGGATCGTGGTCTTGATGCCGCGTACGATGAACTCCTTGAGCGAGCGGATCATGCGGGCGATCGCGATGTCGCGGGTCGCGCCGGTCACGATGAGCTTGGCGATCATCGAGTCGTAGTTCGGCGGGACTTCGTAGCCACTGTAGACGTGGGTGTCGACGCGGACGCCGCGACCGCCGGGGGCGTAGAAGAGATTGATCTTACCGGGGCTGGGCGCGAAGTTGTTGTAGGGGTCTTCGGCGTTGATGCGGCACTCGATGGAGTGTCCGCGCGGTTGGCTGAACATGACGTGCTCGGAGAGAGGGGCGCCGGCGGCGACACGGATCTGCTCTTTGATCAGGTCGCATCCGCGGACTTCTTCGGTGATGGGATGCTCTACCTGGATCCGGGTGTTCATCTCCATGAAATAGAAGTTCTCGTTGTCGTCGACGAGGTACTCGATGGTGCCGCAGTTCTCGTAGCCGATGTTGCGCACGAGGGATTCGGAGGCCTCGGCCATGCGCATGCGCAGCTCGGGGCTGAGAAGCGGCGAAGGGGTCTCCTCTATGATCTTCTGATTGCGGCGCTGCATGGAGCAGTCCCGTTCGCCGAGTTCCTTGACGTTGCCATGGCTGTCGGCGACGATCTGAAACTCGACGTGGTGGGGATTCTCGACGAGGCGCTCGAGATAGACGTCGGGGCAGCCAAAGCAGGCCTGGGCCTCGTTGCGGGCGGCGTGATAGGCACTCACAAAGCTGGCTTTGTTCAGGGCGGGGCGCATCCCGCGACCACCACCACCGGCGGTCGCTTTGATCATGATGGGATAGCCGATCTGCTCGGCGACGCGGAGCGCTTCGGCCTCGGTCTCGACGATCCCTTCTGACCCCGGAGTGACGGGGATGCCGTACTTCGTCGCGGTCGCCCGGGCCTGGTTTTTGTCACCCATGAGGGCGATGATACGGGCGGAAGGACCGATAAACTTGACGTTGCAGCTCTCGCAGAGCTCAGCGAAGCGGGGATTCTCGGAGAGGAAGCCGTAGCCGGGGTGGATCGCATCGACATTGGCGATCTCCGCTGCGGAGAGAATCGCCTGCATGTTGAGATAGGAGTCGGCACTGGCGGGAGGCCCGATGCAGATGGCATCATCGGCGAGGTGCACGTGCATCGAATCGACGTCGGCCTCGGAGTAGACGGCCGTCGTTCGTATCCCCAGTTCTTTGGCGGCACGGATCACGCGGAGCGCGATCTCGCCCCGGTTCGCTACGAGAATATTTTTGAACATGGCATTTTCACTCGGGCTCCCCTTCGCTGCGGGAAGGGGGCGCGTTGGAGGAATTCAGGAAGTCTTCACGCGGAAGAGCGGTTCGCCATACTGGACAGCAGTGCCATTTTCCACGAGGAGTTCGATGATCTCGCCGGCTATTTCCGACTTGATCTCGTTCATCACTTTCATCGCTTCGATGATGCAGACGGTGCTGTCGGCGGTGACTTTAGTGCCGATCTTGGCAAAGGCTTCGGATTCGGGAGAAGTGGCGGTGTAGAATGTGCCGACCATGGGCGAGGTCACTTCTTTCACTCCGGCAGGGAGGGCTCCATCAGCGACGGCGGGAGCCGGTGCGGCGACGGAAGCTTGTCCGGCAAACGGGTGCATGTATTGGGGGCCGGGGACAGAAGCCATCCATTGCTGGATCGCCTTCATGTCGATGTCTCCGCCCTTTTTGAGCTCGAGCTTGGTTTCATCCTGCTCGAGCTTGAACTGTGACAGCCCATGTTGGTCCATGAGCTCTACGATTTTTTTGATGTCTCTGAAGTCCACAGCGGTCGACCCTCTCGGTTGAAATTTTAAAATGTCGGGTTTTCTCCCGTTAGGAACCCTGACGCACGATGCCCGGAGTATCCAGCCCAAAAACAGCTTCGATAGAAGACGCAAGTTGCCGTTTCGTCAAGTTCGAGCCTCACGCATAACGTTCAGAACCTGTGATATTTCGTCCGCAGTGTTGTAGAAATGCGGACTGAAGCGGATATAGGGGGCTCCGTCCCGCCCGTGGCGGAAGCTGGTGACGATGTTCTGCCGGCCGAGGGCGGCACTGAGTTCACTGATTCTCCGGGGGTTGGACCGATCGGTGAAGGAGGTGATGCCGGAAGCGGCGCTCCCGGCGCGGGGACCGAGAAGGTCAAAGCCGAGCTCGTCGAGACCGGCGCAGAGCATCGCCTTCAATTCCAGCAGACGGGCGGCGACAGTATCGATGCCGAGGCCGGTGAGCAGGTCGATGGAGGCCTGCATCCCGACGAGACCCTGGGCATTGAGCACGCCGGGCTCGTAGCGGCGTCCACCGGGCTCGAAATCAACGGCGTCCTGCGCGATGAAGTCGGGCGACTTCACGTTCCAGGCTCCGAGGAGGGACGGATGGAGCCCTTCCTGCCGATCCCGGGCGACGCGGAAGATCCCGGCAGTCATTGGGCCCAGCATCCACTTGTGGGAGTCGGCGCTAAGGAAATCGACGTGCTTTGCAGGGGTGGGAAAGGCCCCTACGGTCTGGATCGCATCGAGGCAGAAGAGAAGGTCGCGTTCCCTCGCGAGTTCGCCTACTACCTCGATGTCGAGACGGTAGCCGCTGAGGAAATGGCACGACGCGAGGGCGAGGAGCCTCGTCTGCGGGGTGATCGCCTCGCGAACCAGTTCGGGGGTGATCTCGCCGATCTCGCGAGGTTGCAGGTAGACGACCTTGACGCCTTTGCTTTCGAGATTTTTCCACGGGTAGACGTTGGCCGGATAGTCGTCGAGATAGGTCACGATCTCGTCGCCGGGTTTCCAGGCGATGCCGTTGGCGACGAGGCTGAGGCCGAGGCTGGTAGGGCCGAGGAGGGCGATCTCGGAGGCATCACACTCAATCAAGGTCGCGGCGGAGGTGCGGACGAGATCCATGCGCTCAATGAGCACCTCGCTGTAGTCAAGTTCGCCGGTGGCGGAGGCATCGTTGAAGTCATTCATCGCCCTGAGCGCGACCTGCGGCACGGCGGTGACGGCGGCATGGGCCATGAAAATGCGATCGCGGCAGGCAGGGAAGGCCTCGCGGCGCCACGTTTCGTCAGAGTCGATTTGTTGGAGAAGGCGGGACATGGATCCTTAGACGCGACGAGCGCGCTCTCCTTCCTCGATCAATGCCCAGAATTGCTTCGATTTCGCGAGGGAGTCGTCATCGCCGACAGGCAGATTGGCACGGTAGAGAAAATCCTGGAAGGTGTTTTTGCTCAGGACGCGGTGTACGATGACGGATTGGTGGTCTTTTGAGACCTCGAAATAGATGCGCACATCGCTGGCACGGTAGCGATAAAGCTTTTTCCCATCGCGCTCGATCTGGCCAAAACGGGCCTCGGATCCATTTTCCTCGATGCCATCGAGATCCTCGGGTTTGACCTGGAACTCATTGAGAACGTCGAGCTGCTCGAGCGTCGGCAACTGCGAGATTTCGGCGGCACTGATTTCGTTGAAGATGACCTGGAACACGTCGGCAGTTTCTCCCCATGCGCAAGGGAAGGCAACGGGGAATTTCTACGACGGAGGCAATCGCCCGGGCGGAATTGGTCAAAAAGGAAACTCTTCCTGCACGGAGGTGGGCTCCGCCGGGCTCGATCCACGTGCCGTTTGCATAGGCGCGGATTTTTTCGCAGGGGGCTTCTTCTTTGGGGCCGGCTTCTTCTTTGCGCTGCGCGTCTTTCGCACTGGCATGGAGCGTTTTGCCCGGTTAAAAAGGTTTCTCAGCGCTTTCAGGCGAAGCGACGCCTCGAGGATTGCTTCCTCGAGTTCTCTCTGCATGGATTTGAGAAAGGCTTTGGTTTTTCGTTTCAGCGAAAATTCCCAGGCGGGGTGGATTCTCGCTTCTTCGAGAGAGTCGAGCACATCGTCCAATCGCATCTCCAGATGGTCCCGGTAGCGGCGCAGGGCAGGGGTCTGTGCAGGGCTGAACTCTTCCCGAAGATGGATCTGGAGTCTCAGCTCGATAGTTTCAAGCCCTTCCGTGTCGGAAAGCTCGTAGCAGATCATCGCTTCGTTCCAGAGAGATTTTTCAAACTCGCCGAAATCAGCGTGATGGTCGGGATGGAGGCGTCTCACGAGGCGCCGAAAAACGACCTTTGCCACTGACTGGTCTTCGGCCGTGTCGGCCATGGCGAGACGCAGAATCGCTTTTTCGAAGGCCGCGCGATTTCCCTCTTCGACATGATCAAAAGTGGCCGCGAAGTCCGCCCTGTATCGCTCGTAGGTTTCTTTATCGAGTTCATCGGGATCGATCCCTTTTACATCCGAGAGAAAGGACTCGAAAAGAGCCTCGACTACGTCTTCGGACGGTCTTCCCGGAGAGGAGTCTCCGTTTTCTTTCTCATGCAGATCCTTAAATTCTCTGCGGAGTTCTTTCTCGATCGCGACGACGGCCTCCGCTTCGGTGCGAAATTGGCCGGTCTCGTAGGCGAACTCCGCTTCTTCGAAGGAGGCGCTGAGGATCTCCGTTTCGTCCAGGATCGAAGTCAGGTTTTTCCTCTTCTCGGAATGATTCGTCTCCAGCCACTGCGTGAACTCAGGCAAATCGCGCTCGGTAAATCGTCCCAGTTCGCTTGCCTTTTCGAGTTCTCCGACTTGGAGGGCGGTGATCTCTGCGAGGAGCGCCCGCAACTTATCGGTCGTTTTGGAACGGATCCTTTTGTTCCCGACGGTCTTTTTACCTTTTTTTCGCATGTTTCCCGGGCAGGATCTAACATGGGGAGCCAAGAGAATCAACGGACCGTTGTATCACCTGTGCCGACTGGGCGCTAGAGCAGACGGCTCGGGACAAAAACGCTCGCCATGCCCGCCGCATTGGCGGCATCGATCCCGGCCTGACCGTCCTCGAAGACGAGGCAGCCCCCCGGGGCGACGCCCATGCGCTCGGCGGCGAGGAGGAACATGTCGGGCGCCGGTTTGCCCCGCTCCACATCGGCGGGGGTGATGATGATGTCGAAGAGGTCGAGCAGGCCGGCCTTCGCGAGAGAGGGTGCCACGAGGGAGATGTCGCTGCCGGAGGCGACGGAGATCTTCCTGCCCTCGGCGTGATAGCGACGGGCGAGATCAGCGACCGCCTCGACCGCCTCGATCTCGTGGAGATGGCGGGCATACCACTCGGCTTTGAAGTGATGGATCAGGTCCGGGCAGAGATCGGCCCCGAAGCGCTCGTTCAGCTCCATCACGGTGATGCGATCAGGCACCCCGGCATTGGCGTAGAACTCGTCTTCGGTCCATTCCCACGGGGCGCCGTGGTGGACGAAGCTGGCTGACCAGGCTCTGAAATGGAGCGGCATCGAGTCCACGAGGGTCCCGTCGCAGTCGAAGATATAGCCGTCAAAGTCCCGTGCGGGCAGATCCAATATCATGAGAAATGGCTCGGAACGCGATTCTCAAGCATCGCCGGCGGACACGGACTTGCGGTTCGTGGAGTTCGACGGGAGCGCCTCGATCACTTCCGCCTCGACAGCAGGACTGCCCTTGGTGAAGAAGCGTTTAAAAATGCGGCGGGGCAGACTCTTGCCTGACTCTTCTAATTCGAGCTCGCAGAGGGCGCCTTCCTTGGCTTTTTCCCAGGCCTGGGCAAAGCCGGGAGCGTTCACGACCATGACCTTCTCGGCACGGGCGTAGATCTCGAGTTCCCGCTCGAGGGCGGTGAAGTCGTTCTGGACGCGGCCCGAGTTGACTTTCATTCGGAGGTTCTCGTTCTCCGTCTTGAGAGAATCGATCTTGGCCTTCATCTCGCCGAGCTTTTCCGCTTCGATCTCGAGCTTGTCACTGAGGTGGCCTTTGAGGCGCTTG
>JBDNIL010000027.1:0-7198 GCA_041688355.1 Verrucomicrobiales bacterium | reverse complement strand
CAAAAGAGGAACGACCCGCATGGTATGCGGCGGCCAAGGAAAAGTCCGGGACGGCATCATGAGCCTGCCACTCTATCAGCCTGACCCGGCCACCGCGACCCGCTACCTCTTTTTCACCGGCAAAGGCGGCGTGGGGAAAACCTCGCTCTCCTGCGCGACCGCTTTGAAACTGGTCGAGGCGGGCAGGCGGGTTCTCCTCGTGAGCACCGATCCGGCCTCGAACCTCGACGAGGTGCTCGAGACCAAACTGACGAACGATCCCGCTCCCGTGCCCGGCGCAACAGGCCTGGATGCGATGAACATCAATCCGCTCGAGGCCGCCGCCGCCTATCGCGAGCGCCTCATCGGGCCGATGCGGGGCCTGTTACCAGAGTCCGCCCTGCGCAGCATGGAGGAGCAACTCTCCGGCTCCTGCACCGTTGAGATCGCGGCCTTTGACGAATTTTCCGGTCTCATCGGTGATGCTGACGCCGCGAAGGAATACGATCATATCGTCTTCGACACCGCGCCCACGGGCCATACCCTCCGTCTCATGAGCCTCGCGAAGGCCTGGGATCAGTTCCTCGACCAGAGTACGAGCGGCACCTCCTGCCTCGGTCCCCTCGCCGGATTGGAAAAGCAGCGCGCCATTTACGAAGCCACCGTCAGCACTCTCGCCGACGCCGCAGCCACGACCCTGGTCCTCGTCAGCCGCGCACAGAGAGCCGCGTTGACCGAAGCCGAGCGCACCTCCCGCGAACTCCGTGCCCTCGGCGTGAGCCATCAGCAACTCGTCGTCAACGGCGTTTTTGCGACAAAATGCCCCACGGACGAGACCGCACAGGCCATGCAGCAGCGCGGCACCTCTGCCCTCGCCGGGGCCGCCGATTTTATCCGCAGCCTGCCCAGCTTCGCCGTGCCGCTGCGCCCCATCAACATTCTCGGTCTCGACGGCCTGCGAATCCTGCTCGACGGCGGGGCTCAGGGAGAGTGCGCTAAAACCGACGCCGACAACTGGTCCCCGCCGCAGATGGAGAGCCTCGATGACATCATCGCCTCCATCGAAGGTCAGGGCAGCGGCGTCATCATGACGATGGGAAAAGGCGGCGTGGGCAAAACCACCGTCGCCGCCGCGATCGCCGTGATCCTGGCGCGACGCGGCCATGCCGTCCACCTCAGCACGACCGATCCCGCCGCCCATCTGGCCCAGACCCTGGATGGAAAAGTGGGAAATCTAACCCTCAGCCGGATCGATCCCGCCGCCGAGACCGCCGCCTATCAGGCCGAAGTGTTGAGCGCTCAGGGCCCCGCGCTCGACGAAGCCGGTCGTGCCCTCCTCGCAGAAGACCTGCGCTCGCCCTGCACCGAAGAGATCGCCGTGTTCCGCGCTTTTGCCCGCGAGGTCGGCCGGGGCAAAGATCGATTTGTCGTCCTCGACACCGCCCCCACCGGTCACACCCTGCTGCTCCTCGACGCGAGTGAGGCCTATCAGCGCGAGATGGAGCGCCAGGCCCGCTGCACCCAGCCCGAGGAAGTGCTCAAACTCCTCGAGCGTCTCCGCGATCCGGCGTTTACCCACATCCTCATTGTCACCCTGCCCGAGGCCACGCCCGTCCATGAAGCGGCGGCACTGCAGGCGGATCTCCGCCGCGCCCGTATCGAGCCCTTTGCCTGGGTCATCAATCAGAGCCTGCTGCGCAGCGAATCATGCGACCCGCTCCTGCTATGCCGGGAAAAATCCGAGCATCCTTATCTGAGTGAGGTGGTCGAAAAATACGCCACCCGCACCGCCTGGCTCCCCTGGCAGGCGCAGGAGCCCGTCGGGCCGGATGCCCTCGCCTGCCTGGCCTCGACGCATTTTGAACCTGCCTTGACCTAAAACAAATCGAGATCCCCGCCCCATGCCCCCCGCCGATCACCTCAGCGCCGACGAACTTGGCGTCCTCATTTCCTGCCCGCACTGCCAGCGCGTCAACCGCATCCCTTTTGCCCGCCTCCATCTCGCGGGAAAATGCGGGAGCTGCAAAGCGACTCTGCCGCATCCCGCGCTGCCGGTGGAGATTGACTCCGTCGCAAGTTTCACCGCGCTGACCCGCAGTGCCTCGCTGCCGCTCCTCGTCGATTTCTGGGCGCCGTGGTGCGGGCCGTGCCTCATGGTCGCGCCCGAGGTCACCAAACTCGCCGGTCTCGCCGCCGGAGAACTGCTCGTCGCAAAGGTAAACACCGAAGCCCAGCAGGCCATCGCGGGCAGCATGGGGATACGCTCCATCCCTACCTTTGCCGTCTTTATCGCCGGCCGCGAGATCGAGCGCACCTCGGGCGGCTCCTCCGCGAGCCAACTCCGCGACTTTGCCCGGCGGGCGGTCCAAAAGGCGGAGGGCCAGGCATGACTCAAAATCCCTCACCGGCACCCGCCAACTCCGAATTTGAAGATCCGGACCACGACCTTGGCTTCGCACCGAAGTTCCTGGCGCCCGCGGTGAGGGAGCGCTGGAACGTTCTCACGGTGACGGTCGCCGGTCTCGCCCTGATCGTCGGATTTTTCGGCGAAACGTTTTTTAGCCTGCCCTCATCGGTCGCCCTCGCCTTTTACCTGCTCTCCTACCTGGCGGGGGGCTACGATGTCGCGCGGGAGGCTCTGCCTGCGCTGCTGCGGGGAAAATTCGACATCGATCTGCTCATGATCGCGGCAGCGGCGGGAGCGGCGGTACTCGGCGAGTGGGCCGAGGGGGCCTTCCTGCTTTTTCTCTTTTCGCTCGGCCACGCCGGGGAGCATTACGCGGTGGACCGAGCCCGAAATGCCGTCGGCACACTCGGCAAGCTGATGCCACGAACGGCCTTCGCAAAACGGGAAAATGGACTCGAAGAGGTTCCCGTTGAAGAACTTGTGATCGATGAGATTGTCGTCGTCAAACCAGGTGAGCGCGTCCCCTTCGATGGCATCATCGTTGCGGGCGAAAGCAGCATCGATCAGAGCGCCATCACCGGCGAGAGCGTGCCGGTGGACCGCAGACCCGGCGAAGAGGTCTTTGCCGGAACCATCAATCAGGACAACGCGCTCGATGTCCGCATGACCCGGCTCGCCCGCGACAACACCCTCTCCCGCGTCATGCAACTCGTCGCCGAAGCGCAGGAGCAGGAGAGCCCCACGCAGCATTTCACCGAGATATTTGCCCGTCGTTTTGTCCCGGCAGTGCTCGTCGGCACGCTCCTCGTCATCGTGATTCTGCCGCTCGCCTTCGGCTGGGCATGGAGCGAAGCCTTTTACCGGGGAATGCTGCTGCTCGTGGCGGCCTCGCCCTGTGCCCTGGCGATAGGCACTCCCGCCGCCGTCCTCGCCGGGATAGCCCAGGCGGCGCGGCGCGGGGTGCTCATCAAAGGGGGTATCCATCTCGAAAATCTCGGCCGTCTCAACACCGTCGCCCTCGACAAAACCGGCACCCTCACGACCGGGCATTTTGCGGTGACGCAAGTCATCGGTCTGGACGGCACGCCGGAAGACGAAGTCCTGCGCATCGCCGCCGCTGTCGAGGAACAATCAAGCCATCCCCTCGCGGCGGCCATCGTGGCGACGGCGAGGACGAGAGAGATCGACTTCCCCGCCGCCAGCGAGATTGAGAACCTCGCGGGCAAGGGCATCCAGGCCCGGGTGGAGGAGTCCGATGTCCTCGTCGGTGCTCTCCGTGCCTTCGCCGGAGATCCCGCTGCGGAAAAAGATCAGCCTCTCGCCGAAACCATCGCCAAACTCGAAGCCGACGGGCAGACCACCGTCATCATTCGTCGCGCGGGGAAATTCATCGGCATCATCGCCCTCGCCGACGAGCCGAGACCCCTCGTCGAGGAGGTGATCCAGCGCCTGCGCGCACATGGGATCAAACGACTCGTCATGCTCACCGGAGACAATCAATCGGTCGCCCGACGTATCGCTGACCGGATCGGACTCGCCGAGGTGCATGCCGAATTGCTGCCGGGAAACAAACTGACCCTCGTTCACGAGTTGGAGCAGGGCCGCGGCGTCATCGCGATGATAGGCGATGGAGTGAACGACGCGCCCGCCCTCGCCGCCGCGACAGTGGGCGTCGCGATGGGAGCCGGAGGCACTGCCGTCGCCCTGGAGACGGCCGATGTCGTCCTGATGGGCGACGATCTCGGCAAGCTGCCTTTTGCCATCGGCCTCAGCCGGGCCAGCGCCCGCATCATCCGCCAGAATCTCGTCATCGCCCTAGGCGTGATCGCCCTGCTTCTGATCGCCTCGGGCTTCGGGGTCATCCCCTTGAGCATCGCCGTGGTCCTGCACGAGGGCAGCACCCTCGTCGTCGTGCTGAATGCGCTGCGTCTTCTCGCCTGGCGTGAGCCTGCGCTTATCAGCTAGTTCTTATCACTGATCCCATGAAGCGTCCCACGATCCGCCATCTCATCCACTCGCTCATCGTCGCCGCACTGCTGGCGTTCGCAGTCTACAAGCTCAAGTTTGCGCCGGTGATGGTCACTGCCCACACGGTCACCCGCGGTGAACTCGTCGTGACCCACGATCACCGCACCCTCGATCTCTTCGACCGCATCCTCGATGTGGAGGATCGTAAAATTCAGATCAGAGAGCGCAAATCATGATCGAATAAAGAAATTCCGTCCGCTAGAGTTATTGCTTGCCTTACTTTGTAACTTTGCAAAATTGAAAACTCATGAAGTCCACCTGCCCCATCGCGACCGCCAAAACGCCCGCCGATTTTCGGAGTGCCGCCGAGGTGTTCAAAGCGCTCAGCAATCCCAACCGGCTCCTCATCATTGATGCACTGGGACAGGGCGAACGCTGTGTCGCCGATCTCACCGCGCTGGTCGGTCTCGACATGTCCACCGTTTCCAATCACCTCTCCGTCCTGAGAAAGATCGGAATTGTCAAAGACGAGCGACGCGGCACCCGGGTCTTCTACTCGCTCCGGAAAGCCTGTCTCTCGAACATCTTCTGCTGCCTCGACGAGTTCCAGGCCTGTGGTGAATAAGGGCCATTCCCCATTCATGAGCAAAGAAAGCAAATCCATGAACCCGTTCGAGCGTCACCTTACGCTCTGGGTGGGGCTCTGCATCGTCGCCGGCATCGCCCTCGGCAAATTCGCACCCGGTCTCGCGCAGACCCTCGACAGCATGGCGATCTATGTGAATGGAGCGCCCGTCGTCTCCATCCCCATCGCGATCTGTCTCTTTTTTATGATGTATCCCATCATGGTGAAGATCGACTTCGGCGAAGTCGTCAAAGCGAGTCGCAATCCCAAGCCTGTCCTGCTCACCCTCATCGTGAACTGGTGCATCAAGCCCTTCACGATGTTCGGCATCGCCACCCTCTTCCTCGGGGTGTGGTTCAAAGATCTCCTCCCCGGGACGGAGATCGTCAAAGACGGCAGCGAGGTCGAGCTCTACCGATCCTATATTGCCGGAGCGATCCTCCTCGGCATCGCCCCCTGCACCGCGATGGTCCTCGTCTGGGGGCATCTCGCGAAGGGAAATCAGGGACTCACCCTCGTCATGGTCGCGATCAATTCGCTGGCGATGCTCCTGCTCTACGGGCTCCTCGGCGGCTGGCTCCTCGGCGTGAATCAAATGCCGGTGCCGTGGCAGGCGCTCCTGCTCTCCGTCGGCATCTACGTCGCCCTCCCCCTCGTGGCGGGCTACTTCTCACGGGTCTGGATCATGAAAACGAAGGGACCGGAGTGGTTCGCGAAACGGTTCCTCCACTTTCTCACCCCCGTCTCCATCACCGCGCTGCTCGCCACCCTCGTGCTGCTCTTCAGCTTCAAAGGGGAAACGATCCTCGCCAATCCGCTGACGATCCTCTGGATCGCGATTCCCCTGACGATTCAGACCCTGCTCATTTTCGCGATCACCTACGGCCTCGCCAAATGGCTGAAATTTTCCTACGAAGACGCCGCGCCCTCCGCCATGATCGGCGCATCGAATCACTTCGAAGTCGCCATCGCCACCGCCGTGATGCTTTTCGGTCTCAGCTCCGGCGCCGCCCTCGCCACCGTCGTGGGCGTGCTCATCGAAGTGCCGCTGATGCTCTTTCTCGTGAAAGTCTGCCAGCGCACCCGCGGCTGGTTTTCAAACTAACAATTCACTAAAATCACATGACGACTCCCCTCATTCTCATCCTCTGCACCGGCAACTCGTGCCGCTCCCATCTTGCCGAAGGTCTCCTGCGCGCCGCCCTCGACGAGCGATATGTGGTCGCCAGCGCGGGATCAAAACCGGCCGGCTACGTGCATCCACTCGCGATCCGGGCCATGGAGGAAATCGGCATCGACATCAGCGCCCATCATTCCAAGCACCTCGACGAGTTCCTCGAGCAGGACGTCGAGACCGTCATCACCGTCTGCGGCAACGCCGACCAGGTCTGCCCGATCTTTCCCGGTCAGGTAAATCGCCACCACTGGGGTTTCGACGATCCCGCCCACGCCACCGGTTCCGAGGAGGAGCAAATGGCCGTCTTTCGCCGCGTCCGCGACGAGATCAAACGCGTCTTCGAAGCCTACGCCGCCGGACGACTCGATGCGGTGAAGAGCGCGAGCCTGTAGCCGGGGTCTGTGACCTCGGGTTGGGTATCCAAGGCAGCTTGTGCATCCAATCCGGCCTCGCAGAGCTGAGCTCGAAGAGGCCAGCTACAGCGGAGCGAATGCCTGTAGCCGGGGTCTCTGGACCTCGGGTTGGGTATCCAAGGTAGCTTGCGCATCCCTCCCGGCCTCGCAGAGCTGAGCTCACAGAGGCCAGCTACAGAAGAGCGAATGCCTGTAGCCCGGGTCTCTGACCTCGGGTTGGGTATCCAAGGTAGCTTGCGCACCCATCCCGGCCTCGCAGAGCTGAGCTCGAAGAGGCCAGCTACAGAAGAGCGAATGCCTGTAGCCCGGGGTTTTCTGTCACCACGAATTTCCTCCTCACCCCTCCCCGACTATCGAAGTCCCGGTCCAGCCCATTTTCTGATGGAGGACGTCGTAGAAGTCCTGATCGGTCATCGAGACGAGGGTGAGGCTGAAGGCAGCGCGGCGCAGGTGGACGCGCGCGGCATCGGAAAGGACGGCGACGAGCTGTCCGTCGACGAGCAGGGAGAGATCGTCGCGCTGCTCCGGGGATTCGAAAATGATGCGGTTCGTCGCCTCGACGACGAGGGGCCGGTTCGCGAGGGAGTGCGGGCAGATCGGGGTGATGACAAAGACGTTCGCGTCGGGCT
>JBDNIL010000026.1:0-17109 GCA_041688355.1 Verrucomicrobiales bacterium | reverse complement strand
TCCCATTCCCATTCCCTACCCGCCCCACAGAATTCCCCTTTGCTCGCATACTGTCTTCCCCCATCGGGAAACAAAGTCACCGCTTGCGATACGGAGAACCACTCATGGACTGCGGCAGCCCTGCTACCGGGTTCACAAAGCCAGCCTTGCTGCCGGCTGGGGGAGAAACTACCGTGTGAAAGTCGGTGCCGGGAGTTTTCTCAACATCGCCCGAAGGTCTTACGACCTTCGCCACGCTCCCCATCGCCCGCCCGCGAGTGAAATTTCCGGCAATTCTCCTTTGCCAATTCGCCACACTGACGCGAAACGTAACGATGCCTCCGGACCAGAAGACATCGATCATGGCGATCTTCGCCGATTTTGAGAATGTGGCGATCGGGGCGGAGCAGGCGAAATACGAGCGCTTTGACATCAATAAGGTGCTCGAGCGGGTCCTCGTGAAAGGCAATGTGGTCGTGCGCAAGGCCTACTGCGACTGGGGGCGCTACGAGAAGTTCAAGCGCAGCATGCACGAGGCGAGCTTCGAGCTCATCGACATCCCCCATGTGCGCCAGTCGGGAAAAAACTCGGCCGACATCCGTATGGTCGTCGATGCGCTGGATCTTTGTTACACAAAGCCGCACATCGACACTTTCGTCGTCATCAGCGGTGACTCTGATTTCTCTCCCCTCGTCAGCAAGTTGCGCGAGAACAACAAAGAGGTCATCGGGGTGGGGGTGAAACAATCGACCTCGGACCTTTTTGTGGCGACCTGCGACGAGTTCATCTTCTATGACGATCTCGTCCGTAAAAAGGAAAGCCAGCGGACGCGTCCGGCCGCGAAGAAGTCGGCGGAAAAACCGGCGAACGGCGCAGGGGCTGCGGCGGGAGGCGGGGGAGGCAGCGCCCCGGGTGCTGACAAACGTGACGAAGCTGTCACCTTGGTCCTCGAGACGGTCGAGGCGATGACGGAAACGCGGGGGGAGGATGAGATGATCTGGGGCTCCATGGTGAAGCAGGCGATCAAACGCCAGAAGCCGGGCTTTGCCGAGAGCTACTACGGATTCCGCGGGTTCAATTCCCTGCTGGAGGAAGTGCGGGACCGCGGCCACATCGAGCTGCAGGCCGATGAGAAGTCGGGCGGCTACATCGTCAGACGGGTCGTGTAGCCGAAGCTGTCACGGGTTCGCTGTCATTATTCGAACCTTTGTTCCCCAAGCTATTTTCCAGATTCCCCGGAAAACAGAAGACGGCAAGCGGGAGGGATCAATGTGACAGAATTGACACATGGGGCGGATTGATAAGGGAAAGGCAGAGCGGATGGTTGGCCTTGTAGATCCGGCGACACGGTCACCGGCACTACCCCACTCCAGAAACAATCCCAGCGACGCAATACCCTATGAAGCTCTCCCTCGACCTCTTGAATGCCGGCATGATGGCGGCCCTCGTGTTCCCGGCCTGGTCCCGTGCGGACGAAGTCGTCAAAGTCGATGCCGCAATCCCCGTCTACAAGACGGTCAGTGGTGTCACCGGTAACCTGAACTCGATCGGTTCCGATACCCTTAATAACCTCATGACGCTCTGGGCTGAGGGCTTCAAAGCCAAATACCCGAACGTGAACATCCAGATCGAGGGCAAGGGCTCCTCGACTGCGCCGGTCGCCCTGATCGAGGGGACCGCCCAGCTCGGCCCGATGAGCCGGGCGATGAAGTCCGAGGAAATCGACGAGTTCGAGAAAAAGTTCGGCTACAAGCCGATCGAGGTGAAGGTCGCGATCGACGCCCTCGCCGTTTACACCCACAAGGACAATCCGATCAAGGGCCTCACCCTGAAGCAGATCGACTCGATCTTTTCCTCGACGTTTAAGGGCGGCGGCACAGCCATCACCAAATGGGGACAGACAGGCATGGACGCCGAATGGGCTGACAAGGATATCTCGAAATACGGCCGCAACAGCGCCTCGGGCACTTACGGATTTTTCAAGGACGAAGCTCTCCTCAAGGGCGACTTCGACGCCTCGGTCAAAGAGCAGCCCGGTTCGTCCGCTGTCGTCCAGGGCGTGGCGAGCGACCTCGGCGGGATCGGTTATTCGGGGATCGGCTACCGGACCTCGAGTGTGAACGCGATCGCCCTCGGCACCTCGCCCGATGCGCTCTTCGAGCCGACCTACGAGAACTGTCTCAGCGGCGACTTCCCGCTTTCCCGCTTCCTTTATGTCTACGTGAACAAGAATCCCGAAAAACCTCTCGATGGGCTCACGCTTGAGTTCCTGAGATTCGTTGTCTCTCAGGAAGGGCAGGAAGTCGTCGTGAAAGACGGCTACTACCCGATGCCGGCTGAAGTTGCCGACGAGGTCCTCGCCGAGATTTCGAAGTGAATTCCGTTCGTGTCGAAATTTCGAAACGAAGTCAGGTGAAATTGATCGCGTTTCGTGTCAGGGGCCGATCCCTTGACTACCTTCACCTAGCATGAACACCATCCCGGAGCAGCCGGAGACCGAAATCCCGGGACCGCGGCGCATACCTGATCCGAAGCGATTCGAGGCGTCGCGTCTGGTGCTCTGGACCGATGCCTTCATGAACCGCTTTATCAAAGTGGGGGGGCTTTTCGTGGTGGTGGCGGTGATCGGTATCTTTGTCTTCATCCTGTCCCAGGTCCTGCCGATGTTTCAGTCGGCAAAGGTCGATATTGAGGGTAGTGCCGGATTTTCCGATCCTCTTCCGGAGGGCGAGTATGTCGCCATCGCCGTGGATGAGTGGGGAGAGCGCCCCTTCGCCCTGCGGCAGGACGGCCGGTTCTTCTTCTCTGACCTCGCCGATGGCGGCAAGGTCAGCGAAGGGGATCTTGCCTTCCTGGAAAATGACACCATTTCGGCCGTCGAGGCAGTGCCCGGTTCGGGAGTGATCGCGGTGGGGACGGCTCAGGGAGGAGTCCATCTCATCGATTACTCGTACGAGCCGGTTTTCGCCGCCGGCAAGCGCACGATCGAAGAAAAACTGTCCAAGGCATACAGCGGCAGGGTCGACGGTGCGGTTCGCGAGGTCGGCTTCGGTCAGTCGGGAGCCGCCCGCCTCGTCGTCACCCTCGTCGATACTGCGGATGGTCAGCGACTCCTCGCGACGCTGATCGAACGCAAAAGAAGCCTCGTCGGCTCGGGCGCGTGGCGGGAGACTGCGGCGATCGACATGACCGGCGCGCTGCGCAGCGGCGTGGCCGTAAAGTCCATCCATGTGACCGACCGCGCCGATTCTGTCCTCGTGATCTTTGAGAACGGCGAAGTCGATTACCACTTCCGCTCCGGGACGGAAGCGAGTTTCGAACTGCGCCAGACCTTCCGCCCGTTTCAGGATCTCGAAGACCAGAAAATCGCCGAGTCGGGCTTTCTCTTTGGCGATGTCTCGCTCGTCTTTATCTCTGCCACGGGAGAGAATCGTATCTACAGTCTCTACCGAACCGAGGAGGAGCCGGTCCGCATTTTTCATCAGACCAAGGTGTTCAAGGCCCTCCCCGAGGCGGCGGAGTTTTTCTCGAAGAGTCTTCGCAACAAGGCTTTTATCACGGGGTATCGCGATCACGTCAGCCTCCGTTTTTCGACCACCGAAAAGGTGCGATGGGAGTCAGATCTGCCTTTTCAGGTCAGTCACGCGCTCATCGGTTCGAAGTATGACTCCCTCCTCTTTCTCTCCGACGAGCGCCGTTTCCATCGTCTCGTGCTCGACGATCCGCATCCGGAAGTGAGCTTCCATGCGCTCTTCGGCAAGGTCTGGTACGAAGGATCGCCCGAGCCCAAGTACGAGTGGCAGTCGACTGGCGGGTCTGACGATTTCGAGCCGAAGCTCTCCCTCGTGCCGCTCATCTTCGGCAGCCTCAAGGGCACTTTCTACGCGCTGCTCTTTGCTCTGCCGATCGCGCTCTTCGGTGCCATCTACACCTCCGAGTTCCTCCACCCGCGCAACAAGGTCTACGTGAAGCCGGTCATGGAGATCATGGCATCGCTGCCCTCGGTCGTGCTCGGCTTCCTCGCGGCGCTGTGGCTCGCCCCTATTCTGGAGAATCGCGTCCCCTCCCTCCTATGCATCGCTTTTCTGCTCCCGGCAGGCTCTTTCCTGATCGGCTGGCTCTGGAGTCGTCAGCCCCAGGCGATCCGCAAGTATGTCCCGGCCGGGCGCGAGTTCCTCTATTTTACCCCGGTGCTGCTGCTCCTCCTCGTGGCCGGGTGGCATCTCGGTCCACCCCTCGAGCAGGTCCTCTTCCGGGTGAAAGATTCCGCCAGCGGAGAGATGGTGGGCGACTTCACGAGATGGTGGCCGGCCGTCACCGGCACCGCCTACGAGCAGCGAAACTCGCTCGTGGTCGGCTTCATGATGGGGTTCGCCGTCATCCCCATCATCTTCACCATTGCCGAAGACTCGCTCTCGAATGTCCCCGGATCACTCCGCTCGGGTTCCCTCGCTCTCGGAGCCAGTCGCTGGCAGACCGCCTGGCGGGTCGTCCTCCCGACCGCGTCGGCCGGGATTTTCTCGGCGCTGATGATCGGTCTCGGCCGCGCCGTCGGAGAGACGATGATCGTGGTCATGGCGACGGGGAACACGCCCATCATGGAATGGAACATCTTTTCGGGTATGCGCACCCTCTCCGCCAACATCGCCGTCGAGCTCCCCGAGGCTCCCCACCACGGGACTCTTTACCGGACGCTCTTCCTCGGGGCGGTCGTGCTTTTCCTGCTGACATTTACGGTGAACACCATCGCGGAAGTACTGCGCCAGCATCTCCGCGAACGATACAAGCTGGTGTGATCCGGTCGCCATTCTGCCCCATGAGTCTTTTCTCTCCCTCACAATCCAAATCCCGCGGGACCGCTTCAGGCGAGCCCATGGTCTGGTTTTCGGGGATGTGGCTGGCGATCGGCCTGCTCATGATCATCACGCTTCTCTTCGTGATCCTGAAAAACGGGCTCACTCTCTTCTGGCCGTCGAAAGTCATCCAGATCGAGCTTGTCGAGGGCAGCGAAGCCGCCATCCAGGGTGCCTCTACTCTCGCCGGCGAGGTGCGAAAACGTCAGGACAAACGAGTCCTCGACGCCGAGGGCAAAGCCATCCCGGAAGTGCAGCTGTTCGTCGGCAATCGCGATGCCTACGGTTTCGGATTCCGCTACATCGATCAGTCCGACATCGTGAGCCAGACCTACCCGGACGACATCATCGTGGCAGAGCGGATCGAGTATGGTGACCTCATCGCTTATCCCGTTTCTCTGAAGCTTGCCAGCGGGGTGATAGCCGCAGACGCCCCCGATTTCCGGGAGAGGCTGGACTCGCTCGTGAGTCTTTCCAACGAGAGACGGCACGAGATCGAGCGTATCGAGAAAGGGAAGATCGGCGCGATCAACCAGGAAATGCAGGCGCTCAAGCTATCGCTGCGCAAGGCCGAGCTGGGGGGCGGGCTCACCGATGAGCTTCGCAGCTCCGTCGAGGCGCAGACGGCAGTGCTGCAGACCGAGTACGAAGTCCTCGCCACAGAGGCGTCCGCCCTGCGCGCCGCGCAAAAAGCGGATATCTTTGTCTGTCGTCTCGCCAACGGGGCAGAGCGCGAGGTGGCCCTCGGAGATCTCATCCATTTCTATCATCCCAACGAGTTGGGCTTTTTCCCCCGGGTCGGCCATTTCTTCGGCGGGATCTGGAGCTTCCTCTCGGAGGACCCGCGCGAGGCCAACACTGAGGGCGGCGTCTTTCCGGCGATCTTCGGGACTTTCGTGATGACTCTGCTGATGAGTCTGGTCGTCGTGCCCTTCGGGGTCGTCGCCGCGATCTATCTGCGCGAGTACTCGAGGCAGGGTCCGCTCGTGCGGGCGGTGCGCATCGCCGTGAACAATCTCGCCGGCGTTCCCTCTATCGTCTTCGGCGTCTTCGGGCTGGGCTTTTTTGTCTACCTCGTCGGGGGCAGTATCGACAGTCTTTTCTATCCCGAGCGACTTCCCACCCCGACCTACGGGACCGGGGGGATCCTCTGGGCCTCGCTCACGCTCGCCCTCATGACCGTGCCAGTCGTCATCGTCTCGACCGAGGAGGCCCTCGCGGCCGTGTCGCGCGGTGCCCGCGAGGCGTCGCTCGCTGCGGGCGCATCGAAGTGGCAGACGATCCAGCGTATCGTCCTCCCCGCCTCTGTCCCCGGCATTATCACCGGGCTTGTTCTCTCGATGGCCCGCGGGGCGGGGGAGGTGGCGCCGCTGATGCTCGTCGGAGTGGTCAAGCTCGCCCCCACTCTGCCGCTCGATACAGAGGCACCTTTCTTCCACCTTGAGCGCAAATTCATGCATCTCGGCTTTCACATCTACGACCTCGGTTTCCAGTCTCCCGACTCCGAGGCGGCCAAGCCCATGGTCTTCGCGACGACGCTGCTACTGATCGCCCTCGTCGTCGTGTTGAATGCGGCCGCCATCATCCTCCGGGAACGTCTGCGGCGCAAGTATGCCTCGAGCGCCTTCTGAGCCTGACAAATAGCGCAATGAGATGATGGAAAACACCGAAAATCTGGAAGAAGTTAAACCGATGTCCAAGCCGTCCGTGTCCCTCCCCAGCAGCGCCGATTCCCCTCCCGGGACCGGTCCGGTCCGCCGTCCCGACTATATCCAGGTCCGGGATTTCTGCTTCAACTACACTCCCGACGTGCGTGTCCTCCATCACATCACGATGGACATCCCGGAGAATGAGGTGACCGCCTTCATCGGCCCCTCGGGCTGCGGCAAGACGACCCTGCTGCGGAACTTCAACCGCATGAACGACCTCATCGACGGGATCTCGCACGAGGGCCTCATCACCGTCGACGGGCAGGACATCTTCGACCCGAATCTCGAGGTCATCTCCCTGCGCAAGCGCATTGGGATGGTCTTCCAGAAGTCGAATCCCTTTCCAAAGTCCATTTACGAAAACGTCGTCTACAGCCTCCGCATCGCCGGTCAGCGCGACAAAAACATCCTCGATGAAGTCGTCGAGCGCAGTCTCAAGGGGGCGGCGTTGTGGGAAGAGGTGAAAGACAGGCTTCAGCAAAGTGCGCTGGGCCTCTCCGGCGGGCAGATGCAGCGACTCTGCATCGCGCGCGCCATTGCGAACCAGCCGCACATCCTCCTCATGGACGAGCCCTGCTCGGCTCTCGATCCCATCGCCACCGCCAAAATCGAAGAACTCATCAGCGAGCTCAAAGAGCAGTTCACCCTCATCATCGTGACGCACAACATGCAGCAGGCGGCGCGCGTCTCTGACCGGACAGCGTACTTCTATCTCGGCAAGCTTATCGAGATGGACGCCACGAAAAAGATCTTTGCCAATCCGGGAAAAAAAGAGACCGAGGACTATATCTCCGGCCGCTTCGGCTGAGCGGCAGACCGGCTCCCCGGTAGACCGGCTCACTTATCCGGGGAAGGACTCCATCGCGAAGACCTCGACCCCCTGGGCGCGGCCTTTGACCCGCCGGATACCGAGATTCTTGCAGTGGCTGCGGATCTCCGGCAGTTCTTTCACGAAATCTCCGGAGAGCAGAACATTACTCTCCAGCTCGCGGGTGAGAGACTCGAGTCGGAAGGTGAGATTGACCGGATCACCCACGAGAGTGAACTCTCCCTGGCTCATGCCGCCGTAGGCCACCTTGCCCGTGTGCAGGGCGACGCCGACCTCGAAGCGGCGATGGATCTTTTCAAAGACATCCGGCCGGGACTCGTAGATCTTTCCGCACGAGTCGAGGAGCCGGTTTGCCGCGCGCAGGGCAGCGCGGAGCGTCTCCGGGCTCACCGTTGTCCAGTAAGCGAGGACACAGTCCCCGATGAATTTATCGAGCGTGCTACCCTCCTCCGAGAGGATCAATTCGCAGTCCGAGTACCAACCGCCGATGATCTGGGCGAGGTCGTCCGCCTCGATCTCCTCAGAGAGCGCGGTGAATCCCTTGATGTCGCTAACCAGCAGTACAACCGGCGTCGAGCGGATCAGGGCGATCGTCGAGCCGCCGATATCGTCGGTATTTTGAAGCGATTGAGTGTTGCCGCTCTCCGTGTAGTGGAACTCGTGGTCGGCGAAGCTGATGACATCCCCGTGCCGCAGTTGCCGGGTCGCGGTGAGCCGGGCGCCGTTGAGGTAGCTGCCGTTGAAGCTGCCGAGGTCAAAAAGGTAGAAGCCCCCGTCCTGCTTTCGTATCATGGCATGGCGGCGCGAGACCCGCGGATCGGGAATGATTACCTGACACTCCGCACTGCGCCCGACGATAGAGACGGGACCGAGGTCGAGGGCCTCGCCATTTTCGATACGATGGAGAAATGCGTTCACTTGCGGGGATAGAACCACTTTCACGGAAAGGGGGCAAGCGGTAAAGGCGTGTTCGTAGCGGAAGAGAGGGATGCACAAGGGACTCTTTCCGGTAAGAACCGGTTTTACAGCATTCTTAGCACAGAGAGAGAATCTGCGCTTTCATTATTTATTGTTATTATTGAAAATATAAATTAAACTCAATCACATGAGTCATCTTCCTACCTTGGCGCGGAGATGGCAGGCTGGCACCGGAGTGGCAGGCCTGCTTACTGCGGCGGCCCATGCCGGCCCCGATGCGATCTTCCTTGAGGATCGACACGGACGATCATGCACCTATGCGGAGACAGAGGCACTCGCCCGTCGCCTCGCGACCTACTTGCACGATAGGGGAGTCAAGCGCGGCGACCGTGTCGCGATCCATCTGCAAAACCGGGTCGAGCTGGTCGTGGCCCTCTTCGCCACCGCGATGCTGGGGGCCGTCTACGTCGTACTGAATTCCCGGCTCCGCCCGCGCGGCCTGGCGAAGATCCTCAAGCAGGCCGGTGCCTCGGTGATCTTCGTGGACGAGACCACGGCCGCGAACCTCGAAGAAATCCCGGGTGGGCTCGCCCGTCTCCTCGTGGGAGGATCTCTCCCCGGACTGGATCGCTGGGAAGATGCCGTCGCCTGCGAGCCCTTTGCCGGTGATTGGAAAGGCTGCGACGTCGATGCCGCCTGTCTCGTTTTTACCTCGGGTTCGACCGGTGCGCCCCGCGGGGTCACGCTTACCCATGATAACATCTGCTACGTCGTTGGGGCGATCCAGGACCGCCTTGGCTATCGGACCGGTGACACTATCGGGTGTTTTCTCCCGCTCGCTTTTGACTACGGCCTTTACCAGATCTTCCTCGCGGCCCAGTCCGGGGCGAAGCTCTACCTCGGCGATCCCGACCAGGTCGGCCCGAGACTGCCACAGATCCTGAAATCGGCCGGCGTCACCGTACTACCGGGAGTGCCCTCGGTCTACGCCGCCCTCATCGCCCTGGGGCGTCGTCGGCCTCTCGAGCTGCCTTTGCTGCGCGCCGTCACCAACACCGGCGAGCGGCTTCCGCTCTCCTACATCGAGGAAATGCGGCGTATGTTCGCGGGACTCGAGATTTTCGTGATGTACGGCCTGACCGAATGCAAAAGGGTCTCCATCATGCTACCGGCCGAGTTCGAGAGCCATCCCGACTCGGTTGGGCGACCCCTCGCCGGGACCGAAGTCTACGCAGTCGATGCTGACGGGCATCGGCTCCCGCCAGGTGAGGTCGGTGAACTCGTCGTGCGCGGGCGCCACGTCGCCCTCGGCTACTGGCGCGCCCCCGGGGAGACTGCGAAACGTTTTCGTAAACGCGCCCCGGAGTCCGCCGTCGAGCTTTTCACGGGGGACTCGGGCTCGGTCGATGCCGATGGCTTTATCTACTTCGCGGCCCGCAGCGATGATCTCATGAAACATCGCGGCAACCGCATCAGCCCGCTCGAGATCGAGATCGAGGCATGCGCCGCACCCGGCGTGGTCGAGGCGAGTCTGCTCAAGCGCGAGTCCGATGATACGCTGCATCTTTTTGTGACCGTTTCGGACCCGGCGACCACCTCGGAGAGACTGCTTCGTGCTCTCGCCGAGACGCTCGAACCGGCAAAGATACCGGAGTTTGTCACCGTCCTCACAGAAATGCCAAAATCACTCAACGGGAAGATAGATCGCAAAGCACTCGCGGTCACTGTCGGGGACTGAAGAGTCAGCTTCACTTATGGGTTATCGCATCGTCAACGTAGTCGGGAATGCCGGGGCCAATCGCCCCGTCGCCGAGTTCCTTGCCGCCTTCGTGAGCGACGGCGAGCTCGCCCGGCCGCGTCCGGGAGATGATGAGGCTGACGTCTGGGAGCAGCGCATGCGCTGGTGGTGGGATGAGAATCCCCATTGCCGTGAAGACTCGCCCCGCGGATTCATCCTCGAAGATGAGAGCGGCACAGTCGTCGGATTCAATGGCCTCATCCCGCTCGACTATGAGGTCGATGGCGAGCCTGTCCCCACGCTCGTGACGACGAGCTTTTTTGTCCGCGAGGGCCATCGCAGTGCGGTCTTGGGCATGCTCACCCGCCAGCGTTCCCTCGGGAAAACGTATCAGGTCATCGACGGCTCTCCCTCTCCGGAGATGCAACGGCTCCTCGAAAAGTTCGGCTACGTTCATTCCGGTAAGCGACGGCAGTATCTTTTCCCCACTTCGCGCCTCGGCGGATCGGGGGCGCGGGCTCTCCTGCGGCTGGCGGGCTGGAGCTTTGCTCTTCCGTCTGCGCAAGGCACCACCGTGAGCAATGATCCGGCAACCCTTTCCCTCATTGCAGCCCCCCGCGATGGCCGGGTCCACCGTCGGCTCAGTGTCGAGTCCCTCCAGTGGCTCACCCGCGTTGGCTCGGTGCGGCGTCGGTTCTTCGGGCTCCTCGACGAAGGAGGCGCTCCGCTCGCCTACGCCATCGGCATGTATAAGGAAAAGCCCGGGGTTAAAGCCTGTCTCCTCATGGACTACGAGGATCTCCATCCGGAGCGCAAGGGGCTCGCTCTTCTCATTCGCGCGCTCCTCGACGATCCGTCGGGGAGCGGTCTCGAGCCTGCTACCGGCGTGATCCTTCTCTCTCTCTTCGAGCCGGACGCGCCCACCGCCCCGCCCGGGCGCGCCCGCGACTCCCTCCTTTACTACCACCTCCCACCCGCCTGCCGTGATCGTGAAAAAGCCTGCCGTCCCTTCGAGGGCGACCTGCCCCTGATCTGACTTTGTTATTGATTGTGAAAGACGAAACCCTCCGTATGAAGTGTCTCTGGCTCACCCGTAAATACCCGCGCCCCACCAACAGCGGGGAACTCATTTACTCGAACGGACTGATCCGTTCCTTCGCGAAGACTGCGGTCGATCTTACCGTGCTCGCGCATGACAATGACGAGGCCCCCGTCGGCGATGGCAGCGAAGCCAGTTCACACATCGACGAGGATCGCGTCGAGTGGCGACTCGGCAGTCCCGTGCTCGGCTCGCGCCTCAGCAGCCTCTTCACCCGCTACCCGAGTGATTCGTGGCGATTGAAAAACGGCGGCCCTGAAAAAGCCCTCGTCGATGCCCTCGCCAACGAGCATTGGGATGTGATCATCATCGATCACGCTGCGATCGGCTGGGCACTCGGTCCGATCCGGAAACGCCGTCGTGCCACCGGCATCAAGGGCGACCCGCTCCTCGTTTACGTCTCGCATAATCACGAGGCGAAAGTCCGCCGCGCGGTCGCTAAGCACTCTACCGCGATCCTCCCGCACAAGCTGGCCCTGCAACTCGATGCGGAAAAATACGCCCGACAGGAGGAGGCGCTCTGCCGCGAGGTCGATCTCGTCACCGCCATAACCGGCACTGAAGTCGAAGCGTATCGCGAGAAATTTTCCCGCCAACGCTACCTCTGTCTCACGCCCGGCTACGAGGGCACGGCTTTCACGGATCGCGAGATCACCGCCGCGACACCGCGTCGTGTCGTCATGTCAGGGTCTTTTGAGTGGATCGCCAAGCGGATCAATCTCGAGCGTTTTCTAGAAAAGGCCTCCGTCCCGCTCACGGCGGCGGGGATCCAGTTGCAGATTGTAGGCAAGACCGAGGAGAACTTCCGGGCGGCGATGCGGCTGCGTTTTCCCGCCGTCGATTTCGTCGGCAGCGTGCCCGAGATGACGCCCTATCTGCTCGAATCGAGGATGGGGCTCATCGTCGAGGAATTCGGCGGCGGCTTCAAGCTGAAGACCCTCGAGTATATCTTCCATGGCCTCCCGCTCGCCGGGCTCGACCACGCGGTCGAGTCGCTCCCGCTGCGCAGCCCGGAGAATATCCTGCTGAAGCCCGACACCGATTCCCTCCTCGAGTCCATCAGTTGGGTCATCGACGACTTCGACACCCTCAACCGCATGCGTCGCAGCTCCCTCGAGATCTGTCGGGAAGAATTCCGCTGGGAAGACCGGGGGCGCAAACTCCACGAGGCTCTTCGCGAGATGCGCGGCGTCGCTCTCGCTTGTTAGAGTAAAGAGGGTCCGGTGCAGGGCCCGACCCTCTCGAGCGATCGGCTCAGTCGGGGATCTCGTCGTGCTTGAGCAGGTAGTAGGCGCTCTGGACGACATTGAGCCCGTAGTTGGCGATCAGTTCGAACTGGTTGTTCATGTCGATCGTGAGCATCTCGGTCTTCACCGAGTCGGCGGTCTCGGCCATGCGCTTCATCGCCTGTTTGTTGAACTGCTTGCGCAGCTTGTCGGTTGCCTTTTCAATCTCCCGGGCTTGCTGGAGTTTGGCCTCGGAGGCACCGGTAACGAGGACTTCGGAGTAGAGGTCGATCAGCTCGACAATCTTCGTGGCGAAGATGATGACGTTGTCAGTGGCCTCGTCGCCGAAGGCGCGGCCCTTGATATACTTGCGCTGGGTGATCTGGATGAGCCGGTAGATCGCGTCCGAGATTTCCTCCAACTCCGAGACGATGCGCAGCATGCGAGTGACAGAGCGGGCGTTATCCTGACTGATCTCGGCCGCAGAAGTGCGCACGAGATACTCGGTGATGTCGTGGGTGAGGACGTCGGCTTCATCCTCGAGTGCCTTGAGTCGTTTGACTTCGCTACTGAGGTCCGCAGCGGGATTTTTGAAGACTTCGAGATAGCCGAGGAACATGTCGCGGGTGATCCCGGCGAGCTCACGAGTCGAGTTTTCGGCTTCTGGTAGGTTCAACTCGCCGAGATCAACCATGCCGCCCGAGATGAAGCGGAGGCGGTGTGTTTTGGGCTGCTCGTCAGGCTTTTCCTTTACGATACGGGTGACGATACTGGCGATTCGGGGTACGAAACCGATGAGCAGGATGATGTTGGCAAGGTTAAAGAGCGAGTGGAAGATCGCGAGATGGAACCCGATGTTGGCGGTGTGGTCTTTTCCCTGCCAGCTTTCCGGGAGTTGCGAACCCAGCCAGACCACGAGCCCGGTGAAGGGGTAAAAGATCAACAACATCCAGAGCACCCCGATGACATTAAACAAAAGGTGCGCCCTCGCGGCGCGCCGGGCGTTCACGGTGGTGCCGATGGAGGCGAGCCATGCTGTCACGGTGGTGCCGATGTTTTCCCCGAGGACGATGGCGGCAGATTCTTCGAAGCCGATCCAGCCCTGGATCGCGAGGGTTACGGTGATAGCCATGGCGGCGGAGGATGACTGCACGACGAGCGTGAGGAGGATCCCGAGGAAGAGGAATACGAGAATGGAGAGGTAGCCTTTTCCACTGAAATTCCCGATAAATTCCTGCATGTTCTGCGCTTGTGCCTGCAGGGCGAGGTCGGTGCTGGAGAGCATCCCTTTGACATCGGGAACGGTCTCTTTGAGAAGAAAGAGGCCGTAAAAGAGGAGCCCGAATCCGATGAGGACTTCCCCCATGTTCTTCCACCGGTTTCTCCCGATGAAAAAGAGCGGGAGACCGACGCCGATGATGGGAACGGCGATATCAGAGAGGGAAAATTTCCCGATCGTGGCGATAATCCAGGCCGTCAGGGTAGTTCCGAGATTGGCTCCCATGATGACCCCGATGGACTCCACGAGAGTGAGAAGGCCCGCATTCACGAAGCTGACGACCATCACTGTCGTGGCCGAGGAGGACTGCACCAGGCTGGTGATGAGCATGCCGGTGAGCACGGCGGTAAATCGATTGTGCGTCATCTTCGCCATCACTTTGCGCATCCCGTCGCCGGCAGTGCGCTGGATGCCCTCACTCATGACCTTCATCCCGTAGAGGAAGACGCCGAGTGAGCCGAGAATTTTGAGAATGAAAACGAGGGTATCCATGCGATGCGCCCGACAGTAGCCACTCCCGGGGATCTGACAAGATCGTCACATGGAAAACTCGTATTTTCCGCAAAATAGGGGCTGAATATCAACCTTTATTAACTACTTCGAAGGCCAACGGCGGAGCAGAAGCATGGAATTGTGCCCTCCGAAAGCGAATGCCGCAGAGAGAGCGACGGAGTCACCGCACCCATCCCCGTCACCAACAACTCGGCGCAGGGGGAAAGCGGGTGGAATGGAGGGGCTGCGGGTCATCTCTAGCCGACGCTCGGGAGGACTCCCGCACGCATCTTGCCTTGGTCACTCTCATGAAACGACGGCGTTTCCGCGATGGCGAGGGATAAATGCCCGGAGGGCAGAATGTTCCCGGTCACGAGGGGATTTCACAGGCTTTTCACGGTCTCTTCACACGCGGTTCATGGAAGCGGAGCAGATTGTTGCTGTGAAAGAGATACTGGAGAAAATCGCCGATGACTGGAAGCGTCTGACCCGCGGGGAGTCGGATCGTCTTCCCGCCTGGCTCCAGGGCTCCGGTGCGGAGACTCGGCTTGGCCTCTGCCTCCTCACCATCCTCGGCGGAGTCGGGCTCTATGGCGCGAGCGTGGGCCTGTGGCGCTCGCCCGTGATGGCATGCTACGTGGCGGTGAAGCTGCCCTGTATCATCTTTCTCACGCTGGCGGTGAACGGCATGATCAATGGCATGCTCGCCCAGTTGCTCTCAGCGGGGCTTTCCTTCCGCCAGACAGTGCAGGCCATCCTATTGTCCTTCACTGTCTTCGCGCTGATCGTGGGTTCGCTCAGTCCGATCACCTTCGGCATGGCGCTCAATCTGCCCGGGCCCGATGAGGCGGGCGCTGCGGCGGCGCATCGTCAGTTGCTCCTTTTTCACACTGCCTTGATCGCTTTCGCCGGGATCATCGCGACGGGCAAGTTGCTCGGGATCCTGCGGCACTACACGGGCAGTCGCCTCGTCGCGCGTCGTCTTCTCATCGCCTGGCTCGCGGGGAATCTTTTCGTCGGGGCTCAAGTCGGCTACATCCTGCGCCCTATCTTCGGCAGCCCGGGACTTGCGATCCAGTTCCTGCGCCCCGATGCGATGAAGGGAAATTTTTACGAGACGGTCTGGTGGGCGATCCGCGAGACTTTTTGAAACCCTGACAATAACATCATTATGAAGAACGAAGAGGAACCCGATACCAACCCCAATGACACGGAACCCGCCGCTGAGAGTTCACCGGTAATGCCGCCCCCGATCCCGGTGGCCGGGGTCTCATTCGCTAACACGATCGACGCTCTCCTGAAGCGTCCGCTCGCGCTCCTGCACCAGTTGCAGCAGGAGGAAGGCACGAGGGTGGGCCGTCATCTGCTAGTCCTCTCGATCACCTGTCTGGGGATCTTCGGCTTCATCCTCGGTCTCTCCTCGGGGGATCGGCAGCTCTGGAGTGCGCCCTTGAAAATCATCACCGGAGTGGCGGTGAGCGGGCTCATCACGCTGCCGAGCTTCTACATTTTCAGCTGTCTGAACGGTCTCGATGTCAGCCTGCGCTCGGTCGCGGGAGTACTCGGGGCCTCGCTCGCGCTCGTGAGTCTGCTCCTCATCGGGCTGGCTCCAGTGCTCTGGATCTTCACACAGTCGACCGACTCGCTCGTCTTTCTCGGGATCCTCTCGCTGCTGTTCTGGGGTGGCTCGCTCGCGTTTGGTCTCGGTTTGATCTTCAGGGGATTTGACGCATGCGGAATTAAGGGCGGGGAATACCTGAAGATCTGGGCCGCTATTTTCACCCTCGTGACCCTGCAAATGTCCACGGCGCTGCGGCCCATCATCGGCGAGGCGGAGACACTTCTGCCACAGGAGAAGAAGTTCTTCGTCCATCACTGGATGGACGAAATCTCGAACGCGAGTGACTGAACTGGCTACGAGATAGCAATATGGACACCCGACCGCCGATGTGACCGCTACCTTTAGAGCAGGGGGCGGCTGATGCGGCCACCGCAGTCTTCGCCACCATCGTGGAGACCATACCTGCCCGGGTGCTCCGCGCGGGTGTTCCGCGCGGCGCTGCTCACCGATCCGCCTGAAGGCAATGCTTGAGAGCCCGGCCAGGTTATGAACTCCCCCTTCCCAGTCGCGACGCCGACCCTAACCTCACCATTGACAGTCGAAAGAACGAATTCGCCCATTTCAATTCTTTCCTCAACAAACTCACTCTGCCCCTTAAACTAATCAAGTGGCAGCTTCTCGTGACTCACGAATTCGTCGTCAATTATTGGGTTTTCGGAACTTGGGGGGGCGTCGCTATCGACCTCATTATTCGTTTGAGGGTGCTCCTCCCCACTTTCTGAACTATGCGCTCTTTCTGGATAGCCCACATCAACCTCGGTAGAAAGTCCAGGTGATTCGACCGGTGAAGACGGCTCAGAACACCGTACAAAAAGCAAAATTGAAAGGTAGCTGATTTTCTTCATTGCACTCTTTGCCGTAGCCGGACTTTTTGGGAGGCGGGGACAGGGAACCAATATCCAAAGAGTGCCGAACAGACGGAAGTCGTGTCATAGAAGTTCACAGGGCCGAGAGTAATAATCACGGAAACTGTCGTCAATCTCGCCCACCCACTTTGCATCCTACCACCGCCACAATCGACTGCTCCCGCGCCGTTCCGGATTCGCCGATTTACCGCCCTGGGGCTGGCCTCTGTGAGCTGAGCTCGAAGAGGCCGGATTGCGCTTTCGCGCGCCTATGGGTGCGTGTTAGGTCAATGTTAGATTTGGAATTGGTTCCCTGACGCCGTCTCCCTGACGCCGTCTCCTGACCCCGTCTCCTGACCCCGTCTCCTGACCCCGTCTCCTGACCCCGTCTCCTGACCCCGTCTCCCGGGCTTAAAGTGGCCTCTGAGTTTCTAGAACCACCCGATGTCGTGCTGGCGATGGTCGCACGTAATGTAATCTTAGAGGTTTCCTCTCGCCAGATCGAGCACTCCGACGACGCC
>JBDNIL010000254.1:0-8661 GCA_041688355.1 Verrucomicrobiales bacterium | reverse complement strand
TCGTTAAACCTCCCTCCTAAACCAATCGAAAACCTTCAGCTTCCCAACCAGCGATCAGAACCTTTTACAGAAAAAAATTTGCGCGGCAAAAAACGGCTCTGCCGACTTCTCTCTGGATGCCGGGCGTGCCCACTCAATTCACAAAAAACACATCCACAACAAACCAGCCTATCATCCCGAGTGCAAGGATGACGCGGCCGAGGATGCCGGCGAGGCCGCCGACAACGGTGCCGACAGTGGAGTTGGAGGCTTGTTTGACTTTCTTTTTCGCGAAGAAAATCTCGAAGAGAAAGACGCCCGCGATGGGCCCGATGATGAGGCCGGGGATGCCGAAAAAGATTCCGACGATGCCGCCGATGATTGCCCCGATGATGCCCCATTTGCTGGAGCCGAACCATTTTGCCCCGAGGGCGCCGCTGACCCAGTCGAGGAGGATGGAGAGGAGGTAAAGGACGCCGATGAAGACGAGTCCCTGCCAGGCGAGGCCCGAGCTTTCCGATCCCATTGCGAAGTAAAAGAGGTAGGATCCGCCGATAATGAGAGTCGTGCCGGGGAGGACGGGGAGGAAGGTCCCGAGGAATCCGATGACGAGGAGGAGGACGACAGAGGTCCAGATCGAGACGTCGTAGAGGGTCTCCCCGGATCCGGCGAGGAAGTCAAAGAAGGCGGCGAGCAGGGGAGTCATGGGTCCGGCAATCTAGCACTAAAAAAAACGCCGCGCCGAGCTGTCTTCGCGCGGCTGACAGATCCGCGCGATGCACTGGTCGAAGCTCTCTTCGTTGCTGAGGATCCCGATCTCGACGCGGAGGAAATAGATCGGCACTGCCATGCGGCCGAGCCGGGGAAAGCGGACCGCGTCTTTCTCGGTCGTCACGATCATGTCGACGTCGGATTCGACGCAGCAGTTGATGAAGGTGATGATCTCCTGCTCGGTGAAGCGGTGGTGATCCATGAAGCGGCAGGTCGCCTCGATCGTCGCGCCGAGTTTGCGGACGCCGTCCTCGAAGCTCTCGGGTACGGCGATGGCGCTGACGGTTCCGACTTTAGCACCCTGGAGCACTTCGAGCGGGATCGTTGCGCGGGTCTCGATGTGCTGGAGGTAGCGCGGGCGGTGCTCGCACTCGATGATCTCGGCGGTGCGGTTGTACTTGCGGATGCGCTCGATGAGGTCGCCGTTGGGCTCTCCGTTGCACTTGGTGATGAAGATGTAGGAGGCCCGCTTCAGGTTGCGGGGTGGTTCGCGCAGGGTCCCCCGGGGGAGGAGTCGCTCGGTCCCGAAGGGCTGCCAGCGGTCTACGAGGACGATGTCGAGACGGTGCCGCAGGCGCAGGTATTGCAGCCCGTCGTCGAGGATGAGGGTGTCGCAGTTCAGTTCGCTGATGGCGTGCTTGCCACTCTTGACCCGGTCCTTGTCGACGACGACGGGGATGTCGGGGAGATTCGAGGCGAGCATGTAAGGCTCGTCGCCGGCGGTTTTGGAATCGAGGAGGAGCGATTTGCCATCACTGACGACACGAGGCGGATCGATCTCGTTTTTCCCCTGAATCTTCCCGACGAGACGTTTCAAAAAAGGCTGCTTCACCGATTTATAACCCCTACTAAGAATCGCGACACGCCGACCGCCGTCCTGAAGCGATCTCGCAAATTTCTCCACGACCGGCGTTTTTCCGGTGCCGCCGACGGTGAGGTTGCCGATGGAGACGACGAGACAGCCGAGGCTGCGTTCGCGGAGAATGCGGTTGCGATAGAGCGAGAGGCGGGCATTGACCGCGCCACCGTAGACATGGGAGAGGGCCCCGAGGATCCCGCGCAGCATGCCAGCACGAAAGCCCTGGCGTCGGTCAAGAATGACGTCCACCGCGAACTGTTCGAGCTTTTCTCTGGTTGGTAGCATGGTCTAACCGGCCCGGTCGGGGCGGCGTCTATGGTCGCGAAATCAATCCGGGAAGCAACCGTGAATGTGAACGCTTGCAAAAGGCCGTCTCTTAGACCATTGCCTAAAGATGAATCGAATCGACGGACGCAGTCCCGACCAGTTGCGCGAAGTGAGTTTCCAACTCGACATCGCCCCCCTCGCCCACGGTAGTGTCCTCGTCAGCTTTGGCGAAACACAGGTGATCTGCGCCGCGATGCTCGAGCCGGGAGTCCCGGGCTGGATGAAATACCAGGGCGTCCAGGGTGGCTGGCTCACGGCGGAATATAATATGCTGCCCTACTCCACCCTGCAGCGTAAGCCCCGCGACATCAGCAGGGGCAAACTCGACGGGCGCAGCTCGGAGATCCAGCGGCTCATCGGTCGAAGCCTGCGTGCCGTGATTGATCTGAAGGCCCTCGGCCAGAGGACTTTGTGGATTGACTGCGACGTCCTGCGCGCCGATGGCGGGACCCGCACGGCCTCGATCACGGGCGCAGTCGTCGCGGTGGAGATGGCCTTCCGCCGATTCATCGCGGCCCGCAAGATGACCGCCTCGCCGATGCGCCAGCTCGCCGCGGCAGTAAGCGCCGGGGTCTGGGAGGGTGGCTGCTGCCTCGACCTCAACTACCACGAGGACAAAAATGCGACGGTCGACTTCAACTACGCCATGACCTCTGACCTCAATCTCATCGAGGTCCAGGGCAGTGGGGAAGAGGCAACCTTCACCGAGGAGCAGATGCTCGAGATGCTCGCCCTGGGGAAAAAGGGCGTCAGTGACCTCGTCGCGGCGCAGGCGGCCGCGCTCGCCGCCTTTGATCCGACCGCCAACGTCGAACTGCTCACGAGGTTGTCGTGAGGCGCGAAGTTTCAGGTTTCAGACTTTATCGACGGTCTGCCGCAGTTTGGCGAGGCCGCGGCGGATGCGTGCTTTCACGGTCCCGAGCGGCTCGCCGAGCTGGTCCGCGATCTCTTGCTGTGAGAGACCCTCAAAGTAGACTTTCTCGATCGCTTCGCGCTGGATCTCGCTGAGTTCCATCACCGCCGAGCGCACCCGCAGACAGGTATCGCGGCGACTGGCGGCCTCTGGTCCCGAGACGGGCATGGTGCCTCGAGGGCTTATTTCCGCTTCGCTCGAGTAGGCCTCCTTGAGCCGCGCCTGGCGCTTTTTCGAGCGGAGACGGTCGATCGCCCGGTTCCGCGCGGTCGAGGCCAGCCAGGTGATGGGGCGTCCGCGGCCCTCGTGATAGAGGTGCGCCTTTTGCCAAAGTGAGTTCATCACCTCCTGCAAGACCTCCTCGGTATCGTTGTGATCATTGAGGACCTTCTGAATGGTGGTGAAGAGCAGGCCCGCATAGCGCACGTAGAGCAGGCGAAAACTCTCGCGATCACCGGCGGCGATGCCTCCGAGCAGCTTGCCGTCCGCGTCGTCGTCGTAGGGTAGTCCTTGGGTAGAGGGGGGAATCATTATGAGAACAACTTATTTTAGGAACGAAAATCATCAAACAAAATCTGTATTAGAATCACTAATGGAAAAGTTTCTGTCATTAGTAGCGGAGCGACCGCGTCACGACGGAGATGCGCGGCGTAATGCTTCTTTGCCGTGCCTTTTTCCGGATCGCGTGATGCCCTTTGAACCCTTTTGCCTCGCGGGAGTCGAAGGCTGGGGTATCCTCTATCCCGGCTCAGGGCGATTGCGCGGAGTGATCCGCTGTGGTAGCTTCGGGACACCGACGTAAGCCCGACCCTCTACTCGACGAATTTCATGCAAGACGAAGACCCCAAGAACAACGAGAATCGCTCCAGCGGGGGCGAAAACGGTTTTAACTGGAAAGGTCTCATCCTCCTCTCCGTCGCGATGGGCCTCTTCGGTCTCGCGATCTGGTCGAAAGGTTTGTCCGATTCGTCCAACAAGCTCAACTACGCCGAGTTCAAAGAGCTCGTGGCAAACGATCGCATCCACGTCGATAAATCCAGCACCCCGGCGAAACTGCTCCGTCTCGTCCAGCGAGACGGGAGTTCGAAGCAGTTCGTGACCGGGTGGTATGAAGTGGAAAAGCCCGAGGAGAACGCCGGTAGCAAATACCGCGAGTTCAGCGTGCCCGTCATCCTCGAATATGTCGGTGATGACCTGAAGGAAATCCTCGCCGCGAAGAATCTCCAGATCTCCGATCTCCCGACCGATTCCGACAGCTTCGGGATGATCATGATGTCCTTTTACCTGCCGATCTTTTTCCTCCTCATCCTCCTCTACTTCCTGTTCCGCCACCAGATCAAGGCCGCGGGTAAGGGCGCCATGAGCTTCGGCAAGAGCAAGGCCAAGCTGATGACGCAGGACAAAGGCAAGGTCACCTTCAAAGACGTCGCCGGTGTCGAAGAAGCCAAGGAGGAAGTCTGGGAGATCGTCGAATACCTGCGCGATCCGAAAAAGTTTCAACGCCTCGGCGGTCATATTCCGAAGGGAGTACTCATGGTAGGATCGCCCGGGACCGGGAAGACGCTCCTCGCCCGCGCCATCGCCGGTGAGGCCGACGTGCCTTTTTTCTCCATCAGCGGTTCTGACTTCGTCGAGATGTTCGTCGGCGTGGGTGCCTCGCGTGTTCGGGACATGTTTGAACAGGGCAGAAAGAATGCGCCCTGCCTCATCTTCATCGACGAGATCGACGCGGTCGGCCGCCATCGCGGACACGGCATGGGGGGTGGCCACGATGAGCGCGAGCAGACCCTCAACGCCCTCCTCGTGGAGATGGACGGCTTTGACACGCAGGAAGGCGTTATCATCATCGCCGCGACAAACCGCCCCGACGTGCTCGATCCCGCCCTGCTGCGTCCCGGTCGGTTTGACCGCGAGATCACCGTCGGTCTTCCCGATGTGAACGGCCGGGAAGAGATCCTCAAAGTTCACGCGAAGAAGGTCAAGCTCGCCGAAGGCGTCGAGCTCGGCACGATCGCCCGGGGCACTCCCGGCTACTCCGGTGCCGAGCTGGCCAACGTCATCAACGAAGCTGCCCTCCTCGCTGCCCGCAAGGGGCTCAAGGCGATCACCCTCGCCGAGCTCGAAGAAGCCCGCGATAAGGTGCGCTGGGGCAAGGAGCGTCGCAGTCTCGCGATCTCCGAAAAGGACAAGGAAAAGACCGCCTTTCACGAGGCCGGTCACGCCATCCTCCTCGTCTTGCTGGAGAACACCGACCCGATTCACAAGGTCACCATCATCCCGCGCGGGCCGTCCCTCGGCTCGACGATGTGGCTGCCGCTGCAGGACAAATACACCCAGCGCAAGAGCGAGCTCATCGACCAGCTCGTCGTCATCATGGGCGGAAGGGTCGCTGAGGAGGTCGTCTTCGGCGATGTCGCGAGCGGAGCGAGCGGCGACATCAAGCAGGCCACCGGCATCGCCCGGAAGATGGTCTGCGAATGGGGCATGAGCGAAGAACTCGGCATGGTGGAGTACGGCGATCACCAGGAGCACGTCTTTCTCGCTCGTGACATGGGATCGGCGCGGAATTACTCCGAGGCGACCGCTCAGAAGATCGATGCCGAAGTGAAGCGCCTCATCGACAACGCCTACGCCAAAGCGACCGAACTCATCATCGAAAACCGGGCCAAGCTCGATGTCATCGCCAAAGCGCTCCTCGAGTTCGAGACACTCGATGCAAAGCACGTCCACGAGATCATGGAACTCGGCGAACTCCGCAATCCTCCGTCCAAGCCGACCCCGCCCGATCTCCCGACTTCCGAGAGCGAGCCGAAAAAGCGGCCCGTCGAGAAGGAGAAGGAAAGCGAAGGGGACTTCCCCGGTGAGCTGGCTCCGGCCTAGCGGTATCGTCAGGTCGAGCGAACTCCTCGATGAGTGAATTGCCCCGCCTCCTCATCCTCGTGGGTAGCCCGCGTCGCGTCGGCAATTCTGCGGTGATGGCCGCGGCCGTCGAGCAGGGGGCTGCCAAGTCAGGTGCCACCGTCAGCGTACGTTTCATCGACGACTACATCACGAGCTTCCTCCGCGATTGCCGCGTCTGTCGTCGACCCGATGGGGAATGCTCGATCGAGGATCGCTTTCGCGAACTCTTCTTCGACGACTTCCTTCCCGCCGATGGTGTCATCTTCTGCACGCCCGTCTACTGGTATGGCGTCTCCGCCCAGACCAAGGCCTTTTTTGACCGCACCTTTTGCTACTACGCCGGGTCCTACCCCGACTCGGGCGACGTCGTTTCGAAGATGTCGCGCAAGCGTGTCGGTCTCGTCCTCGCCTCCGAAGAGACTTATCCCGGTGCGTCGCTCGGGATCATTCACCAGATTCAGGAATATTCCCGCTACACCCGCTCCGAGTTCGTCGGTCTCGTTCGCGGCTTCGGGAATAGCCGCGGGGAAGTGACTCGTGACCCGGGCGACCCTCTCGCCGAGGCGGTTCAGTTGGGGGCTACGTTTTTTGATCTGAAATATTCGGACTATCATCTCGATACCGAACGCGCCGGAAAAGTCTGGCCCGAGTCCGTGCCCTGAACGGGGGTGGGCACCGCATTTTTTGTCCTACTTTTTGCAAGATATTCAGAGCTGTCTGGCACAGTCACTTCACTTCAGGCCGGCGACTGGGGAATAATCCCAAAGAGATCATCCCCGCTGCCAACGAAAGCCCCTGGGAAAGTGCGATCCGCCCGCCCCGGCCCCCATCCTCCGCCAAGGCATGAAGGCCTCACTCCAACGCGTCGCCAGCCCTGGTTGGAGGACGGCTTTTGCCGTTTTCAGCGGCCCCCTCCGCTCACCCCAGGTCCGGAACTTCCCAGCCCTTGCGATAGGGCCGGCGCAGGAACTCGTTCGCCTCTTTCACGTTCACCACGGCGAGCTTGTCCGAATCCCATTCGATCTCCGCGCCGCAGCGGTAGGCGACGTTGCCTAACAAAACCGTCTCGGTGAGCGGTCCCGCATACGAAAAAGGCGTCGAGGGCTGGCGCGATTCACGGACCGCCGTGACCCATTCCTGATAGTGATTCGTGTCAGGCAGGTCCGCCCACTCGTAGTCGGCAAAATTCGCCTTCGGGAAGAGTTCGGGCATCTCGGGAAATCCGACGAAAAGATTGCCCTTCTCCCCGACAAAGAGGATGCCGTTGAGCGATCCCTTCCAATCCGCCGGAGCCTCGAAAAGGGCGGGATCGGGCTGTCGGCCCGCCTCATACCAGCGCACCGTGACGGTGTCCGTGGTCAGTTCCGTACCGGGAAAGGTGTAGAGGATCTCCGCCCAGGCCGGACCCGATTCGGCATGCGGCGGCGGACCCTCGGCCTTCACCTTCGTCGGGGCAGCGAGCTGCAGGGCATCGACGATGGGGTCGAGGATGTGGCAACCCATGTCGCCGGCCACGCCCGTGCCGAAATCCCACCAACCGCGCCAGTGGAAAGGATGATAGGTCTTGTCGACCCAGGGACGCTCCGGCGCGGTGCCGAGCCACTGATCCCAATGCACCGTCGCCGGCGGATTGCCGCCTGGCGCGGGACGGTCGAGACCCTGCTTCCAATACGTTCCGGGTCGGTCCGTCCATGCGTGGACCTCGCGCACTTTGCCGATGACTTTGTCCTCGCGCAGCGCGTGGATCGCGATCTTGAGGCGCTTCGTGGCGTGGTGCTGGATGCCCATCTGGGTGATCACTCCCGTCTCCTTCGCGATCGCGGCGAGGACGCGGGCCTCGTGGATCGTGTGGGTGAGGGGTTTTTGCGTGTAGCAGTGCAGCCCGAGCCTCATCGCCGTCGCCGTGACCGGCGCATGAGTGTGATCGGGAGTGGTCACCATCACCCCGTCGATGCCCTTTTGCTCGAGCAGCTTGCGCCAGTCGGTATAGGCCTTCGCTGCGGGGAACTGGGCTTTGGCCCTGGCGAGTCTATCCTCGTCGATATCGCAGATCGCGACGATCTCGTTGCCCGGAGCGAGCTCCAGCATATCGCTCCAGCCCTTGCCGCCCACGCCGACGCAGGCGAGGGATAGCTTTTTGTTAGGGTTAGCCGCGGAGAGGATCGCGGGACCGGAGGAGAGTCCGGCCAGGGTGATGCCCGAATGTTTGAGGAACGTGCGGCGGGTGGAGTGAGTCATGAGAGTATCGTGAAAGAGGGTCGGGTCAGTGACAAGACCCTCTTGAGTCGGGTTCGCGCCATGGTCGAGCGGCGCAGCACTCGATCAGGATCATGTGGGTTACGGTGAGGTCTGACAGGCCGATGAAGGTGATCTGCAAGAGCCGCTGGTCGATTTGGGTGGTGGGCGATAAGACAAAAAACAAAGCACCCAGCCCGAAGGTCAGGAGGGTCAGTCCGGCGGCAGTCGCCGTGGCGGTAGCACGGTTCATTCCCTGCACTGTATCAATGGGTGTGACCGCCACTCAATGCAATAACCATAAGAAGGCGGCCAATTTATAACTTATACTCTCGACGCATTGTGTATCAGTGTGTTATCGGCCCACGCATCCTCCAAGAAGACGAAGACAAGATTGTCGGAGAAATCACGATTTCCAAGAATTCGAACATCCTCGAATTCGAGGAGCAATTCCAGGGACGACTTAGCGAAGCGGGGCGGACGGTCACCGAGCGTGCCCTCGCGGATTTTGATACGGATGGGTTCCCCTTTTTTTTCGGCAACACGAAGTTCACCGCGAAGAGGAAACGGGTCGCCAAAAATACGAAACACCCTTCGGTGCCGTCCAGGTGGAACGCTTCGCCTACCAGAGTTCCGGAGGCGGGCGCACCCACATTCCCTTCGAACAGAACGCACG
>JBDNIL010000025.1:0-3885 GCA_041688355.1 Verrucomicrobiales bacterium | reverse complement strand
CTCACTCCCCTCACTCCCCTCACCCGCCGTAGGAGCGCTCGACCCGCTCGGCGACATCGCGATAGACGTAGTCGACGGCGTAGATCTGCTTGAGCGATTCGAGGTACTTCGGAATATTTTCGAGCCTCTCGTAGAGCAGGCCCAGGTTGTAGAGGAGTTCCTTCTTCGTCCCGTCCATTACCTGGAGCTCGGTGATTGCCTCTTCGAATTGGCTTGCAGCAAGGTCGGTCATATTCATCCGCTCGTAGCATTGGCCGAGCAGGCTCATGACTTTGATGCGGAGGTTGGGACTGCGCTTCGCCTGCTGGAGATGCTGGATCGCCTCGCGGTACTGGGTGGCGCGGAAGAGACGTGACCCGAGCTCGTAGCGCAATTCATTGTCGGTTGGGTTGCGATCAACCCGCTCGCGCGACTCGGCGATGAGGACGTCGATCTGCGACTTCTCTGCGTCGATGAGCTGCTGACGATACTGCTCGATGTCGGGGTGCTCGGGGTTCTCGTCAACGAATCGCTGGAGAGACTCGAGGTGATTTTTGTTCACTGTCTCACGGATCGCGGCGACTTTTTTCTCGAGCGCGGGGTCGTTGCTACTGAGGTGGAAGGCCCACTCGTAGAAAGATAGGGCGGTCTCGAACTGCTCGAGTTCTTCGTAGGTGTTGGCGAGACGCTTGGTCACTTCGAGATTGTTTTGATCCTGTGCATACTCGGCGGAGAGGGCGTCGGCCTGAGTCTGAAGCATCTCGGGAGTCATCGCAGCACGCCCCTTGCTCTCGAGGTCCTTGGAGGCGTCTTTATCCTTCAGGAGATCGCGCCAGTCACCTTCGCTGTCCCACTTCTGGGAGGCGATGGAGCCACGCGCAGTCGCGTCCTTGTATTTTTTCGTCGCCTCGAGGTCGCTGCGATTTTTGTCGACGATCTTGCCGAAAATCTCGGACGCTTTGTCAAAGATCTCACGAGCCATGTAGAAGTCGCCCAGCTTGTGGTAGAACTTCAGGTTGTCGGGGTCGCCGCTGATGACAGTCTCAAGGGCGAACCCTGCGGTGGAGTAAAGTCCAGCGGCAGAAGCGGCTTCGTAGAGCAGCTCATTGCCCGGCGCATTGTAGGGATCCGAGGCGAGGACATCCTTCTCAAGCTGAGCCATGACGCCGAGGGGATCTTTTTTGACTTGGCCGTGCAGTTTCATCACTTTGAGGGCTTCGCCGCCCATCTTGACGCCGCGCTTGCCTTCATTCTCCTTCACCGCCGCCATGCGGAGTCGCTTGCGACCGTCGAGGAAACCGGGCTCTTTTACGAGGATGGCCTGAATGAGGCTCACTGCGTAGCTCCAGTTCCGCAGCTCCATCGCGCTCTCGGCCTTGAGATAGAGTTTGCCAAAATTGGCGGCCAGATGGTGCTGGCGAACATCGTCTTTTACTTCAGGGGTATTTGCTTCTTCCGACATGGTAATAATGAACTCCGGTGAGATGAAATTTGATAAAAATAAGGCACTCCTCTGCCGTCTTGACTTCAATTATAGCACGGCGCACGGGGGTTGATCTAGCGAATCTTACGGGATCGGACAACGAAAAAATGCATCCGTTTTCCCAATTCTCCGCAAGATGGTTGCTCACGCGACTTGCCACGGAGGCTTTTTCCCCTTTAACTTAACGAAATGCGACGCCGGTTCCTCATTTTGCTTTTCCTCTTTTCCACCGCGATGTGGTGCCCCGGGATGGGGAAGCAGTACAAACTCTATCTGGTCACCCTCCACATCGAGGGTGAGGCGACGGATAATCCCAAGATGATCACCCCGGTTAAGCTCGGGCAGGAGCACCGGCAGTACTTCTTCAGCAAGATTCCCACCTTTACCGACAACGATATCGCCTGGTTCTACCCCTTCAGCGCGGCAGATGGAGTCTCGTTCGGAGCAGCCTTCCGGATGAAAGAACATGCGACAGTCGAGCTTAAAGCGATCACGCTGACGAATCAGGGGAAACTCCTCGGAGTCCGGTGTTCCGACGCTCCCCTCCAGGCCGTCCTTATCGACAAGCCCATCGACGACGGGGTCGTCGTGATCTGGAGCGGACTCCAGCAGCGTCACCTCCAGGAGTTCCGGAAACGTTTCCCTCACGTCGATGACTACAAGCCGAAGGCGGGCCCGCAATATGCCTCGCCTGACTGAGGGGGCCGGAAGGGCTTGGCAAATTAATTAAGGTGTGTTTAGTAACGAACCGCACCTACCCGGATCCCGTCATGCCTCCTCTGCCCTTCCGATTGCTCCTCTTTCTATTTTGCCTGATCTCTCCGTCGCTGGAGGCCGAACCGATGGGCCTCGTCCTCCCGACGGACAACGATGCGATCTTCTCGAGCGATCCCTCGCAGTTTTACATGTACACCGACCGGAACTTCGAGGGCGTAGTCTCAAAGCCCTGGAGCGGCGGGGCCTACGGGTTCACCCGAAACCAGAAGCGGACGTCCGCCGGAATCGTCATGACGCGTCTGCACGAGGGGGTCGATATCAAACCGGTGCGCCGCGATGCCTCGGGTGAGCCGCTCGATGAAGTACGCTCGATCTCGAACGGAACCGTCGTCTACGTGAGCGACTCGCCCAGCGCGAGCAACTACGGCCGCTACATCGTCGTGCACCATGACTGGGGTTACGGTCCCTTCTTCTCTCTCTACGCCCACCTCCGCTCTGCGGAAGTCGCCGCCGGAAAGGCGTTGCGGGCGGGAGATGTGATCGGGAAAATGGGCTACACCGGAGCCGGCATCAACAAGGAGCGCGCCCACGTCCACGTCGAGCTGAACATGATCCTGAGCGACCAGTTCAAGCGCTGGTATGACCGCCATTTCACGACGACGAATCGCCACGGGATTTTCAACGGCTTCAACCTCGTCGGCATGGACATCAGCGGGATCCTCATCGCCCATCGGGCCAATCCGAGCCTCACTATCCCCGAATATCTCGCGAGCCAGACCGAGGTTCACTACCGGGTCCTCATCCCGAAGTCGGGCGACCTGCCATTTCTGCGCCGCTACCCTTTTATGGGGCGTGATTTGGAAAAGGTGAAAAATCCGACGAGCTGGGAGATCTCCTTCGCCGCCACGGGGGTGCCGCTAGAGATCCGGCCGAGTGATCGCACCCTTTCGCAACCGGTGGTCACCTACGTGAAACCCACGACGGGCAATCATGCCGATCTCACCGTGGATCGACTCACCGGAACAGGTGGCAGCGCGACGCTGACTCCCTCGGGTTCGCGCTACATGCAACTGATCAGCGACTCGTTCTAGACCGAGCCGGCCCTTCGGAGCCTTGGCTGCGCAGGGTCACGGGTAAATTTCTTCGAAAATGCCGCCGCCGAGGAGACGCTCGCCTTCGTAGAATCCGCAAATCTGCCCGGGCGTGAGGGCCCGCTGCGGGATTGCACAGGTGAGTTCGACTGTCTCTTCATCAAGGAACGCGGCTTCGACGGGAACCGCAGCGGAACGATAGCGCGGCTGGATGAGCAGATTCTTTATCTCTGTAAGCGGGCGGTTTGTCACGGAGATGCTCCCGACACGGCAGCGGGTCGAGTAGAGGCCGGGTGTCTCAGCCTCGTCAAAGGCGACGACGAGTTCTTTTTTCGCAGGTCGTTTCGCCACGACGACGTAGGCTTTGCCAAAAGTGTTCGAGGGCACTCCCAGGCCCTTGCGCTGGCCGAGAGTGTGGAGGTGGAGGCCGCGATGTTCACCCACTTTTTTCCCCTCGAGCGTCACAATGTTCCCCGGATCATCCGGGATGTAGTGGGCGAGAAAGTCGGCCATGCGGATGTCGCCGATGAAGCAGATTCCCTGGCTGTCCTTTTTAGCCGCGACGGGGATACCGAAGCGCACCGCCTCCTTGCGAACCTCGGGCTTGGGGAGGTG
>JBDNIL010000253.1:0-3875 GCA_041688355.1 Verrucomicrobiales bacterium | reverse complement strand
GAACAAGAAGAGGCGGTTCGCGAGGCGTCCCACCTGTCGGCCAAGCTGGTCTATCAGGTTGTCCGCCGCGAGGGTGACGAGGAACTGCGGCGCCCCTGGACATCCCTATTCTGGTCGGGCATCGCCGCCGGTGTCTGCATCAGCTTTTCGGTCGTCGGAGAGGCCCTCTTCAAGACCTATCTGCCGGACTCGACATGGCTACCACTGCTGGAAAGTCTTGGCTACACCTTCGGCTTTCTTATCGTCATCGTCGGTCGGATGCAGCTGTTCACGGAAAACACGCTGACGACGGTGTTGCCGCTGTTTGCGCGACCGAGCCTCGATAAGCTCTGGTGCGTCGCGCGGCTGTGGGGGATCGTGCTTGGGGCTAACGTGATCGGCTGCTTCATCGCCGCCGCTTTCATCGCCTTCATGCCGACCTTCGAGCCGGACATTCTCGCCAGCGTCACCGAGATCAGCAAACACGCCACCGAAAACGGCGCGTGGATCGGCTTTGCCAAGGCGGTGCCGGCAGGTCTTTTGATTGCGGCACTGGACTGGATGCTGGCGGCCGGCGACCGGGAGAATTTCCTCATTATCATCGTGATGACATGGCTGATTGCCGCTGGCGGCTTCACCCACATCATCGCAGGATCGGTCGAGATGGCCTTTTTGATGCTGACCGGACAGTTGGGCCTGATCGCCGGGATCTTCGGGTTCTTCATCCCGGTCTTGTTGGGCAACGTTTTTGGCGGAACGTTCGTCTTCGGCCTGATCACATGGGGCCAAGTTCGAGAAGAGGTGAAGAACGCCAGCAAGCAGCAAAAAGGCTCGATCCGGTCGTAGCCCTCACACCTTCACGAGCGCCTTGCCCATCTTGTCTCCATCGAAAAGATCGAGGAAGGCTTTCGGGGCGTTCTCGATTCCTTCGGTGATGGTTTCCTCCCACACGATGCGGCCGTCGCGGATCCATGCGCCCATTTCTTTTTGGAATTCCGCCTGGAGATCCTGATGGTCGCGGACGATGAAGCCCTGCATCCGAATCCGTTTGCCGATGATCTTGAAAAAGTTCGCCGGACCGGGCTTCGGCTTCTCATCGTTGTAGCCGGAGATCATGCCACAGCAGACGATGCGTCCGAAGTGGTTCATGTGGTCGATGGCACCCGCGAGGTGATCGCCACCGACGTTGTCGAAGTAGAGATCGATGCCGTCGGGGCAAAGCTTGGCGAGGGTGGCGGAAACGTCATCGGTGTCGTGATAGTTGAACGCTTCATCGACGCCCGCCTCGGACTTGAGCCAGGCGATCTTGTCGGCGGAACCCGCGCTGCCGACGACGCGACAGTTTTTGATCTTTGCGATCTGGCAAACGATGGAGCCGACGGCTCCGGAGGCGGCTGAGACGAAAACGCTCTCGCCGTCTTTGAGCTTCCCGATCTCATTGAGCCCAACCCACGCAGTCATGCCGGTGAGGCCCAGGATGCTGAGATAGTTCTGAGGCTCGGCGGCATTGGTGTCGATCTTACTGACTCCTTTACCATCGGAGGTCCAGTATTCGCGCCAGCCCTGGTTGCCGAGGACGTGATCGCCGACGCTGAATTTCTTGTTATTGGACTCGACGACTTCCCCGACGCAGCCGCCCTCCATCGGTTCGCCGAGTTTGAACGCCGGAACGTAGCTCTCGCTCTCGTTCATTCGGCCGCGCATGTAGGGATCGACGGAGAGCCACAGGTTGCGGACGAGAATTTCCCCGGAATCCGCTGACGGAACCTCGGTCTCGGCGACCTCGAAGTTTTCCAGGGTGGGGACTCCCCGGGGTCGGGAAACCAGATGGACTTCCTTATGGGTAGCGGGTGTGCTCATGAAGGGTTGCGGGTGTGAGTTAGGCGGTTTGTCCCGCGTGCTTGCCTTCACTGAATTCCTCAATGGCTTTCTCGCAGAACGCGGGAAGGTCGTCGGGATTGCGACTAGTGACGAGACCTTGGTCGCAGACGCATTCCTCGTCGACCCACGTGGCGCCGGCGTTTTTCAAATCGGTTTCCAGGCTGGGCCATGAGGTCACTTTGCGACCACGGACGACGTCCGCCTCGATCAGCATCCACGGGCCGTGGCAGACGGCTGCGACCGGTTTTTGCTGGGTGAAGAAGTCGCGCACGAAGCTGACGGCATTTTTGTTCACCCGAAGCGCATCCGGATTGAACACCCCTCCAGGCAGGACAAGGCCGTTGAATTCGGAGGCGGAAACATTCTCCACAGTTTTGTCGACGGCGAACTGATCGGCTTTTTCATCGTGATGGAAGCCCTGGATCTTGCCGCTCTTCAGGGAGACGAGAACGACCTCGGCACCCGCGTCTTTGATGGCGTTCCAAGGTTCGGTAAGCTCCACTTGTTCAAAGCCGTCAGTGGCGAGGAACGCGATTTTTTTTCCGGATAGTTTATTGCTCATGATGTTCGATTGTTAGGAAAGTGCTTTTGCGGGGAAGGCCTTTGAGAAAGCCAGTGAGGCATTCATCAGTTGGTATGTTCCCCGGCTTGAGTGATCTGCTTTGCGAGTGCCACGATTTCCTCAGCATCTGCAAGACCATCGATGAAACGGGGAGGTATGCCGGACAGCCCCACCTGCGCCCCCATGAGCGCCCCTGTGAGGCAGGCCCGCGACATATTCTGTCCGCCCCCGTTGATCGCATGGAGCACGGCGCTCTCAAAGTCATCGGGGAAGCGCGCCGCGAGGTAGTAGGCTCCGGGCAAGACAGAGGTAATCGCGCAGGACATGCCATAAACCAGGGAGACTTTCCACGCGGGCTCCAGTTGCGTCCCGGGATCGTGCGTGGCTTCAGCGATCCACGAGGGCAGCATCAGTGCATCGGGTGAAGCGAAGCCGAAAGGGTCTTCGCCCGGCGTGCGTTTGCTGGATGCGATGGAAGTGGGCGAGGTAAAGGGAATCTCGCCCGACTCCACCAGCTTCACCAGCTTGTCAGCGAGCCCGCTGTCGAGAGCCTCGCCGCGGATGATAGCCGCGATCACGCTGGCAAAGGCGACGCTGTGTTGCAGCACGAGCGGGTCGGTCTGCGTGAGCCTGGCGTTTTCGTAGGCATGGCGTGCTGCGACACAGGGGTCCGCTGCGAAGCATGCCGCGAGTAGAATTACGCGCTCGGCGGCTTCCGAGGTGTCCGCATTTCCCCCGGCTTCACCCCATTCCTTGCCATCCTTTGTCCGGGCCTGCCATGTCTGGCGGATCGAATGATTGGTGTAACCCCCGGGCCCGTTAAATGGGTAGCCATCGAACTTCGCAAGAATCTTGTCATCCAGCCTGCGCGTAAAATCCCCGGCTTCGTATCCATCACACTCGGCCAGCGAGCGCAGTAGTTCCAGCATGATCAGCCCGGCCTGCGAAAGATCTCCCGCCTGCATGCCGGCATGGTAGCGGCGGGCGGGTTTGGGCGTGGTGTAGCCATCGATCCATGGCCCGAAATCCCGCCGCAATTCGTAGAGATCATAATACCAATGCGGGCCCAAGCCAAGGGCGTCGCCGATGAAAGCACCGAGGATGGCACCCGAAGCACGATCGGAAGTCAATAGAGTTTCTTGATTCATGAGTGGTATGTTTGTGGGGAGTGAAATGGTGGATGAGTGAATCCTGATTCAAGCCTCGCCGAGATGGATCAGCTTTTTGTTCACAAACTCCATGATTCCGAGCTTTGAGAGTTCCCGTCCGTATCCGGAGTTCTTGATACCACCAAAGGGTAGTTCGGCTTGCGAGTTCGTCGGTTGGTTCACAAACATCATGCCGGTGTCAACGGATTCCGCGATGGCCCGGGCGCGCTTTGGATCACGGGTATAGACCGAGCCCCCCAGTCCATAGGACGAATCATTCGCCAATCTGACCGCTTCATCCTCGT
>JBDNIL010000252.1:0-4334 GCA_041688355.1 Verrucomicrobiales bacterium | reverse complement strand
TCGGACTTAGAGCGTCTGAGCGAGGGAATTGGGGTTCGAGTCAGAATTTTCATGAGTTTGAGGAGTTTGTGTGAACACAAATGACGAAAACGAGGGGGAATTCGGGCCGAATCCCCGATTTCCGCAGCCGGGCGGGATAAGGCCGACAAGCTGCTAGGGAGGCGGGAGGTGGTCGGCAAAACTCGTGAGAGACCGTTGCAAGAGTGTGACCGAACTTGCTCCCGGACTTCGAATTCATCCTGTAGCTGGCCTCTGTGAGGCCGGGTTGGATTCACGGCGTCATTTATCGACGTGGATGACCCTTGGATATCCGGGCATAATCACCGGCCTCACAGAGACCAGCCACAGAATATCTTTGTGAAAGAGAGTGTTTTGCAACAGTCTCGTGAGAGTTTCGGCGGGCGGGGCCAACCCCGGAAAGCCAGCGGCGATCTACGGAGCGATATTGTGCTTGTTGAAAAAGGCCTGCATTTCCTCGACGCCAAAATCGGCGAGCATCAGATCACCGTAGGTCAGAGTCGGGGCACAGCTCTGGCCGGAGAGGTCGCGCATCTCCTGATACATCGCGGGATTCGCGATCACGTCGATCTCGGTGAAAGTGAAGCCGTCCTTTCTCAGGTAGGCGATGGCATCGACGCACCAGGGGCAGCCCGGCTTGATGTAGACTTTGAGTTTGGGTTCGGCTGACATTGCCCAATGGTCGGAGATCACTCCCCATTTGCAAGCTGCATCACCTCGTAGCCTTTTTCCCGCAGCAGATCGATGACGCTGTCGTCCCCGACGAGGTGGGCGGCTCCGACGAGAAACATCACGTCGCGGTCCGTCGCGAGATGCTTCTCAATCTCGGGGATCCAGTTGCGGTTCCGCTCGGTCAGGAGGACTTCGCGCAGCCGCGGATTCGGGGCGGTCTGTTCGACGATGAGTTCGTTCAGGGCCTCCTCGTCACCCGAGCGCCAGGCCGCGACGATGGCATCAAAGATCTCGGGCGAATCCTCGGCCTCCTCGAGGGATTCGGTGATCAGCTTTTCGAGGAGAGCCGGTTCGAAGTCATTGAAGCGCGACATCTGAAAAGCGACCGTCTCGAGCCCCCGGCTCGGTTTGCCGTCATCGATGCTCTTTCCATAGTAGATCATCTCGAGTCCGAGTTCAGGCTTCGCCCCGCTGCGAGCCGCCTCGATCGAGCCTATCGTGAGGTAGACCATCCCGGGGGTGAAGGAGTCAAAGACACCCGGCGGCATCCCGCGCTTTTTCAAGTAGTCGCCGAGGAGGTTCATCGTCGCTGCCGCCAGCTTGTCGACGAGCCGCTCACCGGCCGGAAGCGAACCGAGGGCGCGCATCTTTCGGGCACTGTCAGGGCCAGCCATCGTTGCCATGTCGATCTCGAAGACGAGCTCCTCGACCCCGGCATAGACCCGATCAAAGACCGCCGGGAGCGGCAGGTCTTTTTCCCGCAAGAGATGGACCGACCCGGCGAGGTAGACGGTCGAGTCCGCGTCGGAGATTTTCCAGACCGGGGCCATCAGGGGCTCATCCGCACGCAACAATGGCGTCGCGAAGAGCAGGAGACGGGCGAGGCCGCAGAGAGTTCTGGAATACATCATGGTCGCGGGTAAGAATTGCGTGATCCGGAGTAAAGTGACATCTCCGCCGGAACATGCTCTTAGTGAAGGGTAACTTCCCGCCCCGATCCAGCCCGAAATGAAATTCCTTTTCCCTCTCTCCCTCGCCTGCCTCCTCGCCGCCGACGCCCTCGCCTGGGAAAAAGTCGTCGTGATGGAAAAAGGGCAGAACCTCACCGCCGTCGCCGCCGACTACAACGGGGACGGGAAAGTCGATGTGATCACCAGCTACGGCGGGCGTGTCAGTCTCTTCGCCGCGCCCGACTGGACCGAGACGGTGCTGCATCGCTTTCCCAAACTCAATGCCACCTGCATCCATAGTGAAACGATAGACGTCGATGGCGATGGCGATATGGACTGGATCGGGAGCGAGGCGTCAGGCAAACCTTTCTGGCTCGAAAATCCGGGCGACGGGTCCGGCGCATGGGCGGCACGCCTTATCGACCCCGACATCAGAGGGATCCATTGCATTCTCAAGGCCGACGTCGACAACGATGGAAAGGAAGACATCATCATTAACAATTTCGAGCCCGAGGGAGTCCTCGCCGACTCGATCGCCTGGTTCAGCATTCCCGCGCAGTCTCACAAGGCCGGGCAATGGGATCGCCATGTCTTTGCCGACAAAGACGCCCGCGGCGGCAGCCATTATTTCGGCTTCGGCGACATCGACGGGGATGGATGGGGCGAAATCGCGGTCGGCGCCAAGGGTGCGCCTTTCGCCGACGGGAACTGGTTCGCCTACTGGAAGAATCCGGGGGCTGCGGCAGTCAAGGGCCCCTGGCAGAAAACCATTCTCGCTGAAAACCAGCTCGCCGCGACGAACATCCTCCCCGGAGACATCAACGGGGACGGCAAAGTCGATTTTCTCGCCTCGCGCGGACACAGCACTGGCGTGCTCTGGCTCGAAGCTCCGGATTGGAAGATCCACGAGATCGATCCCGACCTGAAGTCGCCCCACAGCCTCGTCCTCGCCGATCTCGACGGCGACGGTGACCTCGACGGTGCCTCGTGCGGGTATGAGAGCAAGGTTCTGACCTGGTATGAGAACGACAGCAAAGGCAAGTTCGCCCGCCACGTCCTCGACGAAGATCAGGAGTCCTACGACCTCCGCGCCATCGACATGGACGGCGACGGCGACCTCGATCTGCTCAACGCGGGGCGGGCGAGCAGGAATGTCGTGTGGTACCGTAACCCGCTGAATGAGTGAATACGGAACCTACCTCTCGATCTTCCTCGCCGTCACCTGCTGGAGCGTGGCCCTCGTCAACGCTGGTCGCTCTGCACGCATCGCCTGGACGGCGGGACTGATTTTCTACCTCATCCATGTCGTCTTCGCCTTCGATGCGTTTTACGACTGGAGTCATCGTCTCGCCGTGGAGATCACCGCCCGGGAGACGGCCGAAGTCTTCGGGCTCGAAAGCGGTATCGGTCTCTGGGTCAACTACGCCTTTGGCGTGATCCTCGCACTGGATGTGACGCAACAATGGCTGGGCAGGAAGAGACGCTTTTCCCGGACGATTGACTGGCTCGTCCTCTTCATGATCGTCAACGGAGCGGTCATCTTTGCCGATGGGATCACTCGCCTCTACGGCATCGTCCTCTTTATGACTGTGATCGTTATGCGATGGAGAAAGCACCGGTCGTGAGAGCAGTAGAGGCCATCTTCCCGGGCACGGGCTAACGACCTTTGCTACGCACACAGGGTGACAGGAGTGTCACCCCTCCACTTTCTTACTCACAAGACGTCGCCTCACAACTCCAGAAAATTCTTGAGGATCGTCTTCCCCGAGGTCGTCAGGATCGATTCAGGGTGGAACTGCACCCCGTAGATCGGGAGCTCTCTGTGCCGCAGTCCCATGATCTCGCCCTCGGCCGTCTCGGCGGTGATCTCGAGGCAGTCCGGCAGGGTGTCGCGCTTCACGATGAGACTGTGATACCGCGTCGCCTCAAAGGGAGACTCGATCCCTTTGAAAAGGCACTCGCCATTGTGCAGAATCGGTGAGGTCTTCCCGTGCATGAGCCGGTCGGCGCGCACGACATCGCCGCCGAAGACTTCGCCGATGCACTGGTGCCCGAGGCACACCCCGAAGAGCGGAATCGTCGCGCCGAAGGTGCGGATGACATCTTCGCTGATCCCCGCCTCTGACGGCGTGCACGGACCCGGGGAAATGCAGATGCGCTCGGGTGCCTTTTCGCGGATCTCATCGAGAGTGATGCAATCGTTGCGATGCACCTCCATCTCGGCCCCCAACTCTCCGAAGTACTGGACGAGGTTGTAGGTGAAAGAATCGTAGTTGTCGATGACGAGAAGCATGGGGAGGAGAACCTACGACCCGGCGCGGTTCGGGTCAAACGGAAGGGCGGATTTGATTGAGGGCGCGGTGGAGAGTTTCGAGCAGGTTCCCCGTTGCGACCATGGGGATGACGTCAATCGGCACGAGGTCACCGCTCTCGCCGACAAAGAGATTCGACCCGCCCACATCAAAAACGGCCAGATCATCATCGGGACGGTACCAAGTCGCTTCGCAGAGTCGGGTGAAACCACGGGATTTCATGAAGGCAGCGATTTCGAGGGAAGTGGCGTTGCGACCGGCGATGAAGGGCTGTGAGGTGATGATACAGAAACGCCCCTCCCACTCACAGAATCCCTCCAGCGAATTCAGGCCTGGATAGAGTTGATTTGAGAGGAGGAGCCGCTCGAAATACTGCGAAGGC
>JBDNIL010000005.1:0-7002 GCA_041688355.1 Verrucomicrobiales bacterium | reverse complement strand
GATGCTCTTCCCGGCGGCGGCGAGGGCGGGGTGAAATCGGCTAAACTGTTACCCCAAAATATTCATGGAAGAAAGATAAAAAATCTAGGGCCGACGCCTTACCCTCCGCTTCTTGAGCAACATCCACAGCAGAGCAAGCACAGCCACGACCACCATCGTCACCACCGACCACCGCGAGGGCGAAGGTGGCTCACCGCTCTGCGTTGATGGCCTTGGCTGGGTATCGGGCGCTTTCTTCAGTGCTGGCGGTTGTTCGATTGCCTGTATATTCGATGCGGGTGCCGGATCCGACCCCGTAAGCAGTCTGGGTGGAGATTTCAAATCGGCTTTGACGGCAAACTCTCGATCACCCAACCGGATGCGGAGGTGCTTCAAATCCTCCCCGATGCTGGCGATTTCAATCTCATCGGTGTCGGACAAATCCAATGCGCTCAGATCAAGCCGAGCGAGGGCTTGCTCCTTCAGGTGGAACGCATAAAGCCGCCCCTCGATCATATCGTGCCCAGTTTCGTCCAAGATCACTCCGCGTCCCACCAAGGCACCGTCACCGGCCCACGACCAACCCAAGATCCACCCCTTTTCACCTTCGTCGTAGGTAACGTGCGGAAGCCGGATGGGGACTTCTCGATGCTCTCCATTCGCGGCTATCTCGTAAAGGCGCGTGGTCATTCCCGTGTTTACCACGAGCTTGGTTCCGTCGGGGCTGAGAGACACCCCGTAGCCATCCTCGTTCTTGCCTGTATAGTCGATTTCGTATGAAACTTGAAACTCAATCCCGCGCTCTGGTATCTGAACCCTGTTGCGACTGTTGGTGGCTCCCCCCGAACGCGGGCGGAGGGAACGTGACTCCGGCATGGACCCATCCTCAACCGGCTCGACCTTGATGGGTTCCGCGAGCGCCATCCATTCCGGCACGGGCGCTTTCAGCTCTCTTATCATCTCCTCGGAACGTCCGTGCGCGGAGACCTCGAGCGCAACACTCAGCCAGACAACGGCAATCAATGGAGTCTTCATGGTTGGTTGAGGATGTCGCCGTAGACGTTGGTGGCAGCACCTTGGGCGAAGGAGTCGCGAATCGCCTCCCCGCTCGCTCCAGGGATCTTCACGGTGTTCAAGGCGCTTTCATTCGAAAGGAACTCGACTTCGAGCAAGCAAGCCTTCACCGGTTTGAACTCCTGCGTGTTCCCGTTATATGTGATGCCGTCTTTCGTTACGGCCAACCCCGCTGTCTTGACCCCCGGAATCGATTCCCCGGCGTCATTCAATACCCAGTTGTTACTGTATGTAGTCCGATGCCGGCCATTCGCATCTTGTGATTGTATTGCCGAAACTGTGGTTTGCTGCAGCGCCCCAGCTAGCGCCGCATCCTCGTTGATGTTGTGGTTCCCAGTGCCTTGGACAAACGTCTCGGTGCCCCGTGCGTAGTTCCCTGCGTCATCCGGATTAGATGAGTTGAAGTGAATGCTAACAATTACATCAGCACCCTCTTCCTTTGCGCGTTCAGTCCTCTTTTGTGGAGTTAAGAATCCATCGGTAGTCTTTCGGGTCATGACGATCCGAAGCCCCCGGCTTTCCTCCGAGAACTTGTCGATCAACTCCTCGCGGAGCTTGAGGCCGTAGGCCAGGGCCAAATCTTTCTCTTTGACAGTGTTGTCAGTCCGTCCCACCGCTCCGGGATCATGCGCACCATGTCCCGGATCAATGACAACCACGCCGGGCACTTCCATGTCGATCAAATCAATCGGTGTATTCACTCCCTCGATCTGGATTTTGATCCGCACCTGGTTGAACCCGATGGGCGGCACGTTCACCCGGATCGCGGTAAATCCGTCGTCGGATACCGTAGTTTCTGCCTCTTCCTGCGACGTTTTGGTGAAACCATTCGCGCCATACACTGTGGAAGGCTCAAACCGATCACTGTGGGTTTCGCTGTCCGACCATTCTCCGCGGAAAACTGCGGGAAGGTTGGGCCCCGTCTCAGCGTAATTCGGAACGAACAAAGGTTCGAGAGTCCATGTGATTTTCTTGCCCTTGAACGACTCGCCAATTCGCACTTTCAACTCCCGGTGAGCGATACGATTCGCATGAGGATCTTCCTCAACAAAGGGAGTCAAAGGTTCGCCTTGATTTGGCTTTTCAGAGCCCTCGATCTCATTCCCTTCCTCATCTTTCACCTTCGGAGCCAACTCGACTACCTCCACGGGCAGGAGACTCACTCCATTCATCTTCCCGCGCTCCACCGCCGGGCGCAGCAGGACCGTGCCATTCGTTCTGGCCTGAACCCATGTTGTTGGCGCATTCGGGGCATTCCAGGTCACGGTCGGAGTTGTCGTCGAAACGGATTTTTCCGCCTGAATCTCAAACTTCACCGTCGCGAACCATTCTCCAGTTTTGGTGAAAGTTTCGTCTCTCTGCACCACATGGAAGAGGAAGCTCTGTGAGACCGGCCCCCGACCTTCGGGAACTTGAAATTCTGCGTCAAGCCAAAGCTCAGACCAGTTCACCTGCGGCACGATGCCATACGTATATTCTGAGCTCGCGAAAGCGGGTGCATGCGGGTTTACCGATCCGGAGAGTGAGCGCTGGTCGTGACCCCATTGATTCGCCGAGAAACTGAGAGAAAATCCCGCTGCGACAAGTCCGGCGCCTAGATGCTCTTCGTTCTGCCCCAATGATAATTCCTCGAGTTCGGCTGCGGTTGCAAGGGGGCTCAATTCAGTTTCCTCAATTTCAGGTGCCGCCTTTCCCCACACTCCAAAGTTGTTGTATGCTGTAAAAGAATTCCCGCCCCCAATGAGGGAGGAAAGTTCATCGTAAAACTCGGGGAAACCTTGTATTTCCCATGGACCGCTTGGATCGTCCAAGTAAGTGTCCATGGTGGCTTGCCACGCCTGCTCAAGGCCCGTTTCCTCATCTTCCTCCGGTTCGAGAGGTTGATTGTCCTCATCGTACCGTTGACGTATGAACTTGGCGCGAAACATGCGAACCATCACCGATAAAGTAACCCCCCCTTCAAATTGCAAATTCGTCGGTTCGTTAGTGTGGTGGGACCTCCCTCGTAACCGAGTCGCCGGGAGAGGGCCGAGATTCTGATTGCCGTTTCCTTCTTCCGTTGTGCTGTTTGTCGTCGTTCCATTTCCGCCCGTTCCACTCCCTCCCCCATCCGTCCCGCCACTCCCATTCCCGTAGTCATACCCACCCCCGAAACCTCCGTTGCTGTTGTTAGACGCGGGCAACAAAATCGTTTCAGTGATCGTTATCCCCGCAAAAGAGACGGTGGCCTGCGCCTGGATTTCACCTGCTGAAGTGTAAGTTGCCGCCACGGTTCCGTCAGTCCCCGTCATCACCGTCGCGGGACTGAAAGAGGCGGATGGCTCAGCGGAAAGGGACTGGAAGGTCACGGTCGCATTTGCCGCCGGTCCCTCAGATTGATGCATGATCTCGCCCAAGCCGGTCGCGGGGTTTACCCAGGTTTCCCAGGTCTGGAGACGCACCGTCGCCGCTACTCCGTTGGTGGGGGAGCCTGCGGGTGCCAGTGACAACAGGAGCCGCGATTCGGTGGATTGGTAGGTCCACGTCGCGGGGCTCACCGTGATTTCTCCGGTGGCTGTCGTCGTGAGGAATGACGCGGTGGCGCTGACGACAGTGCTCGCCCGGGTGGGGAGAAAGTCGGCCCGAGCCGCCCCATCGGCATCGGTTAGGTAATCGTTCTGGCTAAGCACGCCCGATCCTGAGTTGACCGCAAACTGAATCCAGGCACCGATGGCCGGACCCGTAGCGTGGTTGCGCAGCTCAATCACGCCGTTCGCATTTTCCCAGACCTCCCACGTCGTCGCGGTGACCCGGGCACGCAGCGGGATCGATGAATCGGTGCGCAGCGCTCCGTCCACAGTCGAATCGGCGAGGGAGACAAAAAGACTGCTCTCGTCCCGTATTTTCTGAAAGGTATCCCCCTGTCCGGCAGGCGGCGGCGTGAAGTCGATCTCGGCAGAGATACCCGCCGGTGTCCCTTCTCCGATCTGGACTCGCACCCGACCCGGTTGTTGTCCCATCGTAAACGTCGTGGAGAACCCGCCGTTCCAGTCCGTCGTAATTTGGGTGTCGGATGGCACTCCATCGCCCTGTGCCATGCTCACGAATAAAGTCGTCGAGGTCACCGGTGACGTCGATTGGCTCTGGATCGTGGTGTTGCCGTATTGGTCTCCCCAGACCGCCCACGAATCCCAGTAGACCACTCCGGAAATCGTTCTCTGAGTCCCCGGCGCAAGATCATAGGTGGGGCCGTCGCTGTGGGGACCCTCGAAGCGGTAAGCCCCTGTATTGTAAAGGTGGGTCACCGTCGGCGTGGAGGTTCCCCCACCGTTATCGCCGTTTCCATCACCGCCGCCGCTGGATCCTGTCGCGGGGGAAGGGGTTAGATCCACCGAGGCGGAACCGTTCGGGTTAGTGCCGGGATCATCGGCGTAAAATGTGATCCGGGCGGGACACGAGCCCATCGTGTAGTTCATCGAGAACCAGCCCGACCCGTCAGAGGAGGAAGAAGACGATCCGAGCGTGCCATCCCCGGACTCCAGTGTCGACGAAATCACGACCCATGGCGCCGGGCCCGAATAATTAAAGCGGCGCTCTTCCGCCCCGTAGCCGTTTACCCAGATGTCCCATACATCCTGCCTCACCTCGCCGGTGAGGGTGCGGATTTCATTCAACGACAGTTCGGTCGGGCCGCCTGCCGCGAGATTGGCGATTGAGCGGGTCGTTTCCGACCGGGAGTAGGTCCAAACGCTTCCCGGATCAATGTAGGTCGGCTCGTACGGCGGCGTGTAGGTAGGCTCAACCGGCGGAGCATACGGCGGCGCGGCCCCAAAAGAGAGGTCCGCCGACGTGGCCTGGCCCGCCGCGTAGGCAACATCGGCGCGTATCACCGATCCGGCATGCCCCATCGTAAGACTGCCCTGGCACACACCCGACATCTCGACCGTGCCGTAGCCGGAGACAGACGCGTCCCCGCTATCAGATACCCAGTTCACCGAGGCCCCCTGAGCCGGGGCGCTGGTGTGATTTTCCGTGCGGGAGTTTCCCATGCTACTTGTCATGACATCCCAGGTCTCGTAACGAACCGAGAGGGAAAGATCGCGGGTTTCTCCCGGGTAGACATTGTCCGTCGAGCCGGTGGTGGAAAGTTCCGCCACGAGGGTGGCCTCGGTGCGGGAGTAGGACCACGTTTCTACAGAATGTGTCGGGAGTGTCGAGTAGGCCACGTCGAAGTAGAGCGAGGCGGTGCTGCTCTCCACCGCCGCATTGACGTAGACTCCGCCACTGGAGCCATCGGGCGAGAAGGTGGTGGTAGCGAGGCCGTCGGGATTGGTGGTGAGGGACGTGTTGCCAAGATAGCCCATTGCCGTCGAGAGGGAGAGGCTCACATTCGCCCCGGACTCGGGTGCGGAAGAGGCGTTGCGAAATTCTTCGTGGCCGGTGGAAGGCTGACGCCAGATCTGCCAGGAATGGCGCTGCACAGAGACCCCGAGATTGGCCGCCGGACCTCCCGAGTCGAGCGAAGTCCCGCCGGGCGCATCGAGCGAGAGATGCAGAATGCTCTCGGTGCGGTCGTAGGCGTAGGTGTCATTCGGATCATCCTCGGCATGAAACCCGCTCAGTCCGAAGAGCGCGATAAATACAGCCAAGGAAGCGGGAAAGAGAAATCGCGCGGGGGGGGGTGCGAGCTTCATGGCGGTTTCGGTGTTCTTGTGTAGCAAAAAGGGAGAGGGGGGAGCAAGATAAATTTTGAATATTTTTTTCAAGCCGGATGACCATGCCCTCTGTGCAAGGGAAATTCGGCTCGCTGGAAAGTGGTATGATCGAACGCCCCCCGATCCTTCAAAGCGTCGCTCTCAATTCCCTCAAAAACACATTCGCGCCTTTGTCATTATTGCTCCCCTTACCTCCTTCCATCGCCCCGAATTTCCCGGAACTTCTCCTCCAGCAGATCATGCCGGGTCACGATGCGGCGGTAAAAGTGCAGCGTGAGCTCTTTCTTTTCCGCTTCATTGAGCTGCCAGTCGATGCCGGCGGCGCGGAGTCGTTCGACGAGACGGGAGATCGCGAGGGCGAGGGTCACGGAGATGTTGAAGCTCTCGGTGAAGCCGTACATGGGGATGCGGAGGTAGCCTTCCGCAGCGGCCAAGGCGGAGGCGGAGAGGCCTTTGTGTTCGGACCCGAAGAGGAGCGCGACGGGCTTGTCGATGGGCAGGGTGGAGAGGTCGTAACCGGCCTCGTTCGGCGAGGTGGCGATGAGCCGGTAGCCGCGGGCCTTGAGCGTCTCAATCGCGGGCTCGGCACGGTGATAGCGGTGCAGGGTGAGCCACTTCGAGCTGCCCATGGAGACGTTGTTGTTAGGGCGATAGTCATTGCGACTCTCGACGATGTGGACATCCTGCAGGCCGAGGCAGTCGCAACTGCGGAGGCAGGCGCTGGCGTTGTGGGGCTGGTAGATGTCTTCGAGGAGGACGGTGAAATGACGGGTCCGCTCATTGAGGACGGAGACGATCTTTTCCCGCTTGTGGTCAGTGATGTGTCTTCCCAGGAAGTCGGTGAGCTCCTCGTCGGCGGTCATGGCGGTCATGTCGATGGGGCGTCGGGGCAGGGGGTGGCTCAGGCATCCCAGCGCGGCTTTTTGACCCCGATGTAGGCAATGAAAAGCCCGAGGGTGACATGCACTAGCAAGACGACGAAAGCGAGCCACATGGGTGCGAGCCAGGTGTCGGTCACCTCTGTGATGTAGCGAAAGTAGTCGCGCTCCATCCCGTCCATGATCCCGGCCCAGCTCCAGTAGGCGGAGATGAATGGACGCGAGAGCGATCCGGCCCACTCGGGCAGGGCGAGCACGGCGCCGGAGAGCGGGAGTTGGAATCCGACGAGGTAGATGCTCAGCAGCGAAGCCTGATCGGCGGTCTTCGCGAGGGAGGAGATGCCGAGGCAGATCGCGGTCATGGCGCCGTTGACGAG
>JBDNIL010000251.1:0-16167 GCA_041688355.1 Verrucomicrobiales bacterium | reverse complement strand
TATCAGAGCTTGCCTTTGAGCTTCTCGTATTCGCTTTGAAGAGCGGACATCTGGCTCTGGATCGCCATCATGCGCTGGAGAGTGGTGGAGACCACGTCACCTGCGTCGGCTTTGGGTGCTTTTGGCACCTTGGCGACGCGGGGAGCTCTGGGCGCTTTTTCAGACGCCTCTTTACGGGGGCGTCCTGGTTTGCGCTTTTTCTTTCCGCCTTTTCCGGGAGTTTCGACACCGGCTTTTTCGAGCCAGGATTTCACCGTGATGGGATTGAGGTCCCATTTCTTCACCGCAGCGGATTGCCCGCCCCGTCCTTTTTCTTCATTGTGTTGCTGGATGAAAGCAACAACTTCGTCTTTGGTTTTCTGATCGTATCTGGTAGCCATAATTTTTGTTCGTTAAGAAGGAAGCGGAACGGCGGGGGGTGGGACACTAAAGCGCCCTCTAAAATTTGTAAAGATAAAAGCTATTACGAATGTTAATCTAATAAAGTTATAAAAATCGATGAATTCCCCCTTCAGATACCTGCTCCCAACTCTGCTCTTTACCCTCGTGGCACTCGCCTCGTTTGCCACCTGGGCGCTCGGATCTCACTTTTTCTCGTCGGAGCCTGCGATGTATAGCATGTGCGCCGTGATCTTCCTCGGCCTCGGTGGACTCGCCCTCGTGCCGGGCTCAGGGCTACCAAACGGGAAGTCACGCCTCGTCTTCGGCGTGCGTTTCGCGATCGGCTTCATGGCCTACTCCCTCCTCTGGTCGGTATGCTGGTTCACCTTTCGTGACACCTTCGGCGAGGTGACGGGCTCGTTCTCCGGCCTCCTCGCGCTCACCGCGATCCTCGGACGCGAGCGCTACGGCACTTCGTTGATGACTGCGACCGCCACCGTCTTTCTCTGGCACACGCTCGGCTACTACACCGGCGGCTTCACCTACATGGCACTGCAGGGACGCGGCCCTTTCGGCATCGAGCCCTTTCTTGATCCAAAAAACACCGTGATCCTCGCCCGCTTTTCCTGGGGACTCTTCTACGGACTCGGGCTCGGCTTTGGACTAACGTGCCTGCTTCAGCGATCCCGCCAGAGCTGAGTGAGCCCGTCGAGACAGATCTGCGACCAGGACTCGAGCTGGTCGCGGCGCTCGATCAGTTCATCGAGAGTGTAGAAACGCAGGTCGTGGATGTTGTCCTCAGCCGCGGTGACGTCGCCGTTCTCGAGGGTGTAAAGATGGACCACTCCGAGATGGACCCGGCCGACCTCATTCGAGTCGTCATTGATGAGCCCGAGGATCTCCTGGGTGTGCGAACCCGAAATATTCAGCTCCTCGTCGATCTCGCGATCCACGCCGGTGGTGTAGGTATCCTTATCGAGCGAGGCAGTCGCGTAGTCGGTGTCATTGATGTGCCCGCCGATCCCGATGGAGCCTTTTGCCGCGAGCCTCTTTTCCCCGCCGCCCCCGCCCCGCACATAATGGAGGAACTTGTCGCCGCAGCGGAAGATCGCGTAGGGGATGATCTGCTTGTGCGAGGGATCCTCCTCGGCCAGGTCGCGGCCCATGAAGTAATTGTTCGCCGGATCGAGCATCGCGGGCAGGTAGGCCCCCGGCTCGAGCGAGATTCCCTGGAAGGCTCCCAGTTGCTCAAAGAGCGCCCGGGAGATCACCAGCACATTTTCATCAGAGTATTTGCCCATCGCAGGCCAATCGACACTACCGCGGGGATAAGTCAAACCGGTATCGGGAGAGTCCGGCCGTGCGGGTCACGCTGCGCTCCACTCTCGCGCCAAGGAGTCGCTCGAACATCTGCGCCTCCATCCGCTCGAGGGTGGGATACTTGTCAAAGAGCGGCTGGAGCGGGTTATGGAACTCCTCGAGGCGCAGACCTTCGTCCTCCGAATAGACACATCGAGAGTAATACCCGGCCGCCGACCTTGCCTCGGCGAGTTTTTCCGCCCGCTCCTGCACGGAATCGCCGGTGACGACGGTGGCGAGCTGTTCGGTCCGGGTGCGGAAGAAGGAAAAAAGCAGCTTCTCCGCCCCGTTCGTCTCCAGTTGCGTCGCCGCTTCCAGTATCGAAAGGCAGATATCGTTGCTGATCCCGGGGAAAAGCGGCGCCGCCTTTTCGGTAAGGCGGTAGAGCTTTTCCGGCCGCCCCACCACCTTAGGACTCCGCCAGGTGTCGAGGTATCCCAGCTTCTGCATCACGAGGCAGTGCTTCTTCACGCCCATGTAGCTCATCCCCATCGTCTCGGCCAGATCGCCGACCGAGAGGCCGCCCGAACATTTGATCAACTCCATGATCTCGAACCAGTGGGGCTTGGAGATGCGGCGCAGGATTTTGAGATAGGGAGTCACGTCGAAAAGAGATTCTTAGGGGTGGAAAGGTTTTTAGGCGAGGGTCGCCAAGTCTGCAAGGGCTCGGCGTGCATTCCTCCGTTTTGTAGCAGCAGATCAAAGGAAATACGCTAAAATAATTACGCTAAAAGAGAAATAAGTCCGCCAGTTGACAATATTTTCCGTCACTTTATCCTCCCCGCAGGAGTAAGGAATGCCGTAAACTCACGTCTGAGGGAGGGTAAAATTCTGTCGAAAAGCACCTCTCCCGGCGACTCAGCCATGCATCATCCTCTCTCATCCGATCTGGAAAAAACCTTCCTTTCCCACGCTCCCGGCTACTGGGCCGACCGGGGTATTTCACCCGAGGACTGGAACAATCACATCTGGCAGCTCAAAAATCGCATCACGACGCTGCACCAGCTCGAGGAGCATCTCGTCCTCAGCGAAGACGAGCGCAACGGAGTCATCCTCTCGGGAACGAAGCTCGCCATGGCGATCACGCCGCACTTTTTCAACCTGATCGATCGCGACGATCCCGAGTGCCCCATCCGCAAGCAAGTCATCCCGCGAGTCGAGGAGACCTGGACCTCTCCCTACGAGATGGCCGATCCTTGCGGGGAAGATTCCCACATGCCCGTCCCCGGTCTCGTGCATCGCTACCCCGACCGGGTCCTCTTCCTCGTCACCGATCGTTGCGCGTCCTACTGCCGCTACTGCACCCGCAGCCGCGTCGTCAGCGGCGTCGGCGAGCAGGAGCTCGAGACCGACTACGAGGCAGCCTTCCGCTATCTCGAGCAACACACCGAGGTCCGCGACGTCCTCCTCTCGGGCGGGGACCCGCTCCTCTTTTCAGACAACAAGCTGGAGAAAATCCTCAGCCGGTTGCGAGCCATCCCGCACATCGAGTTTCTCCGGATCGGGTCGCGCATCCCCATCTTCCTCCCCCAGCGCATCACCCCCGGGCTCTGCACGATGCTGCAGAAGTACCACCCGCTCTTCATGAGCATCCATGTGAACCACCCGCGCGAACTCACCCTCGAGGTGAAGGAGGCACTCGAACGCCTCGCCAATCACGGCGTCCCGCTGGGCAACCAGAGCGTCCTCCTCAAAGGGGTCAATGACGATGTCGAGATCATGAAGACACTCGTGCACAAACTCCTCATGTGCCGGGTGAAACCCTACTACCTCTACCAGCTCGATCTCATCCAGGGATCGTCGCACCTCGAGGCTCCCGTCGAGGAAGGGATCAAAATCATCGAAGGCCTCCGCGGTCACACCACCGGCTACGCCATCCCGCAGTATGTCATCGACGCCCCCGGCGGCGGCGGCAAAGTCCCCATCAATCCCGAATACGTGCTCCAGCGCAACAGCGAGCGCACCCTCATCCGAAACTTTGAAGGCCGCACCTTCGAGTATCCCGAGCCGGTCCCCCACGCGGACGCTGTCCTCGATTACTGAAGTGACACGGTCGCTCACTCCGAGCCGACAAAGTCGAAGATCATCTCCGCGTTCGCGAGGGACAGGCTCTCGACCGACGCCGGGAGGACGCCCGAGCCTCCCAGCATCACGATGACGAGCTTAGGCAGTTTTTCGACCGGCTTGACATCTGTCACCTGGCGGCATTTCACGAGACTCAGCTGCACCAGACCGCCCAACTCCGCGACCTGAGAAATGTCGGTCAAGGCAGTGCATCCCGTGAGATCGAGCTGCTCCAGGCCTGTGGCCGCTCCCAGCCCCTCCAGCGAGACGAGCTGCGGACAATGGGTGAAGCCCGCATACTGCGAGATACCCGGGGGCATTCCCTTCAGCGAGCGGAAGTTCGGGCACGCCTCGAGATGCAGCTCGCGCAGCGAAGTAAGACTCGAGAGCGGCTCGAGCGTCTTGATCGCATCCTGCCCCCCCATGCGGAGGATGCGGAGCTTGGGCAGCGCCGCGATTTCAGTGAAGTCACTGATCTCGACGTTGCGGATATCCAGCACGATCAGCTCGGCGAGACTCCCCACTCCGGGCAACCCCTGCAAGCCCGTCGCATTGCTCACATCGAGATCCGTAAGACGCACCAGACTCGGGAGCCCGTCGATCGAGGCTAGCGCCCCGCATCCATCCGCGTAGAGCTGGCGCAAAGTGGGGAAAGCAGAGACATCGAGAGCTCCCAATTTATGACAACGGCTCAGGTAAAGATTCTCCAAAACCGGCAGATTCGACGCCTCGAACCGGTTCAGGGAGAGACAACCGCTGAAATCCAGCGTGGTGAGCCGGGGGAGATCGCGGATCGCCGCCGTCTCCGCGAAATGCGCACTGTCCGTCAGGACGATCTCCGTCAGCCCCGGATGCCCGCTCACGCCTTCGGCGCTCACGAGAGCGCCACAATCGATCAGAACGAGCGACCTCAGGGACGGCATTTTTTCCACCCCCGAGAGCGAGCGCAGCGCCGGTGCACCGGTGAGATCGAGGATGGTCGGCTCTCCTACCCTCGCCACCACCTCCGCCAGCGCTCTGAGATCGGTGAGAGTCGGACTCGAACAACCCAGATAGAACTCATCCCCATTGATCGACACATCCGCCCCGAATCGAGTCGAGAGCTCGGTAAGTGCATTTTTGCGATCCCCTTTCTTCCAAACCGTCAGGATCACCACGACCGCGATGAGCGAAAAGAGAAGAACTGTGATGCGAGCAGCGTTTTGCATGAAGTGAATAAGGACCCCCGGAAGTTCGGTAAATCCCGAAACTTTAGCCCATAACTGCGTCAACCGCTACGGGGGAATCACACATCGTGGTGGCGTCCGAGTCGCCACCACGAAAAGCTGGAGTGACGGCTTCAGCCGTTTTGTTCGGATGCCGGACAGAGCGGGGGGGGGCAAAAAAATGGCATTTTTAACTGGCGGAGAATCCCATTCCTTTGTCAGGTCCTCTTCCGATGCACGCACAATGCCCCGCCCGTCGCAGCTTCCGCGAAGAAAGGGGGGAACATTGGCATGTTCCGCTACGGGAACCCCGTCCCCGGTAGTGGTGCCCCCCAGGTCGCCACCGCGAAAGGCTGGAGTGACGGCTTCAGCCGGCCTTCCTCGAATTACAACATGACTCACCGCCGCCGGGGAAGACCAAGGAGGCGCGACACTCCTGTCGCGCGGCTAGCCCGCTTGGGCAGGCAGTGACGCCCGATCTTCGCCTTTCCGCAATTACTTGTCCGACTGTTGTGTCCAACAAGTTGTGGGACTCAAGCGCGTCCCGCGCTGAGTCCACTTCGGCGTTGACAGCGCTCGCCCCCCCCTTGCCGCTTCGAGGTGCGCGAACGACCTCTGCTTGACTTTGCATTGTTCCGGCCGTGCGCCCCCGGTATCGGGTTGCCATGACCGGGGACATCCTGGATATTTCACACGATGAACTGCTTGCGGAGCTGGGAGCCACGTTCTCAGAATCGTTACCAGCCACACATCGGAGACTTCCCGATCCCCTTCACGGCACCGGAATACGATCAATCAATGTCGCGATGATTTGCTCGCTGGTGATCTCTTCGGCCTCGGCCTCGTAGCTGAGGAGGATGCGGTGGCGCAGGACGTCGTAGACGAGATCTTTTATATCCTGGGGCACGACGTAACCCCGCCCTTTTAGAAAAGCGGCGGCTTTCGCGGCGAGGGTGAGATTGATCGTCCCCCGGGGGGATGCTCCGGCCCGGATGAGCGGCTGCAGGGCGGGCTCGTACTCGCCGGGGAAGCGGGTCGCATGGATGAGGCGGACGATGTAGTCCTTCACCCCGTCGTCGACATAGACATAGTTCACGAGTTCGCGGCTCGCGATGACGGTCTTGGGGTCCACCACGGCGCGGGTCTTGGTCTTTGGCGACGAAGTGGCCATGCGGTCGAGGATGAGTCGCTCTTCGGTCATCGAGGGGTAATCGACGACGACTTTGAAAAGGAAGCGGTCGAGCTGGGCCTCGGGGAGCTGGTAGGTGCCCTCCTGATCGATCGGGTTCTGCGTCGCAAGGACCAGAAAGGGATCGGGCAGCCGGTAGGTAGTGTCGCCGATCGTGACCTGGCGCTCCTGCATCGCCTCGAGGAGGGCGCTCTGCACTTTGGCAGGCGCCCGGTTGATCTCGTCGGCGAGGACGAGATTGGAAAAGACCGGTCCGAGCTTCGGAGTGAATTCGTTTTTACCGGGATTGTAGATGAGCGTCCCGATGAGGTCGGCCGGGAGCAGATCGGGAGTGAACTGGATGCGTTGGAACTGCGCCGAAAGCGCGCCCGCGAGAGCGTTCACGGTGAGCGTCTTTGCCAGCCCCGGGACCCCCTCGAGGAGGACGTGTCCATTGGTCAGCAGCCCGATGAGGAGCCGCTCGACGAGATCGTGCTGCCCCACGACGACGCGCCCCATCTCTTCTTTCACCGCCTCGACCCAGACGCTTTGTTTCTGGATTTCCTCTGCGAGTTTGTTCGTATCGACGTTCTGTGTGCTCATCAAGGCGATAGGATGAACGACTTTCGCGGCCATGCAAGCACTGACCCCGGAATCCCGTAAGAAGCGGGCTCAGGATGCCTCGATCGGGTCTCCCTCGCCGCCCGCTTCGGCAGGGGCGGCCGCTTCCGCATCGGAGGTCCCGGTGAGATGACGCCCCACCGCCGCCTCGAAGCGCCGCTCCCACAGATAGCGGCGAAAGAGCACTTTGATGGCCGCCGTGAGAGGCACGGCAAGGAGAGCGCCGAGAAGTCCCCCGAGGAGAAATGACCAGAAAAGCACGGAAAAGATCACCGTGAGTGGATGCAGCCCGACGGAGTCTCCCACGATCTTCGGCGCGGTGACGAGCCCGTTGATTTGCTGGAGGGTCACAAAAATGAGCAGCACGATGACCGGATAGGCCCACATATTGGGCAGCCATTTCCAGGCATGGACCATGACCTCGGCCCGCTTCCCGTCCGCCGAGACGGTGGAGACGGCGTAGTCTTTTGCTTTCCCGATCTTTTCCGGAGCCGATCCTGCCTCCAAGGCCGGTGCAGGCGGTGCATCGCTCGTTCCCCCGTCGACGAGGACGGTGGCGACCTGCCCGACGACCGGCACCGCGTCTCCCTGAACCGTGCCCCACGAGGTAGCACCGAAATGGGCAATGGCGATGAGAATCGCCGGGATCATGACGAGGAGATTTCCGATGTAAGGGATCAGTCCCAGGATCGCGAGGAAGACACCGATGAGGAGCGCGTAGGGCAGCCCCATGAACGACAGCGCGACCGCGATGAGCGCGCCGTCGATGAGGCTCACGACCATCTGCCCGCGGAAGAACGAGATGAGGTAGCCGTTGATCTCCGTCAGCGTATCGACCACCTCATTTTTAAAATTGGAAGCCTTGAGAGGCAGGTAGTCCGACCAGTTCGACGCGATGGTATGGCCGTTCTGGAGAAAGTAATACAGGTAGATCGGGACGAGCAGCAGCCCGAGAAGATACCCGAGAAATCCGAAAGCCCCCCGCACCCGCGACCAGATCCACTGGCCAATGTCGGCTCCGATCTTGGGTCCCTCTTCGGCGATCCATTCAACGCCCTTCTGGTAATATTCCTCCGCGATGCCGGTGTCGAACTGACTCTGCAATGAGGAAACGCCTTTTTTAACCAGCGTCGTCACCTGCTCGCCATAGGCGAGGCGATTCCCATAAGCTTCCTGGGCCTGGCCGAAGGTGGGCACAAAGACGGCGACCACAAGCAGGATCACAAAAAGGATAAATGCTACAAAAACCGAAAGGGTCGAGGCCCGGTGAGAGATGCCCCGCTTTTGCAGCCAGGAAACAATGGGGTCGAGGAGATAGGCGATGATCCCGGCGACCGCGAGTGGAACGAGGATGGGCTGGAGATAGCTCAGAATCGTGGCCGACAGCATCACGAGCCCCACCGTGATCGCCCCGATGAGCGTGATCGAGAGCCCCGTGATCGCCCCCCAGAGCGTGCGCTTCTGGAAATTCGAAGGGATGGGCTTGATTTCACCTGTCTCGGGCGTGGGCATGGCGGCGTGATGGGAAGGGGGGAATCGAAGGAAAGCCCTCTACCCAACCAAGATTGAACGCTTCGCCCCCGGAGGCAAAGGCAATTTCCAGCTGGTGCCGTGAAAATTTGTCCCCCGAACACGGACGCCGGACGAGGACGCAGAACAAGGACGCCCCGGCGGTGCGTCCCTACCGGGCGACAGATAGCCTGTCCCCATTCCGGCCCCCTCACATTCCAAGGCTGCGAACAGGATGTGAATAACTTTGTGAATAACCTCCCGTTGAGGGGTTCGGCGGGAGGACGGGGCGGGACCGATTGGTTGCCGGGGAGGGAGGCGGAGCGGACTCTTTGACGATTTCCGGCGGAGAAATCCCTGACCTCTGCGGACGTTTCCCGATGCGGAAAGCAAAATATCGATTCCGGCGGGAAATTATTTAACCTATTGTTTTACAACGATTTACGAGATGACACCCAGCCTCCGGAAGGCCTTGATGTCGTAAGTCGTTTCAGGATCAGGGGATTAGGGCCCCTTTTCCGAAAATGGCGCAGGTTACTGCTCGTCGCGGCGGACAGGGCGCCTCGCCCGGATGTCATCGGCCGTGCAAAAATGTGAATAACTCCGGGAAAAGTGCGACGAATCGAGACGGCACGGGGCGGGATCTCTTATCCCGTTTCCCAAGAGCCGGATTCCGTGCTATGAATGGCGACGGATCCTTTTTGCCGTCCCCCCGACCACTTTTTCTCCTCTCACCATGTTTGTCGATCATATCAAAATCTTTGCCAAGGCCGGCGACGGCGGTCATGGCTGTTCGAGTTTCCGGCGCGAAAAATTCGAGCCCAAGGGCGGACCCGATGGCGGGGACGGCGGCAGAGGCGGCGACATCATCATCGTGGTCGACGGACATACGGATAATCTGCGCAGCTTTTTCTTCCAGCCGAATCAAAAGGCGGAAAAAGGTCGTCCCGGATCAGGGCAGAAAAAGACGGGGCGCTCGGGCAAACATCTCGTCCTGAAGGTCCCGCCCGGCACGATCCTCTATCGGTCTGTCCCGAACGTGTCGCGCCGTCGCGACGAAGACGAGTTCCCAGAAGAGGATCTCACCGATGCGGACTGGGCCGGCGATTTCTCCAAAGGGAGCACGCACGAAATGATCCGCAAACCGCGCCCGCTCGCCGCCCCTGCGGAGGTCGTGGCGAAGAGTGCTCCCGCCGGCGAACTGGACGAAGACGCGGATTCCGAGGCGGACCCCGACGAATTTTCCGGCAATGAACTCGACGAGGACGACGACGACGGTGAGGAATTCGACGAGTCGGGCATCGATCCCGACGATATCTTCCCCGGCGACGAACCGGTCAAGGAAAACGACGAAGGGGACGATTTCGAAGATGAACTCGACGAAGACGAAGACGGCGAGCAGCCCCATCCCTACGGCGAAGTGATCGCCGACCTCACCGATGTGGGGCAAAAATTCGTGCTCTGCACCGGCGGCGGCAGCGGCAGGGGGAACTGGCGTTTCCGCACCGACACGAATCAGGCGCCGATCGAGTTTACGGAAGGAGCCAAAGGTGACGAGGGCTGGTTCTACCTCGAGCTGCGTCGCATCGCCGACGTCGGTCTGGTCGGCTTTCCCAACGCGGGCAAATCGACGCTGCTGGGAGCGATCTCGAATGCGAGCCCGAAGGTCGCGTCTTACCCCTTCACGACCCTCACGCCCATGGTCGGGGTGGTCGAGTTCCCGGGCTTTTACCGCGCCACCGTCGCGGACATCCCCGGCCTGATCGAGGGCGCCCACGCGAACGTGGGCCTCGGGCACGACTTCCTGCGGCACATCAGCCGCTGCTCTTACTTCCTCTTTGTCGTCGATACGGCCGGGGTGGACACGCGCGATCCCATCTCGGATCTCCAGATTCTCCGGAAAGAGCTGAAGCTCTATGACGAAGAGCTGACCGAGCGCCCCTGGCTGATCGTGGCGAACAAGATGGACCTGCCGGAGTCCGCCGCGAATCTCGAGGCATTGCAGAATCGCTTCCCGAAGCAGGAGATCTTCCCGCTCTCGGCCGATACGGGCGAGGGCATCGCGGACCTCAAAAGGCGGCTCTGCGAGCTAACGGGAGAGCGCCCCGCCTGATTGCAGAGAGTATCTTCGCTTGAGAGGGCTTTCTGCGCCCAGCTTCCTCCACGTAGAACGGGTCTCCAGGCCGGTTTTCCGTCGATTCGGCTTCGGTGGAACGGGCCTGGAGACCCGTTCTACTTTTCGCAGCCTCCGCCCACCGCTCCCGGGAGCGGGAATAAGCGATTGCACCGTTCTCAGCTTGGGTTACTCTGAGCGCGCATGGCCATGGATCGCACCATTCTTCGCTCCATTATTATCAACGCAATTACTATCGGCTAGATCAGCCGGGTGATAGCGAATCGGTCTTTTTTCCTCCATGCCAGAGCAAGCCGAGTCGGGATCGCCCTCCCCCGCCCCCTCGTGCCCCCCTACCGACCCGGCTCCCGACTTGACCCTGTCCGGTCACTGACCGCATCCTGTTGCCTCTCCCATGAACAAACATCCCGAAGTAAAACTGTATGATACGACCCTGCGTGACGGCACCCAGGGCGAAGGCGTGAACTTCAGCTCGCTCGACAAAATTCGTATCGCCGAGCAACTCGACAGTTTCGGGATGCACTACATCGAGGGCGGCTGGCCGGGGTCGAATCCGAAGGATGTCTCCTTCTTCGAACGCGCCGCCGATATGGAGTGGAAAAACGCCCGTATCGCCGCTTTCGGGAGTACCCGTCGCAAGGACATCGCGGTCGAAGACGATGGCCAGGTCCGCACCCTGCTCGAGGCAAAAACGCCCGTGATCACCTTTTTCGGGAAGAGCTGGCGGCTCCACGTGACCGAGATCCTCGGCACGACCGAGGCGGAAAATCAGGCGATGATCCGCGACACGACCCGCTACCTGAAGGAGCACGGGCGCGAGGTGATCTACGACGCCGAGCATTTCTTCGACGGATACAAAGACGCGCCCGAGCACGCCCTCGCCACCCTCGCGGCGGCGAAGGAAGGCGGGGCGGACTGGCTCGTGCTCTGCGACACGAACGGCGGCACGATGCCCCACGAGGTCGCGGCGATCACGGAGGTGGTGATGAAGACCCTCGGCATCCCCGTCGGCATCCACACCCACGACGACACCGGTGTCGCGGTGGCCAATGCCCTCGCCTCGATCCTCGCCGGCGCGACGCAGGTGCAGGGAACGGTGAACGGCTACGGCGAACGGGTCGGCAATTGCAACCTGACCACGGTGATCCCGAATTTGCAGCTCAAGATGGAGCGTCCCGTCGTGACCGACCTTGCCCAACTGACCCATCTCGCCCATTTCGTCGACGATCTCGCGAACTGCGCCCACAACATCCGCGCGCCCTACGTGGGCTCGACCGCTTTTGCCCACAAGGGCGGCATGCATGTGAATGCGGTGCAGAAGGTGGCTCACAGCTTCGAGCATATCACCCCGGCGACGGTGGGGAATCGTCAGCGCATTCTCGTCTCGGAGCTCTCCGGCCAGTCGAACGTGCTGATGAAGGCCGTAGAGCTCGGTCTGCCGGTGGAAAAAGGCAGTCCCGAGGCCCTCGCGATCCTGCAAAATCTGAAGGAACTCGAGGAGCAGGGCTATGAGTTCGAGACGGCCGAGGCGAGCTTCGAGCTGCTCATCCGCAAGCACCTCAGGACCTACACGCCGCTCTTCGATCTGAAGGAATACCACTGCACTTTCCGCCGCGACGGTGTCCGCGACTACGAGACCTGCTCGGCCACGGTGAAGCTCGTCGTCAACGGCGTCGAAGAGTATCGTGTCGCCGAGGGCGATGGCCCGGTCAATGCGCTCGATGCCGCTCTCCGCAAGGCTCTGCGCCCTGCCTATCCCTACATCGACGAGATGGAACTCGAGGACTACAAGGTCCGCATCGTCGACAGCCACATGGGCACGGCGGCGAAGACCCGCGTGCTCATCCTGAGCTCGGATCATCAGACGAACTGGGGAACGGTCGGGGTCAGCTACAACATCATCGAGGCGAGCTGGCGCGCGCTGGTGGACTCGGTCGAGTACTTCCTCGCGAGAAAGCGGGCGTGAGGTCGCGCTGCGGCGGTATCACTTTTTTGCCGCGTCTTTGCTCTGGATTTTCCCCGTGCCGAAGACGGCGGTGACCCGCGCGTGGCGCCCGAGTGGTCCGGGGACGTGGAGCCCGCCGACAACGATGTCGGGGATGCCGTCCTGATTGATGTCACCGACGTCCATGGTCGCGAGGTTCGTCGGCGCATAGAGGATCTTGCTCGCGGTAAAATTCTGCGCCCCGTCATTCTCGAGCCAGATCAGGCTGGGGGCGTCGCTTTCGCCCCAGGTGAAGTTGAGACTGGAGACGACGATGTCGAGATGGCCGTCACCGTTCATGTCGTGCGCCCGCGCGCAGTAGGCGCCGGTCATGCGGACGAGATCGCGGGGGATGAATTCCCCGTCGATGTTCTCGAGCCAGCGCAGCCCGTGATAGGGCTTGGCGAGGGAGATCTCGTCCATCATATCACCATTCGTGACGATCATGTCGAGGTCGCCGTCGCGATCGAGATCGACGATCTCGAAGCCCGAAGTGCCGTAGGCGGGATGCGGGGCCCGGTAGAGCACCTCGCTCGCGAAGATCCCGCTCCCGTCATTCCGGAACAGGACGATGCTCTCGTGCTCTTGCGAGAGCAGGGTGATGAAGTCGAGATGACCGTCGCCGTCGTAGTCGAGCACCTCGACGCGCATCGCCCCATTCACGGCGGCGATCTCGTGCTGGAGAAACAGGGTCGGGGTGACCTGCTCGAGCCACAGGAGCCCGCCGGTCTTTCTCCAACCGAATTGCGCGACGATGAAATCGGTCTTGCCGTCGCGGTTGAAGTCCGCCGGCCGCACATCGGCGACGCGGGCGATGTCGCCAACGAGCTGCATCGGCTCGAAGGTCATGTCCCCCCGATTGATGAGCAGCCAGACGGAGCCGATCAGATCGTCGGTCGGGCTGATGAATCCGAGCGAGGCCACGACGATGTCCTTGTGCCCGTCGCCGTTGAAGTCAAAGACGGTGGTCTTCACCGGGGTGACGATGTCGGCGAGGTAGACTTCGTTCCATTTCCCGTCTTCGATCCTGATCCACGAGACCCGCCCGGCGACGTCGTCACAGACGAGGATGTCGTTTTTCCCGTCCCCGTCGAGGTCGGTGATATTCAGGTTCGTGATCTTCGGGCGATCGGCGGTACACTCGAGGCCGACTTCGCCTCGCTCAAAAACGAGTTGGCTCTGCTCGAGATCGTCGGGGAGCAGTTCCATCTTTTCAGGACTGTTCGCGGTGTAATGATCGAGCAGTTGCCTGAACTCGACCTCGTCGATGGGGATCTCTTTCTCTCCCATCCAGGTCGCCATCAACCCGAAGAGCTCGGGCCAGTGCGCGCGTGTGATCGTATCGGGCGAAGGCGCGATATGGCAGGCGGTGCAGTATTTCGCAGCGAGGGGTGGAAGCTCGGCCGGCTCGTCACCTCGCGACGAGAAGACAGAAAGCACCAACAGACTCAAACAGACAGGCACCGTGAAACCTCTGGAATAAAACATATCAGCACCTTCTCCGTGACATCGGGTTTACGAAGATCGACGAAGGTGCGGTCGCTGACAACGCCATTTTTCCCGGCGTTCCGGGCGGCGGATGCCCGGCATCCGATAATGCTTGAAGAGAATGGGATTCCGGTCAAAACTTATCGCAGTTATGTTTCCCTCTCTCGTCGCGGCGCTGAGCTCCGGTGGTCTCGAAGTGACTCCCTCCGGTTCCTGGACCCTGCTGATTGTCTATTTTTGCCTCGCGATCGGGATTTCTTTTTTCTGTTCTGTGTGGGAGGCCGTCATCCTGAGCGTGACCGACCCCTACATCGCCAACCTCAAGAACGAGCGGCCCAAAGTGGGCACTCGCCTCGAAGATCTCAAAACGCGGATCGGCCGCCCCCTCACCTCGATCCTCACACTCAACACGATCGCCCACACCATCGGCGCGATGGCGGTGGCCTCGCAGGTCGCCGAGCTCGGCGGGGGGCGCTGGGATATGCTCGCCGCCGTGATCATGACGATCACCATTCTCGTGACCTCGGAGATCATCCCGAAGAACCTCGGGGCGCGCTACTGGCGAAGCTGGGGCCCATGGGTGAGCTACAGCCTGATGTGGCTGACTCGCCTGATGGGGCCGGTCGTCTGGATCATCGAGCTGTTCAGCAAAGGGCATCAGCTCGAGGCCGCCTTCAGTCGCGATGAGTTGAAGGTGATGGCCCAGATCGGGACGGCCCGGGGCGATCTGAAAGAGGACGAGTCACGCATCCTCGCGAATCTGCTCCAGCTCCGCGACATCTCGGTGAAAGAGGTGATGACCCCGAGGGTCGTCGTCTTTGCTCTCAGCGAAGAGACGACAGTACGCCACTATCTCGAGCGGCACGACAGTTCGCCCTTTTCCCGAGTCCCGATCTTTGTTGAAAATCGGGATGACATCCGCGGTTTTGCGCTGAAGCACGACATCCTCCTCGCCGCCGCCCAGGGCAAAGACAAGCTCAAGCTCCGCGATCTCAGTCGTCCCATCGCGGCGATACCGCAGGTCACGAGACTGACCGACGCCTTCCAGCATCTCGTCGCGAACCGTCACCACGTCGCCATCGTCCTCGACGAGTACGGGGGCATGAGCGGGCTCGTGACGATGGAGGATGTCGTCGAGACCCTCCTCGGTCTGGAGATCGTCGACGAGGCTGACACGCGGGATGACATGCAGGAGTTCGCCCGTAATCTCTGGAAGACGAGAGCGCAAAAAATGGGGCTCAAGGTGAGTCAGTCAGGTCCACTCGAGGCGCTCAACGGGGCGTCCCATTGAGCGACAATCTCGGCCGCGAGGTCCCGACCGGCGAGCCCGCCGAGAAAGGTGAGTTCCTCCGCTAGAACGCGATAGGCGGGAGCCCCGCCCTCGCAGGTCCGGCCACAATGCGTGCGGCTCACGAATCCGTCGTAGCCCTCGTAGCGCTGCGGATCACCGGCCTCGTCGTGGAGCGTCAGCACGGCGCGATTCCCCGACGCGCTCTCGATCGTGAGCGGGTGCATCCAGCAGGTCACCGGCTTGTAGTACCAGGGCGGCAAATCACGCTCGACGGCGAGGACTTGCAACCCGCAGCGCGCATCAGGGAGCAGGAAGACGCAGGCGGTGTCGGCGAAATGTGGCGGGTAATCCTGGATCTGCTGCCGCAGGGACGAGGGTCGGGTCGCCGTCTTCGGTCCCGAGACCGAGTCCTGCCACGAACCGAAGACGACGGTCTGCTCCGGCAGATCAAGACCGATGCGCTCGAGATCAGCGCGCGAAGTCCGCACGACTTCACGGATGACTTCGGCCTCTTCGTCCCCGAGATAGGCGCCGTCGTAGCAGCAGTTTCCCCCACACTGGGCGAGATCGCAGCGTTTCAGCGGACGCTGCAGGGCGGCGTAGTCGAGCTCAAGCCCGGCGACGAGGTCTCCGAGCCATTCGATCGTGTCGTAATAAGCCGCGATTGCGCGATGCATGAGGGTCGGAACTTGCGTGAGATCGGACCGCCTGTCGACGTTTATAAGGAAGCCACTCGCTGAAAAAAAATTTCCCTTCCGGATGAAGCACGCCCTCCTCATCGCCTTCGGCATCGCACTCACTCTCCCTGCCACGGCTATCTCTGCCGAGAAGCTGCAGTTCAATCGCGACGTGCGCCCCATCCTCTCGGACAAATGCTTCAAATGCCACGGGCCCGATGCGAAGAACCAGAAATCCGACTATCGCGTCGATACCTTCAAACATGCCACCGCTGACATCGCCGGC